>NZ_JBFAJK010000027.1:0-96011 GCF_040655175.1 Micromonospora sp. NPDC050495 | reverse complement strand
TCAATTGGTGTGGAAACCGTGATCCTCCTGCTCAGGAGCACCCTCATTCACTCGACACGCCCGACACCGAAGCCGAGTACCGGTGGATCCAGGCTCAGGCCAGCAGGGCCTCCAGCCGCCGGTTCACCGCCGCCAGGGTGGCCCGCACCACGGCCTGCCGGGGGTCCCCGGCGACCAGGGCGGACCCGGCAAGCTGCTCCACCCAGCCGTCGCAGACCAGCAGCACCACCACGGTGGCCACCTCGCAGTTGCCGAACGGCACCACGGCGGCGTGCTCCACGAAGCAGCGCCCCCGCTCCCCGGTCCGGACCGCCTGGCCGAGCAACTCGTCCACCGAGGCGGCGGCGGCCACCGCGCAGAGCCGCAGCACGTACCCGTCGACCGCCGGCCCGGTGGCGTGCCCCTCCGCCGTCCGGTCGCCGGCGATCAGCCGTACCTCCACGGTGGCGTCGAGACCGAAGGTGCTGACCTGGACGTGGTCGATCACCGCCCGGGGGCCGGGCAGGCCGCCGGTGTCCAGCGGGCGCGACGGCGCGGTCTCCGTCGTGGTCATCTGCCCACCGGAGTACGACGTGCCGACCGTGGCCGGGCTGCCGGTGGACGTACCGGTCGGGGCCGACGCCAGCGACGACTCCTCCACCGCCGCGCGGCCCCGGTGCGTCGTGCCGGGCCGGCGCCGGCGCGGCGGCTCGCCACCCGGCTCGTCGTCGACCTCGGCGGGCGGCTCGGCGAGCCGGCTCCCGCGCGCCTCGGTGCCGCCGAAGCGCCCCTCGCCGGCCCGGTTCTCCGCGACCCGGCCCTCGGCGGCGCGCCCCGGCCAGGGCCCGGCGGGACCGTCCTCGCCGCCGCGCGACTCGGTCGAGCGCGCCCCGGCGGCCCGGGACTCGGCCGGGCGGGACTCGACGGCCCGGGTGTCGGCGGCCTGGGTGTCGGCGGCGCGGGTGTCGGCGGCGCGCGGCGAGACCGAGCGGCGGCGTACCGGCGGCGGGGTGGCCGGCGTGCCGGGCAGGTTCTGCGGGGCGGCGGCCAGCCCCATCCGCTCCTGGAGCAGGCGGGCCACCATCCGGCTCACGTCGGCCGCGTCGGCGCCGTCGGCGAGGTCGAGCCGGAGGCTGTGCGCGCCGGCCGGGGTACGCCGCAACGCCGCGTCCCGGACGCCGGGCACCTCGCGGACCGCGTCCAGGATGGCGTTGACGTCGAAGCCCTCGGGGCGCTCCCGCAGCGGCGCGGGCTCGTCGTCGCGGCGCAGGTGGGTGGCGATGCGGGCGAGTTCCGGCGTCTCGGCGGACGGTTCCACGGCTGGCGGCTCCGGCACGACGGGCACGTCCGGCTCGGCGGGGACGCGCTGCGGCAGCACCACCGGGGCGGCCTCCGCCGCCTCGGGCTCGGCGACCGGCTCGGCCGGCGGCGCGGTCTCGGGCGCCGACCGGCGGGCCGCGTAGGGCGGGGCAACGGTCGGCTCGGCGGCCGGCACGCGCTCGACGCCGGCCGGGCCGACGGCGGGCGCCGCCGGCTCGCCGGGCGGCTCCGCGACGGCGCGCGGCCGGTACGGGCCGCTGTCGCGCTCCTCGGCCCGCCGGGCGCCGGGAGCGGGCCCGGCCGGCCCGGCGTCGGCGGGCGCCGGGCGAGGAACCGGCGGAGCGCTGGTCGGTGCGGCGTACGGGGGCGCGCCGAACGGGGTCACCGGGACGGGCGGCCCGGCCCAGGACGGGCGCTCCGGGACCTCCCGGGTCGCCGGCTCGGGCACCGGCGCCGGCTCGCCACCGCGGGGCGGCTCGTACGGTCGGCCCGCCTCCGCCCAGGACGGCTCGTATCCCGGGGACGGCTCAGCGCGCACCGGCTCGTACGGCCGCGCCGGCTCGGCGCGCGCCGGCTCGTATCCCGTGGCCGGCTCGTATCCCGTGGCCGGCTGGTATCCCGTGGCCGGCTCGGTCCGGGGCAGCTCGTAGCCCGGAAACCGCTCGGCCCGGGGCGGCTCGTGCCCCGCGGGCTGCTCCGCCGGGCGCGGCTCGTACCCGTCCGGCTGCTCCGCCGGGCGCGGCTCGTATCCGCCGGGCTGCCCCGCCCGCCGCGGTTCGTACCCGCCGGCCGGCTCGGCCCCGGGTGGCTCATATCCCCCGGACCGCTCGGCCCCGGGCTCGTACCCGCCCGACCGCTCCGCCCCGGGCTGCTCGTATCCACCCGACCGCTCGGCGCCCGGCAGCTCGTACCCGCCCGGGCGCTCGGCCCCGGCCGGCGGATATCCAGCGGACCGCTCGCCGCCGGGTGGCTCGTACCCGCCGGGTCGCTCGGGTCTGGGCGGCGCGTACCCCGTGGGCTGCTCGGCGCGGGTCGGCTCGGACGGCTGGGCCGGCCCGGGCGCCCACTCGTCGCGCGCGCGGCGGGCGGCCGGGCCGTCCTCCCGGCCCGTCGCCGCGTCGGCTTCCCGGCCGCCCGGCTGCTGCTCCTCGCCGACGGCGCGGAGCGCGGCCGGTCCGGGCTCGTCGCCGGCCCGGTGGCCGCTGACCGTGTCCGGCCGGCCCCACGGCGGCGCCCAGGCCCCGCTCCTGCTCGGCTGGTTCCAGCTCGGCGCGGCCCAGTCCGGTGCACCGGGCGGGCCGGCCGGCTGCTCGGCGGCCGGGCCGGTGCGCTGCTCGTCGGCGGTGCCGCCCGGCGGGCCGGCCGGGGTCGGGTCGTGCCCCGGCGGGGTGGTGCGGTCGGCCCAGCCCGGCTGGGCGGGCGGCGGGCGGTCGCCCCAACCCTGGGCGGCCGGGGACACCGGAGTGGGGTGCTCCGGGTCGGCCGGCGGCGCGGACGACGGGCGACCGGACCGGTCCGGCTCGGCCGGGGGCGCGGAGGACGGCCGCCCGGCCCACCCGGCGGAGAGCGAGGGCGGCTCGGTCGGGGGCCGGTCGGCCCAGCCCCGGGAGAGCGACGGTGGCTGTTGCTCGGCGGACCGGTCGACGGCCGGGGCGTGGAAGCCGGGCGGCACCTCGAATCCGCTGGCAGCCGCGCCGACCGGCGGCACCTGGAGGGCCGGCGGCGCGGACGACGGGACGCCGCCGTCCGCCCAGCGCCCGGCCGGCGGCTCGTCGGAGGCGTGCCGGGCCGGCCCGGACTCCGCGTCGGCGGCCGGCTGCTCCACCCCGGGCGCCGGCCGCTGGGCCGGTACGACCGGCCGGTCGGTCTCCCGGTGCGGCGGGTCGACGGGTGGGGCACTCACCGGTGCCTGGCGGGTCACGGGCGATTCCTCCCCGGCGTGCGGCACGCCGTTGACGTGTCGACCGTTGACCCGGGCCGACGGCTCCTCGACGGGCAGGGCCGGCAGTGGGGCCGGAAGATCGCCGTAGCGGGGTGAGGAGGCGGCCCAGCCGGTGGCGGGTTCGGACCGGGGCCAGCCACCGGGCGCGTCCGCGCCCCGGGCCCAGCCGGTCGCCGGGGGCGCCCACCCGCTGCCGGTACGGGCCAGGTCGTCCTGCCGACCCGTCCCGTCGCCGTGCTCTCCCGGGGTGGGGGCTCCGGGTTGCCCTGATTCACTCACCGTGCGCTCCTTGGTCGCCCCCGCTGAGGCTACCGTGTGGTGACAGTGGCGATAAGTTACAGCGGCGGGCCAATTCCGGGACGGGTTCACCTACCCCGACCGGTTCGGGTGATAAGTGCCGGCTCGTACTAGGAACTCGGAGGATCCCATGACCGCTGTGGGGAACGGTGCGCAGACCACCGGCCGGCCCACCCGGCTGCCCCGCTCGGCTCGCCGCAAGCAGTTGCTCGCGGCGGCGCAGGAGGTGTTCGTCGCGCAGGGCTACCACGCCGCGGCGATGGACGACATCGCCGAGCGGGCGGGAGTCTCCAAGCCCGTGCTGTACCAGCACTTCCCGGGCAAGATGGAGCTGTACCTGGCGCTGCTGGACACGCACTGCGACGCCATCGTGGCCAAGGTGCACGACGCGATGCGCGGCACCAACGACAACAAGGAGCGGGTCAGCGCAGCGGTGCGCGCCTACTTCGACTTCGTCGACCACGAGAGCGAGGCGTTCCGGCTGGTCTTCGAGTCGGACCTGCGCAACGACCCGGCCGTCCGGCAGCGGGTGGAGCGGGTCGAGCAGGGCTGCATCGCCGCGATCACCGACACCATCATCTCGGACACCGGCGTGAGCCGGGCGCACGCCGAACTGCTCGCCTCGGGTCTGGTGGGGGCGGCCGAGACGGCCGCGCAGTTCTGGCTGGCCGGCGGTCGGCAGGTGCCGAAGGCCGAGGCGGAGGCGCTGGTCGCGGCCCTGTCCTGGCGGGGTATCGCCAGCTTCCCGCTGCAAGGTGAGTCAGCCTGAACATGGGGCCGTCAGATCGGATAGCCTTCCCACGGCGGCACTTTCGCCCCAGTTGAGGAGGCACAGTGGAGGTCAAGATCGGCGTGCAGTACGCGCCGCGGGAGCTGGTCCTGGAGAGCGCGCAGTCGCCGGCCGAGATCGAGCAGATCGTGACCGACGCCCTCGCCAAGGGTGAGGGCAGCCTCTCCCTGACCGACGAGAAGGGCCGGCGGGTCATCGTGCCGGTCGGCAAGGTCGCCTACGTCGAGATCGCGGAGTCCTCGCCCCGCGCGGTCGGGTTCACCGTCCGCTGATTCCCTGCCAGGTGGCCGTGGCGGGGTGACCCGCCACGGCGCCACGGCCCCGCGCCAGGAGTCCTCGCACCGGCCGGGGACGGCGCCACCGGGCCTCAGTTGTTCAGCCCCGCGGCGGTCATCCGCGCGGTGTGCGCGTCGGTGATCCGCCGGAACAGCCCAGGCACGTCCACGCCCTCCCGGCGGGCGATCAGCGCGGTGAGCGCGCCCCGGTCGGCGGCGGCCACCCGTCCGGCCTGCGACAGCGCCTCGCCGAGCAGCCGCCGGGCCTACATCGAGAGCCGGTTGGCGACCCGGGGGTCGGCGGCGATGCCGGCCCGGATCTCGGCGGCGGCGAACTCGGCGTACCGGGTGTCGTGCAGGACGTCGAGGACGAGCCGCCGCTCCGGCCCGTCCAGCCCGTCGGCGATCTCCCGCAGGAAGTCGTCGGTGATCGCGTCCCCCACGTACGCCTTCGTCACCGCCTCCAGCCAGTCCCGCGGCTCGGTCGAGTCGTGGTACGCCTCCAGCGCTTCGGCGTACGGGGCCACGGCGTCCTCGGGCGTGGCGCCGAGCGCGGCGATCCGGTCGGTGATCCACCGGTAGTGGGCGATCCCGGCGGCGGCCAGCTCGCTGAGCGCGGCCCGTCGACG
This sequence comes from Micromonospora sp. NPDC050495, assembly GCF_040655175.1. Taxonomy (NCBI): domain Bacteria; kingdom Bacillati; phylum Actinomycetota; class Actinomycetes; order Micromonosporales; family Micromonosporaceae; genus Micromonospora; species Micromonospora sp. NPDC050495. The sequence goes on along the minus strand of NZ_JBFAJK010000027.1, from coordinate 90,779 downwards.
CAGGTCGGGGGCGAGCCGGGCGTCGGCGGCGAGCCGGTCGAAGGCGAGCAGTTCGCCGTACGCCACGAGGCCGAGCAGGTCGACCGCGGCGGGGTCGGGGGCGGGCACGAGGGCAGGCTACCGCCCGGATGATCTGTGGTCCAGGTCACATCTGTCACCCCCGGACGCCGCCCGCTCACCTGGAATGAGGACTGCCCAGGGGTGGTTCAGGTAGGATGAGACAGTTGCCGTGGGCACCGATCCGACCAGCTGAGCTGGTCACCGCCGGTCCCCGGCGCGCGTGCGGCCCGGTCCGGCTCGGCGTACCGCCCCCGACCGTGTGGCCCGCGCCATACCGAACGCGCCCTGAGGACATGAGGGGCGCACCACGAGAGGGCACCCCCACATCCAGATGAGTGAGCAGACTGAAGGCCAGCCACTGGCCCCCACCGCTCCGGTCCGTCCGGAGGCCCCCACATTCGCCGCGCTCGGCGCCCGCCCGGAGACCGTTGAGGCCCTGGCCGCCGCCGGCATCACCCGCGCCTTCGCCATCCAGGAGTACGCGCTGCCGATCGGGCTGCGCGGCGTCGACCTGATCGGCCAGGCGCCGACCGGCACCGGCAAGACCCTCGGCTTCGGCATCCCGCTCCTCGAGCGGGTCTTCGCCCCGGCCGAAGGCAGCGACGGCGTGCCCCAGGCACTGGTCGTCGTCCCCACCCGCGAGCTGGGCCTCCAGGTCGCCAAGGACCTCGACGCCGCGGGCCGCACCCGGGGCGTCCGGGTGCTGCCGATCTACGGCGGCGTGGCGTACGAGCCGCAGGTCGAGGCGCTGCGCAAGGGCGTCGAGATCCTGGTCGGCACCCCGGGCCGGCTGCTGGACCTGCAGAAGCAGAAGCACCTGCGGCTGGACCGGGTGCGCGCGCTGGTGCTCGACGAGGCCGACCGGATGCTCGACCTGGGCTTCCTCGACGACGTCGAGAAGATCCTGGCGATGCTCCCGGAGGACCGCCAGACCATGCTCTTCTCGGCCACCATGCCGGACCCGATCGTGGCACTGTCCCGGCGCTTCCTGCGCCGGCCGGTGACGATCCACGCCGGGCACACCGCCGAGACCGGCCCGTCGCCGCAGACCACGCAGCTCGCCTACCGCACCCACTCGATGAACAAGGTCGAGATCGTGGCGCGAATCCTCCAGGCGGAGGGGCGGGGCCTGACCATGATCTTCACCCGGACCAAGCGGGCCGCCGACCGGGTCGCCGAGGACCTCGACTTCCGTGGCTTCGCGGTCGCCGCCGTCCACGGCGACCTGGGCCAGGGCGCCCGGGAGCGGGCGCTGCGGGCGTTCCGGGCCGGCAAGATCGACACGCTGGTCGCCACCGACGTGGCGGCCCGGGGCATCGACGTCACCGGCGTCACCCACGTCATCAACTACGACTGCCCGGAGGACCAGGACACCTACACCCACCGGATCGGCCGCACCGGCCGGGCCGGGGCGACGGGTGTCGCGGTGACCTTCGTCGACTGGGACGACATGCCCCGCTGGCGGATCATCGACAAGACCCTCGGTCTCGACATGCCCGAGCCGCCGGAGACGTACCACACCTCCCCGCACCTCTACACCGACCTGGACATCTCGCGCGAGATCAGCGGCACCCTGCCGACCGCCGAGCGGACCCGGGCCGGGCTCGCCGCGGAGGTCGAGGAGGACCTCGGCGGCCGGTCGCGGCGCGGTGAGCGCGACCGCGGTGAGCGTGGCGGGCGGCGCGGCGACAGCCGGGGCCGGGAGCCGCGCCGGGGTCGTGGTGGCGATGCGCCCGCGACGCCGGCTGAGGCCCCCGCGACGCCGGCCGAGGCCAACGGTGGCGAGAGCGCCGAGGGCGAGCGCACCCCGCGCCGGCGGCGACGCCGCCGGGCGGGCGAGGCGGTCGCCGGCGAGCCGACCGCGGTGATCTCCAACGACGGCGGTGCCGAGCCGGCCGCGTCGGCCGTCGAGGGCGAGTCGGTGCCGAAGCCGCGCCGCCGCCGGCGCCGTCGTGGTGGCAGCGGATCGGGCAGCGGTACGCCGGCCGAGGCGACCGCCGACTGACAAGCGACAGGTGACGGCCCTCGGACTCCGGTCCGGGGGCCGTCGTCCGTCCCGGGTGATCCACCGTGATCCACCCCCGCCTGCCGCAAATCGGGGCTACCCAACCGCCGGAAGGGCCCGTTCTCCGCGATTCGCGGCCTCCCGACCGGCGGGCAATTCGCGACCTCCCGACCGGGCGGAAGCGCCCGTTCTCCGCAATTCGCGGCCTCCCCACCGGCGGAAGCGCCCGTTCTCCGCAACCCGGGCCGCCCGCCACGACGAGAAAGATCGAGTGATGCCGGAACCGTTGGACGCCGCCCTCACCGAGGTGCGGGCGCTGCTGCTCGACCCCGCCCTGACCCGCGCGGTCGCCGCCGGCCGGCGACGCGGGCAGCGGCCCACCGTGGTCCGGGCCGAACTGCGGCCGGTCACCCTCAAGGCCGGACCCCGGCTCCAGATCTCCACCTCCGACGGCGCCCGCCCGTACACGCGGAACGTGGCGCCGGGCGCGGAGGCCGGCGCGGCGGTCGACGCGCTGCTCGCCGAGCCGTTCGGCAACTGGCACGTGGAGACGGCCGACGCCACGCTCCAACTACGGGTCACCAAGTCCGGCGAGGCGCAGGTGCACCGCGCGGCGGCCAGCCGGCCCGCGCCGGAGCCCGGCGGCCACGACCGGGCCAAGGACTGGCTGCTCGACCCGGGCGACCCGCTCTTCGCCGAGATCGGCGGCTCGGCGGCCAAGCGCCGCCAGGTGGACGCCTTCCTGCGCGCGCTCGCCGCCACCCTGCCGGACGACCTGACCGGGCCGCTGCGGGTGGTCGACCTGGGCTGCGGGAACGCGTACCTGACCTTCGCCGCGTACCGGTTCCTGACCGGGCGCGGGCTGGACGTCGACCTGGTCGGGGTGGACGTCCGCGAGGACCAGCGCCGGCGCAACAGCGAGCTGGCCGGGCGGCTGGGCTGGGCCGAGCGGGTGCGCTTCGTGGCCGGCACCATCGCCGACGCGGTGGTCGAGCCCGCCCCGGATCTGGTGCTGGCGCTGCACGCCTGCGACACCGCCACCGACGAGGCGTTGGCCCGCGCCGTACGGTGGGGCGCCCGGTGGGTGCTCGCCGCTCCCTGCTGCCACCACGATCTCGCGGCCCAGTTGCGGTCCCGGCCCGCGCCCGAGCCGTACGACCTGCTCACCCGGCAGGGCATCCTGCGGGAGCGGTTCGCCGACGTGCTGACCGACGCGCTGCGGGCCGGCCTGCTGCGGCTGCACGGCTACCGGGCCGAGGTGGTGGAGTTCGTCGATTCCCGGCACACCCCGCGCAACCTGCTGATCCGGGCCCGGCTGATCGGGACCGCGCCGACCGACGCGCAGCGCGCCGAGTACCGGGAGCTGGTCGGTCAGTGGGGCGTCACGCCCCGGTTGGCGACCCTGCTCGCCGACCCGCCCAGCCTGACCGCGCCGCACCAGCCCGCCTCGGTCGGCGCCCCGCGTCCCGACTCGCCGACCCGCCGGGCCTGACCGCGCCGGGCCGGCCCGCCTCGGTTGGCGCCCCGCATCCCGACTCGCCGGCCTGACGGCGCCGGGCCGGCCCGCCTCTGCCCACCGCGTGCGGCCGGTACCGCCGGAGCGGCGGATCGAGTCCCGGTCACGGGACCTTCCGACCGATCAGTCAGTTGTTTCCGGGCCCGGCCGTACTACCCTCGATGCGCAGAGTCGAGTGCGCCCGCGGAAGGGGAAGACCCGAAAGGATGGGGTCCGCAGAGGTTTCACCGCAGATGGCCTTCGCGCGGTTCGTGCGGCGCGCGATCGACGACGCCCGCGAGGAGCGCGGCTGGACGGTCACCGACCTGGCCACGCACACCGGCGTGGGGCGCTCCACGGTGTTCCGGTGGCTGGCCGGTGACTGGCAGGACTACCCCGAGCTGGCCAAGGTGCGCGGCTTCTGCGCCGCGCTGGACCTGCCGGTGGCGGCGGCGTTCCGGGCCCTGGGCCTGCCCGACGCCGGCCACGTCCCCCGCCGCCGGGGCGACGACGCGCCGGTGGAGGCGGACGTGCGGGTGATCCTGGAACGGCTCGCCGACCCGACGGTGCCCGCGGAGGAGAAGCACCACATCCGGGACCTGCTCCGCTACCTGGCCCGCCGCCCGGTGCGCCGGGCCGGCTGAGCCCTCAGTCGACGGTCAGGGTGAACGCGGCGGTCCGCACCACGCCGCCCACCTGGAAGTCGAGGAACATCCGGTAGCGACCCGGCCCCGGCGCGGTCATCCAGAACGTCACGCCGCCCGGCTCGGCCTGCGGCCCGGGGTGCACGTGCAGGTAGCCGAGGTCGCCCTCGCGCACCGCGACCAGGTGGCCGTACGAGCCGAGGTAGGGCTCCAGCGGGGCGGGGCCGGTCGCGCCGCGCACGGTGAACCGCACCGGCAGGGTCTCCCCCGCCCGGGGTGTGCCGTCGTACCCGACGGTGAAGCCGTCGACCGTGGTCGAGGTGGCCGGGGCGGGCAGCGGCCGGGGCGCGTACGGGCCGGGCGCGGCCAGGTCGGCGCCGAGCGTGGCGGCGGTCTGCCGGCCGTCGTCGGCGACCACGGTGAAGTCGGCGTACATCCGCCACACCCCGGCCTCGGGCAGGGTCAGCGGCACCGACCAGGTGCCGTCCGCGGCCATCGTCGGGTGCAGGTGCTGGAAGCCGGTGAGGTCGCGGCGCACCACGATCAGGTGCATCGGCTTCTCGTGCACGATCGCGAACCGGGTGGCCGGCCGCCGCCGCGCGTCCCGGATCTGGAAGCGCAGTTCCCCGGCCCGGCCGGGGACGAACCGCACGGTCGACGGGGTCAGCGTGTAGCCGCCCGAGCTGACCGAGAGTCCGCCGGCGTCCGCGCCGCCGGCCTGCGTGACGTCGGCCCCGTCGTGGGAGTGCGCGCCGGTGCCCGGCGGATGGGTGTGCCCCGCGCTCGACGGCGCGGCGCCGGCCGCGCCGGACGCGGCGGTCGGCGGCGGGTTCAGCCGGCCGAGGCCGAAGCCGAGCAGCACCGCGAGCACCAGCCCGCCCACCACCAGCGCGAGCCGCAGCGTGCCCCGGTCCACCCCGAGGGGCGCGTCGGGTGCGCTGGGCGACGGCTCAGGCAATGCCGCCGGCCAGGTCGTAGCCGGCCTCGTCGACGGCGGCCCGGACGGACTCGACGGGCAGCGGTTCGCCGCTGGTGACCGTGGCGGTGCCGGCGGCCAGGTCGATCCGGACCTCCTCCACCCCGGGCAGGGCGGAGAGTTCCGCGGTGACCGCCCGTACGCAGTGCTCGCAGGTCATTCCGGTGACGGCGTACGTCTGGACGACGGGTCGCTGCTCGGTCATGGGACCCACGGTACCGGCCCCCGCCGTGCCGGCTCGCGGACGGTCCGTGACGGTGGCGGCGCTCGCAATCCGGCCGGCCCGGGAACTTCCGCCACCCGTCCGACGACGGATCAGCCGGTCACGGATCAGCCCGGCCACGGATCAGCCGGCCAGGGATCAGCCGGCGACGGATCAGCCGGCCACCGCGAGCGCCAGCGGCAGCACCTCCGGAGCGCCGGTACGGCGCAGCAGCCGGGCCACCATGGCCATCGTCCAGCCCGAGTCGACCAGGTCGTCGACGAGCAGCACCGGCCCGCCCAGCCCGGCCAGGGCGTCGGCCAGCTCGGCGGGCACCGCGAAGGCGTCGTGCAGGGCGCGTACCCGCTGCGCGCTGTTGCCGCGCGGCCCACCGGCCGGCGACGGGCCGGTCGGGACCACCTGGCCGAGCAGCGGCAGCCGGCCCACGGCGGCGATCCGCTCGGCGAGCGACCCGACCAGCGCCGGCCGGGCCCGCGACCCGACGGCGACCACCCCGGCCGGGCGGCGCGGCCAGGGGTCGTCGCCGTGCGCCCACGCCTTCAGCACCTCGACCACCGCCGCCGCCACGTCGTCCGGCACCGGGGCGTCCGGGGCGTCCGGCCCGACCAGGCCGCGCAGCCGCCCGCCCCAACCCAGGTCGGAGAGCCGCCCCACGGCCCGCCCGGGCAGCGCCTGCTCCGCCGGGGGGATGCGGCCCTTCAGGGGTACGCCGACCGCGTCGAGCCCGGTCGGCCAGAGCTTCTTCGGCGGCACCACCACCCCGGGCCGGCCGAGGAAGGTCTGCGCGGCGGTCAGCGCGGCGTCGGACACCTCGGCGGTGAAGAGCGGGCCGGCGCAGGTGTCACACCGCCCGCAGTCCGCCGCGTCGGCGTCGTCCAGGCACTCGCGCAGGTAGCGCAGCCGGCAGCCGGTGGTGGTCGCGTACTCCCGCATGGCCTGCTGCTCGGCGGTGCGCGCCTCGGCGACGCGGCGCAACCGGGCCTGGTCATAGACCCACGGCTCGCCGGTGGCGAGCCAGCCGCCGCGCACCCGGCGGACCGCGCCGTCGACGTCGAGCACCTTGAGCATCAGCTCGAGCCGGGCCCGGCGCAGGTCGACGATCGGTTCGAGGGCCTGGGTGGAGATCGGCCGGTCCGGGTGCAGCGCGGCCAGCACGGCGCGGACCTGCTCCTCGGGCGGAAAGGCGAGCGAGGCGAAGTACCGCCAGATGGCTGCGTCCTCGGTGCCGGGCAGGAGCAGCACCTCGGCGTGCTCGACCGCTCGCCCGGCCCGGCCGACCTGCTGGTAGTAGGCGATCGGCGACGGCGGGGCGCCGAGGTGCACCACGAAGCCGAGGTCTGGCTTGTCGAAGCCCATGCCGAGGGCGCTGGTGGCGACCAGCGCCTTGATCTTGTTGTCGAGCAGGTCCTGCTCGGCCGCCCGCCGGTCCGCGTCCTCGGCCTGCCCGGTGTAGGCGGCGACCGACCAGCCCCGGGCGCGCAGGAACTCGGCCGTCTCGCCGGCCGCCGCCACGGTCAGCGTGTAGATGATCCCGGAGCCGGGGAGCCCGTCCAGGTGGTCGGCGAGCCAGGCCAGCCGGTGCGCCGGGCTGGGCAGGTCGAGCACGGCCAGCCGCAGTGACTCCCGGTCCAGGGTGCCGCGCAGCACGAGCGCGTCACCGAGTTGCTCGGCGACGTCCTGGGTGACCCGGGCGTTGGCGGTGGCCGTGGTGGCCAGCACGGGCGTCCGCTGGGGCAGGTTGCCGAGGAAGGTGCGCAGCCGCCGGTAGTCCGGCCGGAAGTCGTGCCCCCAGTCGGAGACGCAGTGCGCCTCGTCGACCACCAGCAGGCCGGTGGTGGCGGCCAGCTTCGGCAGCACGCCGTCCCGGAAGTCCGGGTTGTTGAGGCGTTCCGGGCTGATCAGCAGCACGTCCACCGCACCGGCGTGGATCTCGGCGGTGATCTCGTCCCACTCGTCGAGGTTGGCCGAGTTGATGGTCCGGGCCCGGATGCCGGCGCGGGCCGCCGACTCGACCTGGTTGCGCATCAGCGCGAGCAGCGGCGAGACGATCACCGTGGGGCCGGCTGGCTCGGTTTGGTCGCGCAGCAGGGCGGTGGCGACGAAGTAGACCGCCGACTTGCCCCACCCGGTGCGCTGCACGCAGAGCACCCGGCGGCGGTCCACCACCAGCGCCTCGATGGCCCGCCACTGGTCCTCGCGGAGCCGGGCGTGCTCACCGGCCAGCCGCCGCAGCACCGCCTCGGCCCGCTCCCGTACGGCTGTCCGATCCTGGCTCATCCGGCATTTCTACCAGGCGCCCGGCCGGCGGCCGGGCGCACGCGGGCTGGGCGGGCGGCAGGAGGAGCAGCACGTCGCGGAGCGTCTCCGCCGGGTCAGCGGCCGAGAACCGAGCCGCCGTTGACGCCGAGGACCTGGCCGGTGACGTAGCCGGCGGCGGGGCTGACCAGGTAGCGGACCGCGGCGGCGATGTCGTCCGGTACGCCGGCGCGGCCGACCAGGGTGGCGGCGACCCGCTTGGCGTGCCCCTCCGAGGTCATCCGGTCGCCGAAGAACTCGGTCTCGGCGACGTAGCCAGGGCTGACCACGTTGACCGTGATCTGGTCCGGGCCGAGCTGCGCGGCCAGGTCGTACGCCCAGCCGTGCAGCGCCGCCTTCGCCGCCGAGTACGGCCCGGCCCCGCCCCGCTGGGCGGCGATCGAGCTGATCAGCAGCACCCGCCCGCCGGGGCGGCGCAGGGCGGGCAGCAGCGCCTCGGTGAGCAGCACGGCGGTGAGCACGTTGGCGTCCAGGTTGGCCCGCCACCAGGTGGCCATGTCGGTGAGCGTGTCGGTCGGCCCGGCCAGGTAGCCGCCGGCGTTGTTGATCACGGCATCGACGGTCCGTTCCCCGACCGCCTCGACGACGGCGGCGAGCTGCGCCGGATCGGTCAGGTCGGCGGTCACCGCGCTGACCGCCTCGGGCCGCCCGGATTCCGCCCCGATCCGTTCCGCGGCGGCCAGCAGCACCTCCGTGCGCCGGCCGACGATCAGCACGTCGTACCCGTCAGCGACGAGTCCCCGCGCGACCGCGGCCCCGATCCCGGTCCCGCCCCCGCTGACAACCGCGAACCTGCTCTCCCCCACGACCCCTCCAGAAGCCCGCCTCGCGCCCGCCGGCGCGCAGCCCGTCTTGATCAAGGAATGTGCGTCATCCTACGGCGGATTCGGACGCAAACTCCTTGATCAACTCGGGCGGCGGCGGGCGGGCGGGGGTCAGCGGCGGCGGAGGGCGGTCAGCAGGGGGTGCAGGCGGGTGCGGAGGCTGGCCAGGCCGCCGGGGAAGAAGTACACCGCCAGGATGAAGACGGTGCCGAGGACGAACAGCGGCTGGGACAGCGGGTGGCTGAGGAACGCCGGCAGGCTGTTCACCGCGTCGCTGCTGCCGAAGGCGGTGAGCCGGTGGTCCAGATACATGTAGAGGACGCCGCCCAGCACCGGGCCCCAGCGGGTGCCGGGCCCGCCCAGCACCACCATGACCAGCAGCGACAAGGTCAGCTCGGAGGAGGTGATGTGCGGGCTGGCGCCGCCGACGATCAGGCAGTAGACCACCCCACCCGCCGCGGCCAGGCCACCGGAGAGGGTGAAGGCGACCAGCTTGAACCGGTACGGGTCCAGCCCGAGCACCCCGATCCGCCGCTCGTCGTCGCGCAGCCCGGCCAGCACCCGCCCGGTCGGCGAGCCACTCACCCGGTGCACCACGAAGACCACCAGGGCCAGGTACGCCAGCGCCAGCCAGTACAGGTTCACCGTGTTGGTGACCCCCACGAGGGCCGCCGGCAGGCCGGAGACGTCCAGCGGCAGCCCTTCCTCGCCGCCGGTGAGCCCGCCGAAGTCCCGGGCCACCAGGATGGCCCCGACCTGGGCGAAGGCGAGCGTCACCATGGCGAACGCGATCCCGACGGTGCGCAGCGCCACCGCGCCGAGCAGCGCCGCGAGGATCGTCCCGCCGGTGACGGTGAGCAGCCCCGCCTGCCACAGCGGCAGCCCGGCCCGGGTGACCAGGATGTCGGTGCCGTACACGCCGGCGGCGAAGTAGAGGGCGTGCCCGAAGGAGAGCATGCCGGTGCGGCCGAAGAGCAGGTCGTAGCCGGCGGCCAGGCCGCCGAAGACCAGGCAGATGGCGAGCAGTTGCAGGGTGCCCGGGGAGTTCAGCGGCCCCTCGAAGATGCCCGGCAGGTTGACCGTCGAGTACGGCAGGATCGCCGCCACCAGCAGCGCCACCAGTGGCGCGTACGGGCGCAGCCCGTGCCAGCGGGCATGCCCGGGGGTCAGCTCGTCGGGCACCCGCGCGGGCGGCGCGGCAACCTCGGGACTCGTCACCTCGGTCATGCGTGAGCCACCTTTCCGGCCAGGCCCTGCGGACGCAGCAGCAGCACCACGGCGAGCAGACCGACCACGCAGACGTCGCCGAGCCCGGAGGTGCCGTAGTAGTTGACGAACTGTTGCAGCAGCCCGACCGCGACCGCCGCGTACGCGGAGCCGACCACCGAGCCCATCCCGCCGATCACCACCACGATGAACGCGAAGATCAGCAGTGAGCCGCCCTGGCCGGGCGAGACCGTGCCGAAGTAGACGCCGCCGAGCGCGCCGGCCAGCGCGGCGGCCGCCCCGCCGATGGCGAAGACCAGGGTGAACGCCTTGCGCACGTCGATGCCGAGCGCGGTGACCATCTCCCGGTTCTCCACGCCGGCCCGGATGATCAGGCCGTACCGGGTGAACTGGAGGAAGGCGAGCAGCCCGGCGAGCACCAGCACGGCGGCGACGATCAGCAGCAGGCCGGCGTTCGGCACGTTGGCGCCGAGCACCGAGGTGACGTTCCGGGTCCAGCCGGGCCGCGGGAAGGTGCGCGCGTCCGCACCCCAGGTGGCCTGGAGCAGCGCCACCCCGGCCAGCGACAGGCCGACGGTGACCAGCACCTGCTCGATGGTGCGGGAGTAGAGCGGCCGGATCAGCACCAGTTCCACCAGCACCGCGACGAGCGCACCGGCGAGCACGCCGAAGGCGACCGCCACCACGAAACCGAAGCCGTCCGAGCCGGCGCCGGGCAGGTTGCCCGCCGCCCACCAGGTGGCGTACGCCCCGACGCCGAGGAACAGGCCGTGGGCGAAGTTGAGCACGTCGGCGAGGCCGAAGACCAGGGACAGGCCGGAGGCGACCAGGAAGTAGAGCGCCGCCAGGCCGAGCCCGGTCAGGGTCAGCAGGATCACCGTGTTCATGCCGCGTCACCCTTCGTTCGTGCCTGCGCGGCGGGCGGACCCGGCTCGCTCCGCGCGCTCACCGGCGCCTCGGAGCCGACGCCGAGCAGGGACTTGGTCAGGGCGGTCTCCAGCAGCAGTTCCTGGGCGTCGCCCGTCCAGGCCACCTGGCCGGCGGAGAGCACCACGGCATCGCGCGCCAGCCGGCGCACCACGGCGAGGTTCTGCTCGACCAGCAGCACCGGCACGGACTCGGCCACCCGTTCCAGCACCTCGGCCACCTCGGTCACCACCTTCGGCGCCAACCCCTTGGTCGGCTCGTCGATCAGCAGTAGCCGGTTGTCGTTGAGCAGCACCCGGCCGATCGCGAGCATCTGCTGCTGCCCGCCGGAGAGCGAGCCGGCCCGTTGCCGCCCGCGCCGGTCCAGCTCGGGGAAGAGCGCGAAGACCTTGTCGTACGCCGGGGTGGTGCCCCGCCGTTCGGCGAGCCGCAGGTTCTCCGCGACGGTGAGTCCGGCGAAGACGCAGCGGTCCTCCGGCACGTAGCCGAGGCCGCCGCGGACCAGCCGGTGGGTCGGGCGGGCCAGCAGGTCCTGCGCGCCCATCCGGACAGTGCCCCGCACCTCCCCGTTGCGCGGCGTGAGGCCGACGATCGCGCGCAGCGTGGTGGTCTTGCCGACGCCGTTGCGGCCGAGCAGCACGGTCACCCCGGTGGGCGCGACGGCGAACGACACGCCCTGCAGGATGTGCAGGCCGGCGATCCGTACGGACAGGTTCTCCACCGACAGGATCGGTTCGGTCATAGCGATTCCCCCAGGTACGCCTCCTGCACGGTGGCGTTGGCCATCACCGTGTCCGGGGTGTCGCAGGCCAGCAGCGCGCCGTGGTGCATCACGGCGATCCGGTCGGCGAGTTCCAGGATCACGTCCATGTGGTGCTCCACCATGAGCACCGCGCGGCCGCTGTCGCCGGTCAGCGACCTGATCACGCTGACCAGTTCGGGCACGTCCTCGGCGCTGACCCCGGCCATCGGCTCGTCCAGCAGCATGACCCGGGGTTCCCCGGCGAGCAGCAGCGCGATCTCCAGCTTCCGCTTCTCGCCGTGGGCCAGGGTGCCGGCGAGCGCCGTACCCCGGTGGTGCAGGCCGACCCGGTCGAGCGCCGCGTCGGCGGCGGCGGCCACCTCCCGGTCGGCCGCCGCCCGCCGCCACAGCTTCATCGAGCCACCCCGGTGCGCCTGTACGGCGAGCCGGACGTTCTCCCGGACCGTCAGCGATCCGAAGACCGAGGACGCCTGGAAGGTGCGCCCGAGCCCGAGGCGGGCCCGCCGGTGCGGAGGGAGGTCGGTGATGTCCTCCCCGTCCAGCAGGATCCGTCCGTCGGTGGGCCGGCGCAGCCCGGTGATCAGGTTGAACAGCGAGGTCTTGCCGGCGCCGTTGGGCCCGATCACGCCGAGGAACTCCCCCGGCGCGAGATCGAGGTAGACGGAGTCGACGATGGCGACCTCACCGATCCGCCAGGTCAGACCGCGGGTGGCGAGCACGGGTCAGCCCTTCATCTGGCCGGCCGGCGGCGCGGCCTCGTCGCCGGTCAGGGTCTTCTGCGCGGTGGCCGTGTAGTTGGTGCCGCTGCCGCTGAGCTTGGCCTGGTACATCGGCTGGAGCAGGGCGTGGTCCGCGGCCCGGATGCTCATCTGGCCCTTGACGCCCTCGAACTGCCAGCCCTCCAGCGCCTTGATCATCTTCTCCACGTCGTCGCCACCCTCCTGCACGGCGCGCACCACCATCTGGGCGGCGGCGAAGCCGTCCGGGTGGAACAGGTCGAGCGTGCCGACCTTGGCCTTCAGCGCCTTGCTGGCCTCGGTGTCGCTGGCCCCGTCGAAGTAGTGCGACAGGAAGGAGATCTTGCTGCCGGCCGCGCCGAAGGTGGGCCAGGAGGCCCGGATGTCGAGGCCGGTGACCACCGTGGTGGAGGCGAGCACGCCCTGCTGGTCGAGGGTCTGCCACATGGCCGGGGCGGTGGTGCCGGCCCAGGCGACGAAGAGCAGGTCGGGCTTGGCCGCCTTGATCTGGCTGGCGAACGGGGTGAACTCGGTCGCGCTGGCCGGGGCCCGGACGCTGCTGACGGTCGCGCCGGCGCCGCCGATGACGGCCTTGACGGCGGCCTCGTTCGCGTCACCGAAGGCGCCGTCCTGGGCGAAGACCACGACCTTCTTGCCCTTCGCGTCGCCGATGAAGGACTTCGCGGTCAGCACGTCCTGGTACGACTGCCGGCCCGAACGGAACGTGTACTTGTTGGCCCCGGTCACCGCGTCGGTGGCCGCCGGACCGGAGATGAACAGCACCTTGTTCTGCGCGGCGATCGGGGCGACCTGGAGGGCCACGCCCGAGGAGGTGGAACCGGCGATGATCTTCGTGCCCTTGCCGATCAGGTCCTTCGCCGCGGAGACCGCCTTCGCCGGGTCGCCCGCGTCGTCGACCTCGGTCACCTCGACCTTGCGGTCGCCGACCTTGCCGGTGCCCTTGGTGGCGAAGTCGAGGCCGGCCCGGAAGCCGTCGATGTACTGCTTGCCGTAGCTGGCCAGCGGGCCGGACTGGGAGTAGACCAGGCCGACCTTGACCGGCGCGGCGTCGCCGCCGCCGGAGGCGGTGTCCTGCGGGCTGCCACAGGCGGTGGCGGCGAGCGCGGCCGCCATCATCGTGGCGGCGGAAAGGAACACCCGTCGCGTGTGCCGGATCGTCATTGCGACTCCAGGTGGGGACAGGGGGATTGTCATGTGACGGCTCACGCTAGAAGTGACGTCACCCACGGGCTATGTGGCCGAAACACACAAGTAACCAGGGTGGGGTGGCCCGACGTTACAGCAGCCCCCGGCCGGTGGATACCTCCCTCACGTCCGGTGGTCGTCGGCCCCATCGACCGGACGGCCGTTGTGTCGCGGCGAGCCATCGAAGGAACCCGACCGGCCGGCACCACGCGGACCGCACCCGCCGTCGTGGTCGGCCGGCAGCGCGCACCGTCGCCCGCCGCCGAGCAACCGGTCACACCAGACCCAGTGGCGTACGCCCTGCGCGTCCTCGGCCGACACGGTCGCGCCGAGCCGTTCGACGTCGGCGAGGAAGCCGAGCGCACGGCAGATCACCCGGGCCAGGCGGCGGGCCCCGTCCAGGTCGGCCGCGAGCACCGGCAGGTGTACGACGAACCGCTTCCGGCTCACCGGTACGCCCCCGGCGTGAACCGGGACTGCCAGCTCTTGAGCGCTCGCTTGATGCGCGTGTTCTCCTCGGCGTGCCGGGCCGCGTCGCGCCGGGCCAGCGCCAGGTCACCGGCGACCCGGTAGAGAAAGGCGTGCACCTCCACCGGGTCCAGCCCGCGCCGGACGGTACGGAACCGCCGCCCACGGACCTGCCCGACGCTCAGCGGCCGGCACGCTTCCGAGCGGTACCAGCCCTCGTTCGGCGGCCGCCCCTTCCCCCGTCGCCGGGACGGTTGGAACAGGTCGAGCACGTTACGCACGCAATCCTCCTCACCGAGCCGTGGAGGCGGCCCGCCCCGCAGACCGAGGACGCCGACCGGGGACGCGGGACGGGCCGCCGGCCCCGCGACCGCAGCCCGTTCGGCGGTGCGACCCCGGAGCCCAATGCGCGTCCGACTCCCGAGGTTTGCCGAACCAACCGGAGCCGGACGCGGGTCAGCCTACCCAAAATACCTGTGTAGGTCGAGCGTCCACATCGGGCGTTCCGCTTGTTGCAGTTACTGGTGTAGGCCCGGCATGATCGGAGGTGCCGAACCGACCGGAGTCCTCACCATGCCTACAGCCGAAGCGCCATACCGTCAGATCGCCAACGAGCTCGCCGCGAAGATCAAGAGCGGCGAACTGAAGCCCGGCGACAAGCTGCCCTCTACCCGCGAACTGGCCGAGACCTACGGCGTCCACATGAACACGGCCTCCCGTGCCCTGTCGCTGCTGCACGATCGCGAGCTGATCACCGGCCAGCCGGGCCGTGGCACCTACGTCGCCGAGCCGCCGGGGCATTAGTCCCCGCCCCCTGTCGAGCTGACGTCAAAAACGACTCACGCACCCGCCAATCTCGGCCTCCCACAGCCAGCGCCACCGCCAAACTGGGCACTGGTGAGTCGTTTCTGATATCAGGTCGAAAGGCAGCAAGCAGGACCCTGCTGTCGCCGCAGAACCGCGACTGGCGCGTGACGGGCGGCAGCTCGCGGCATCCCGGTCCCGGGTAGGCCCGACGTGCCGCAACACGCGAGGCCGCGCATCCCGCGTAGGCCCGACGGGCGGCAGTTCGCGGCATCCCGGTCCCGGGTAGGCCCGACGTGCCGCAACACGCGAGGCCGCGAATCCCGCGTAGGCCCGATGTGCCGCAACACGCGGGGCAGCTCCGCGCGGAGCACGCGGTGTCGGGCTGGTCGGCGGGGGCGCCGGCAGGTGCGCCATGAGGCGTCCTACCACGCGATCGCCCGCCGATCCGGCCGCGATCGACGCTCAGCCGACGCGGGTGTCGTACTTCTCGCGGTTGGCGTGCACCTCGTCCATGTGCGCCTCGGCCCACTCTTTGACGCCGCGCATGAGCTGGTGCAGTGAGAGACCGAGGTCGGTCAGCTCGTACGTGACGGTGACCGGCACGGTGGCGGTCACGGTGCGGGTGACCAGGCCGTCGCGCTCCAGGGAGCGCAGCGTCTGGGTGAGCATCTTCTGGCTGACCCCGGCCAGCCGGCGGGCCAACTCCGAGTAGCGCATCGCGCGCGGCTCACCACCACGGTCCGCCCCGGACCGGCGCGGGCCGTCGCCGCCGAGCGCGGCCAGGATCAGCGCGACCCACTTGTCGGAGATCCGGTCGAGCAGCTGGCGGCTGGGGCAGCCGGCCAGGAACGCGTCGTAGTCCGCCTGCGCCTGCGCCCGTTGCTGGGCCGCGGTGAGCGTTGGCACGGCCGCTCCTTCCTACCCGGTGGTGGCTTACGCACTTCGAGGTGGGTTCTTCCCGGTGGAGAGTTACCCATCCATCGTAGATGCAGCACGACCGTTGCCGACAAGCCGCGAGGAGCCGATCGACCATGGCCACCTTCCGTACCGCCGTCGTCCGTACCCCGGGCGGTCCCGACTCCATCGAGATCATCGACGTTCCCGTCGTCGAGCCCGGACCCGGCGAGGTCCGGGTGGAGATCGCCGCCGCACCGGTCAACCCCGTCGACCTCGGCGTCGCGGGCGGGTTCTTCCACAGCCTGGGGCTGATCAACCAGCCCGAGCGCACCGGCCTTGGCTGGGACTTCGCCGGTGTCGTCATCGCCGGCGGTCCCGGCGTGGACCTGGCCGTCGGTACCCGGGTCGCCGGTGTGGTGGTCGGGTTCGACCGCGACTTCGGCACGTACGCCGAGCAGCTCGTCGTGCCGGCCGCCGACCTCGCCGTCGTGCCCGACGGGCTGGACCTGGTCGCGGCGTCGACGGTACCGCTCAACGGGCTGGCCGCGGCGCAGCTCGTCGACCTGCTCGGCGACGCGCCCACCGGCGGGAACCGGCTGCTGGTGACCGGGGCGGCCGGCGCGGTCGGCGGGTACCTGACCTCGCTCGCGCAGGACCGCGGCTGGCAGGTGACCGGGCTGGCCAGAGCCCAGGACGAGCAGTTCGTCCGCAGCCTCGGCGCCGACTTCACCAGCCGCCCGGAGCCGGGCTGGGACGCGGTCGCCGATGCGGGGGTGCTGCAGGAGCAGGCACTGGCCCTGGTCCGCGACGGCGGCGCCTTCGTCGGCGTCCGGCCCAACGCCGTGCCGGCCACCGAACGCGGGATCACCGTCGCCGTGGTGGTCACCCAGCCGGACGGCCCGCGACTGGGCGACCTGCTCGCCCGTACCGCCTCCGGCGAACTGCCGGCGAGGGTGCACACGGTCCTGCCGCTGGACCGGGTCGCCGACGCCCACCGGGCCATGGCCAAGGGCGGGGTACGCGGTCGCTACGTGCTCCGGCCCTGACCCCCGGCCGGCGCGAGCGGTGCCGGCAGTTGCCCGGTTCCGGACCTGCCGGTGAAGCTCCGGACGGAAGATGACCAGATGCGCCGCCTGCTCCGGAACCCGGTACGGCTGGTGCCGTTCGGGTTCCTGGCGGCGATCCTGCTCGGCACCGCGCTGCTGATGCTGCCCGCGGCCACCAGCAAGCAGGAATACACCCCGTTCGTCACGGCGCTGTTCACCTCGACCTCTGCGGTCTCCGTCACCGGGCTGGCCGTCAACGACACCCCGAACTACTGGAACCCCTTCGGGCTGGCCATGATCACCGTGCTCACCCAGCTCGGTGGCCTGGGCATCCTGTCCATCGCGGCGCTGGTGATCCTGGCCGTCTCCCGGCAGCTCGGGTTGCGCAACCGGCTGCTCGTGCAGGCCGAGACCGCCGAGTTCGGCATCGGCGACGTCGGCTGGCTGCTGGCCCGGATCGCCAGCACGGTCTTCGTCTGCGAGGCCGTGATGACCGCGATCATCGCCGCCCGGCTCTGGCTGACCTACCACTACCCGCCGCGGGTGGCGCTCTGGACGGCCGCGTTCCATGCCATCCAGGCCTTCAACAACGGCGGTTTCACGCTCTACTCCGACGGGCTGCTCGCCTTCTCCCGCGACCCGTGGGTGGCGCTGCCGCTGGCCCTCGGCGCGATCGTCGGCGGGCTCGGCTTCCCGTCGCTCTTCGAGGCGGCCCGCGAGTGGCGGCGGCCGGCCGGCTGGGCGGTGGCCACCAAGCTGACCATCTGGGGCACCGTGGCGCTGCTCCTGCTCGGGTTCGGCTTCCTGCTGCTGGCCGAGTGGACCAACCCGGCGACCATCGGCACCTACGACGCGCCGGGCAAGCTGCTCGCCTCGTTCACCCAGATCGCGCTGAGCCGCACCGGCGGCTTCGACGTGATCAACATCGAGAGGCTCAGGGAGGAGACGTACCCGCTGTTCATCGTGCTGATGTTCATCGGCGGAGGCAGCGCCAGCACCGCCGGCGGCATCAAGGTCTCCACGTTCTTCCTGCTCAGCTTCGTGATCTGGGCCGAGCTGCGCGGCGAACCGGACGTGACGGTGAGCGGCCGGCGGGTCGCCACGGCCAGCCAGCGACAGGCGCTGACCGTCGCGCTGCTCAGCGTGGCACTGGTCGTCGTCGGCACGATCGCCCTGATCCTGCTCGCCGACAACCTGCGCAGCCTCACCGCGATCTTCGAGGTGACCTCCGCGTTCAGCACCACCGGCCTCTCCACCGGCCTCGCCGCCGACCTGTCCCGGCCCGGCCAGTACGTGCTGGTCGTGCTCATGTTCATCGGCCGGGTCGGTCCCCTCACCCTGGGGTCCGCCATCGCGTTGAACACCCGTCGGCGTTTGTACCGCTACCCGGAGGAGCAACCCATTGTCGGCTAGGCGCACGGACGACAGCAGCGTCGTGGTGATCGGGCTGGGCCGGTTCGGTGGCCGGCTGGCCGACTCGCTGCTGCAACTCGGCCACGACGTGCTGGCCGTCGACCACGACCAGGATCGCGTGCAGCACTGGGCCGGCCGGCTGGACCGGGTGGTGCAGGCGGACACCACCGAGGAGAACGTGCTGCGTCAACTCGGCATCGCGAGCTTCCGGCGGGTGCTGGTGGCCATCGGCGCCTCGGTCGAGGCGAGCGTGCTCACCGTGCTGGCCCTCACCGAGTTGCAGGTGCCGCAGATCTGGGCCCGCGCCACCTCGGAGAAGCACGCCAAGATTCTCCACTCGGTGGGCGTGCACCACGTGATCTTCCCGGAGGCGGAGACCGCCGAACGGGTGGCGCACCTGATCGTCAGCAAGATGCTGGACTTCATCGAGTTCGGCGACGACTTCGCGATCGCCAAGGTCCGGGTGCCCCCGCCGCTGGTCGGCCGGTCGCTGCGTGAACTGTCGCCGATGGAGCGGTACGGGGTGTCGGTGGTGGGCGCGAAGCTGCCCGGCGAGCCGTTCCGCTACGCCGCGCCGGACACCGTGCTCCAACCGGACAGTGTGCTCATCGTGGAAGGCGGCATCGAGCGGGTGCAGCGCTTCGCCGCGCTCACCTGAGCGTCACCGCGCTCGGCTGAACGTCACTTCTTGCCCTTGGCCCCGTGATCACCGCCCTTCGGTTGCTTCACCTTGCTTTTCCCTTCGGGTCCTCCTTCGGCTTGCGGGGCTTCTCGGGCTTGGGGTGCGAACCGCCCTTCGGGGCGGTGGCCTTCGGCGGCGTCTTGACGGTCGGCGCCTTGGCCGGGGCCTTCACGGCCGGCACCGTGGTCGGCGCCGAGCCGGCCACCCCCGCGACCTGCACGCCGCAGGTCTCATCGCCGACCTTGAACTCCACCGGCAACTGGTTCACCCCGGTGTACGTCCCGCTCAGCGAGACCTTCTTCGACGCACCGGGAGCCAGCGCGGCATCCGCGGCGGGCGGCTGGAGCAGCACGGTCCGCCCCTGCTGCCGGACCGCCGGCTGGGCCTTCGTCACCGTCTGCTTGCCGGGGAACGTGAAGCTCATCGTCCAGCCCCGCAGTTCCCGCTTACCCGTGTTGGTGAGGGTCAGGTCGGCGGTGAAGTCCTTGCCGGTGTCCCGCCGCAGCACGTAGTCGACGGCGCACGGGGTCGGCTCCGGCAGCGCCATCCGCGCCTCGGTCGGCTCCACCCCGCCGCTGGCCGGGCTCTTCGAGGTCAGCCCCCAGAGCGTGGCGGTGACCGCGACCAGGCCGGCGGCGGCCACCCCGGCCTCCACCCGGCGGCGCCGGGACACGGCCCGACGATTGCGGGTGCGTACGGCCGAGAACGGCAGCGCGTCGGTCGCCGTCGACCAGGGCAGGATCGTGGTGCCGGCGTTCTCCAGCAGCGCCGGGTCGAACTGGCCGAGTGCCGGGGAGACCGGCACGATCGCCGCGATCCCCGCCGCCTCGGCGAGCGTACGGGCCACCTCGGCGGTCGCCGGACGGTCCTCCGGGCGCTTGGCCAGGCAGCGCCGGACCAGCTCGGCGACCTGATCGGGCAGCCCCACCACCGCCGGCATCGGGTCCGGCTCGGTGTACATGTGTGCCCGCAGCATCTGGGTGGTGGTGCTGGCCTGCCAGGGCAGCCGGCCGGTGAGCATCCGGTACAGCAGCAGACCGACCGCGTAGACGTCGGTGGCCGGGGAGACCTGGCCGTCGTCCAGCCGCTCCGGCGCCAGGTAGGCGGGCGTGCCGAGCAGGGCGCCGTCCGGGCCCTTCTCGCTCTCCCCCACCAGCGCCGAGATGCCGAAGTCGACGACCTTCACCCCGGTCGGAGTGAGCATCACGTTGTTCGGCGTGACGTCCCGGTGGACCACCCCCCGGGCGTGCGCGGTGGCCAGCGCCGAGGTCACCTCCGCGCCGATGGTCACCGCCTCCCGCCAGGGCAGCTGCCCGCCGCGCCCCAGCCGGGCGCTCAGCGGGCCGCCGTCCACCAGCTCCATCACCACGTACGGCACGGTCAGGCCGACCTGCTCGGACTCGCCGTAGTCGTACACGTTGGTGATGTTGGGGTGGCAGAGCCGCGCGGCGGCCTGCGCCTCGATCCGGATCCGGTGCCGGAACGCCTTGTCGCTGGCGAGCCGCGAGGCGAGCACCTTGATCGCCACCTGACGGCCGAGCACCTCGTCGTAACCGCGCCAGACCACCGACATGCCACCGGCACCGAGCTGCTCGACCAACCGGTACCGCTCACCCAGCAGCTGCGCGCCGCCCCTGACCGCTGCTCCCATGGTGGGTGCAGTTGCCCCTGGTGAGCCCTCCTACACCTGAAGGGTCGGAATCGGTCAGAAAAGTCACCCGTTCAGGCGGTCGCCAGGAGCTGGTCCACCGGGGCGTAGTCGTCGGTCAGCACCAGGGCGTCACCGACGAACGCGGTCAGCTCGGCGCCGTGCAGCAGCACCGCCTGATCGGGCAGCCGGGGCAGGCCGGCGGCCAGCCGGTCCAGCGGCAGCGGCGCGTCCGAGCCGACGATGAGGAAGTTGGCGCCGGACCGGCCCTCGATCGCCCAGGGCGGCGCGATCAGCGCGACGTTGCGGAACTCGGCCGCCACGGTGGCCAGTTCCGCCCGGATGAACCGGCCCGGCGGGTAGTCGATGACGTTCTGCACGTAGATCCCGCCCGGGCGCAGCACCCGGCGGATGTCCGCGGCCATCTCCCGGGTCGCCAGGTGCCACGGCACCACCAGGTGACCGAAGGCGTCGCCGACGATGAAGTCCCGGCTGTCGGTCGGCTCCCCGCCGAGCAGCACCCGCGCGTCGCCGACCTTCGCCGTCAGCTCCGGGCCGGTCCGCACGCCCAGCTCGCGCCGGTCCAGCTCGACCAGCCCGCCGTCGATCTCGAAGACCAGGCTGCGGGTGCCCGGCCGGGTGGCGGCCAGGTAGCGCGGGATGGTGAAGCCGCCGCCGCCCAGGTGCAGGGCGTCCAGGCGCTGCCCCGGCGCCGCGGCCTGGTCCGCCACCAGCCCGATCCACTGGGTGTACGCGTACTTCAGGTGGCTCGGGTCGCCCAGGTCGACGTAGGAGTGCTCGGCCGAGTTGAGGTAGAGCGTGCGCCCGTCCGGCCACTGCCCGTCCACCTCGACCCGGGCGCAGTGGTAGGCCGTCTCCACGTCGCACGGGTTCGGGGCCACGGTGGCGAACCCGGCGCCGGCCAGGCCGAGCACCGCGAGGGCGGCCTTCGCCCGGGCCGGCGCCGGCAGCCGGGTCCCCGCCCGCCGCCGCAGGTACGCCCCGAGCACCAGCCCGGTCAGCCCGAGCCCGCCGGCCAGCCCGAGCACGATCACCGAGCTGGGCAGGGCGGCCACCAGCACGAAGCCGGTGAGCAGGGTGGCGGTGATCCCGCCGAGGGTGCCGATGCCGGAGAGCCGCCCGACCACCTGACCGGTCCGGCGCAGGTCGGCCAGCTGAAGCTTCACCACCAGCGGGGTGATCCCGGCGAGCAGCGCCGCCGGCAGCAGCACCGCCACCGCGGTCAGCAGCAGCACCGCGCTGACCGCGCCGCCGCGCAGCGCCTCGCCGGCGTACCGGACGACCGGCAGGGTCACCGCGGTGGCGATACCGGCCAGCACCAGGGCCGGGGCGAGCAGGGTACGCGGGTCCCGCCGGTCGGCCAGCCACCCGCCCATCCACGCCCCGTACGCGATGGCGGCCAGCGCCATGCCGATGACCGAGCTGGTCACCTGGAGGGTCACCCCGACGTACGGGCCGACCAGCCGGAGCGAGACGGTCTCCAGCACCAGCACGGCGCCGCTGGAGAGGAAGACCAGGAACGCGGCGAGCCCGTTCGGCAGGGCCCGGGGTGGGGTCGGCGCCGCCGGCGCCGGGTCCACCGCGACATCGGAGGAGGTACTGCTCACCGTCGCGATGCTACGCAGCGTTCCCGGCCGGCAGGGTCAATACATCGAGATGTGAACATGGTTTGTGTGGTCGGCGGCCGGGCTGCCGCCCCCGCTGTACGACCGCCAACCGGTGTTCGGCATCCAGATCTGCCGATACCAGATCACGTACATGATGCCGAGCCGGCTCGCGTTGTTCTTCGCCCAGGTGGCCAGGCGGTCGCCGTACGCCTTGTCCCCGCCGGTGGCCGAGACGTCCTTGAAGCCGCTGGTGGCCGCCGCGAAGTCGCAGGCCCGCCCCTTCGGGTGCTCCCCGTCGCCGCCGCTGCGGTGGCAGGACACGTAGCGCTGGTAGCCGGCCGCCTGGGCCTGCTGGAGCATGTGCAGGGTGCGCGGGGTGATGCAGCCGTCGGCCGGCGTCGGGTCGTTCACCGAGCACGACTCCGACGGCCACGAGCCGTCCGGGTTGCGCGGCGCGGGCTTGGCGGACGCGGAGCCGCCGCCGAAGCCGGCGCCGCTGCCCGAGCTGACCTTGGCCAGCGCCACCTCGGCGTCCCGCTTCTTCCGGGCCAGCACGGCGAGCTGTTTCTGCTGCTCGCGGACCTCGGCGTCGAGGGCCAGCTTGGCCTGGGCCGCCTCGGCCTTCGTCTCGTTCAGGTCGCGCAGCCGCTTGCTGTCCCGCTGCGCCATCACGTCCAACTCGGCGGCGCGCTTGACGAAGGCGTTCGGGCTGGAGCTGGCCAGCAGCATCGACACCGGGGTCAGCCGGCCCACCCGGTAGGACTGCGCGGCCACCTCGCCCACCTGGGCGGTCAGCTCGACCAGGCGTACGTCGAGCTGCTTGAGCTGCCCGGTCAGCGCGGTCTGCCGGCGCTTGGAGTTGTCGAGGCGGGCCTTGGCCTCGATGTGGCCCCGGGCCGCCGCGTCGAGCGCCGCCCGCAGCTGCTTGCTGCCCCCCTCGTCGGGGGCGCTCGGGCTGGGCGCGGCGGCCGCCGGCCCGGCGGTGGCGAGTCCCGCGCCGAGCAGCAGCGCCGTCGCGGCGAGCAGGGCGAGCAGCGCCCGGCGGACGCGCCGCCGGATGAGCCTGGTCCTGGGCACGAAAGCGTCCTTCCGTCGACCGCCGGCCCCCCGGGTCGAACTCTGCGCGGCGGCGGCTCCACCGGCCCCGATCGGCGGCCTGTTGGCGGAAACCGCCGGTCACGATACCGGACCGCGCCCGCCGTGCCAGGCCCACGACCTCGCCCGACGTCGATCGTCGACGCAGCGTGGCGACCCTGTCGCGGTCAGCTGCCGAGCAGGGCCGCGCGGACCTCGTTCCAGATCTCCTCGCTGGCCGCGACCAGCAGGCCACGGCCCTCGTCCGCCGGGTGGTAGTCGGTGCCGTCGAAGCGCCGCGCCACCCCGCCCGCCTCCCGAACCAGCGTCGCGCCGGGGACGTGGTCCCACGGCAGGGTGCGCCAGAAGAGCACGAACTGCTGCTTGCCGGTGAGGATGTCGAGGTACTCCCGGCCCGCGCAGTGCTGGCCGGGCAGCAGCTCGCCGATGCGGGTACCGCCCGCCGACACGCTCCGCCGGGCGTCCGGCGGCAGGAACCGGGTCATCGCGGTGCCCCGCAACGCGCCGACCTCCGGCTGCGCCCCGGTGGTGCGTACCGCCGTCCCGTCCAGCCGGGTGCCTGCCCCGGCGCGGGCGATGGCCATCGTCCCGTCCAGCGGGTCGTACACCCAGGAGGCCACCGGCACGCCGTCGGTCAGCAGGGCGATCATCAGGGCGAACGGCCGCCGGCCGGCGGCGAAGTTGGAGGTGCCGTCGACCGGGTCGACCAGCCAGACGTCGCCGTCGCCGTGCAGGTGGCGCAGCAGGTCGGGGTCCGCGGCGACTGCCTCCTCACCGACCACCACCGAGCCGGGGCGCAGCCGGCGCAGCCCCGCGGAGATCAGTTCCTCGGCCTCGCGGTCGGCGACGGTGACCACCTCGCCGGGTGCCTTCTCGGAGATGTCGGCGTCGTCGAGCCGCCGGAACAGCGGCACCACGATCTCCGCCGCGGCCTGTCGCAGCAGCGCGTCGACATCGTCCAGCAGCTGGTCAGCCACGCGGCGGCAGCTTGACCACGCTGACGAAGAACTCGTCGATCTGGCGGACCACCGAGATGAAGCGATCGAAGTCCACCGGCTTGGTCACGTAGGCGTTGGCGTGCAGCTGGTAGCTGCGCAGGATGTCCTCGTCGGCCTGGGAGGTGGTCAGCACCACCACCGGGATCCGGCAGAGCTGCTCGTCCTTCTTGATCTCCTCCAGCACCTCCCGGCCGTCCCGGCGGGGCAGGTTCAGGTCGAGCAGGATCAGGTCGGGGGTCACCGCGTCCGCGTACTGGCCCTCCTGCCGCAGGTACGCCAGCGCCTCGGCGCCGTCGGAGACGACCGTGAGGCGGTTGCGGAGCTTGTGCTCCTCGAACGCCTCCTGGGTCATCAACACGTCGCCCGGGTCGTCCTCGACGAGCAGGACCTCGATCGGGCTCTTGCCGTCTGCCGGCGCGGTCATCCCACCGTCTCCTTCATGCCACCGGTTGTACCGTGTCCGGCCGCCCCCTCGGGCGGTTCCCCGCCTTCGGCGTGGTCGGCCTGGGCGCCGACGGGCGCCGACCGAAGGGTGTCATCCGCGCCGTCGCCGGTCGTCACCGACTCCCCGCTCGGCTCGCTGGCCGCCCCCGGCTCGTCCGCCTCCGGCTCGTCCGCCTCCGGCTCGTCCGCCTCCGGCTCGGCTGCCGCACGGGCCCGCTCGACGTCCTCGGGCAGGGCGGGGAGGGTGAACCGGATCGCGGTGCCCTCGTCGAGGCCGGTGTCCACCCAGACCCGGCCGCCGTGGTACTCCACGATCTTCTTGACGATCGCCAGGCCGATCCCGGTGCCCGGGTACGCGTCCTTGGCGTGCAGCCGCTGGAAGATGACGAAGATCTTGTCGGCGAACTCCGGCTCGACCCCGATGCCGTTGTCCTGGCAGCTGATCTCCCACTCGTCGTCCACCAGCCGGGCCGACACGTGCACCTTCGGCGCCACGTCGGGCCGGCGGAACTTGATCGAGTTGCTGACCAGGTTGGCCAGCAGGTTGGTCAGCAGCGGCTCCTCGCCGCGGATCACCGGCAGCTGGTCCCAGCTCAGCTCGGCATCGCTGTACTGGCGGGCGGCCTCGGTCTGCCCGGCCACGTCACCCATCACCTTGTTCAGGTCGACCTCGGTGAAACCGGTGGTGAGGCGGCCGATCCGGGAGAACGCGAGCAGGTCGTTGATCAGCCGCTGCATCCGCTGCGCGCCGTCCACGGCGAACGCGATGTACTGGTCGGCGCGCTCGTCGAGCTGACCGGCGTAGCGGCGCTGGAGGAGCTGGCAGAAGCTGGCCACCTTGCGCAGCGGCTCCTGCAGGTCGTGCGAGGCCACGTAGGCGAACTGCTCGAGGTCCCGGTTGGAGCGGGTGAGCTCCTCGGCCTGCTTCTGGAGCTGGCCGTTGACCCATTCGATCCGCTCCCGGGCCTCGCGGACCTCGTCCAGCTCCCGGGCGATCTTCTGCCGCATCAGGTCGATGTCGTCGGCGAGCCGGCGGAACTCCGGCGGGCCGGACCCCTCGATGTGGTGCTGGTAGTCGCCGGCGGCGACCTCCCGCACCTGGCCGACCAGGCCGGCCAGCGGCCGGATCAGGATCCGGTCCAGCGAGAGCAGCATGACCGCGCCGGCGACCGCCACCACCAGCGCCGCGATGATCAGCAGCACCACCAGGACGTTGCTGGTGTCGTTCACGTCGGCGGCGGTCTGCTGCCGGACGATGAGGATCTCGTTCTGGAGCTTGTCCACCGCGACCCGGATGCCGTCGAACCGCTGCCGGGTCTGTTCGGTGATCAGCGCCCGGCCGGCGGCCGGGCCGCTGCGCTCGGTGGTGCTGATCACCGGCGCGGCGACGTCGCGCCGCCACTGCGCGGCCTGCTGCTCCACGACGCCCAGCTCGCGCAGCACGTCCGGGTAGTCGCGGGCCAACCCGCGCATCTCGGCGACGGTGTCCCGCTCCCGCTTCAGGCCGTCCTCGTACGGCGCCAGGTCCTTGCGGTCGGCGTTCACGGCGTACCCGCGGACCGCGGTCTCCTGGTCGAGCAGGGCGCTGAGCAGCTCCTGCGCCTGCACCCGGAGGGGACCGGTCTTCAGCAGGACCGCGTCGATGTTCTGCCGGTTCTTCGCCGCCAGGGTCGCCTCCGCGGCGGCCAGCCCGAGCAGCAGCACCAGCACCACGCTGAGCAGCGCGACGACCCGCCGACGCAGGGTCCAACCCCGCTGGTACGCCTGCACCGAACCACCTTCCGAAGACCGAGAGGACGCCGTCGCGCTCGTGCTCACCGGCCACCGCCGCGGGTGACCAGCAGCATGGCGACGTCGTCGGCGAGCGGGCCGCCGTTGAGCTGCTCGGCCCGGCCGACGAGCCAGGCGGGCAGCTCGGCCAGCGAGACCGCCCGGCTGGCCGGGTCGGCGAGCAGCTCGGTCAGCCCGGACACGTCGAGCCGGTCGTCGCCGCTGCCCACGCGCCCCTCGATCAGGCCGTCGGTGTACATCAGCAGGGACCAGTCCTCGGTCTCGAACTCCAGGTCGAACGCCACCGGCCGGCGCGGCCGTACGCCGAGCAGCAGGCCGCCCCGGGCCGGCACGGGGGCCACCCGCCCGCCGGCGAGCAGCAGCGGCGGCGGGTGACCGGCGAGCCGCACCGTCGCCCGGTTGGCCGCCAGGTCGAGCCGGGTGGTGGCCACCGTGGCGAAGATCTCCTGGAGCCGCCGCTCGCTCATCAGCACCTGCTCCAGGGCGGGCAGCACCTCCTCGTCCGGCACGCCTGCCAGGATCAGCGCCCGCCAGGCCACCCGCAACTCGACGCCGAGGGCCGCCTCGTCGACCCCGTGGCCGCACACGTCACCGACGATCAGGTCGATCCGGTCCGGCCGGGTCTGCACCACGTCGTAGAAGTCGCCGCCGATCAGCGCCGCGTGCCGGCCGGGGCGGTAGAAGGTGTGCACCGCCACCTGGTCGGTGGTCATCAGCGGCTGCGGCAGCAGACCGCGCTCCAGCCGGGCCGACTCGGCCTGGCGCAGCTCCACCTCGCGCAGCCGGCGGGCGTTCACGTCGGCCCGCTTGCGCTCCACGGCGTAGCGCAGGGCGCGGGTCAGCAGCACCCCGTCGACCTGTCCCTTGACCAGGTAGTCCTGCGCGCCCTCGGCGACCGCGACGATGCCCAGGTGCTCGTCGGAGCGGCCGGTCAGCACGCAGACCGCCGCGCCGCTGGCCATGTCCAGCACCTGGCGCAGGCCGTCCAGCCCCTGCGCGTCGGGCAGGCCCAGGTCGAGCAGGACGCAGTCGACCCCCATCACCCGCTGGCGGGCCTCGCTGAGGCTGGTGGCGACGAGCAGGTCGATCATCGAGTTGGTCTCGGCGAGCAGTTCGCCGACCAGGAAGGCGTCGCCCTCGTCGTCCTCGACCAGGAGCACCCGCAGCCGCTCGCCCGGGGGCACGCTCGCGTAGTGCCCGAAACCGGCCTGCGGCACGACCGCGGCGCCGGGCAGACCGGACCCCCGCTGCGGTCGGGTCACCGCCGCGAGACGCGGGAGTTCGCTGGTGATGTCGGGCTCCTTCCGAGTGCCCTGCTGATCCTGTATCAGACAACGGCCGCACACAACACGACAGATACCGGAACGGGCCCGCACCGATATCGACCCACCCGCCGGAGAGCGACCGGGCCGGGTTCCGATGTTACGCGGCCGACCCTGTCCGGCCCGGAACGCACCGGCCGACCGGGGGCTGCCGCGGCCCGCCGCCCGGGGTGCAGGATGATCCCCACCCGACCCATCCCCGAGGAGTTCCCGTGGGCGTACCCCCCTCCCGCCCCGCCGACCGGGCGCTGACCCGGCCCCGCCGGCGACCGCTCGCCGCGCTCGCGGCGCTCGTCGCGCTGCTCGCCGTCGGCGCGGGTGTCCTGGTCGACCTGGCCACCCCGGCGCCGCGCCCGGCGGACGCCCCGGCGGGCGAGTTCAGCGCCGAGCGGGCGTACGAGAACGTGCGGGTCATCGCGACCCGGCCGCACGTGGCCGGCAGCACCGCCAACGACCAGGTCCGCGAACACCTGGTGGGCGTGCTGCGCGGCCTCGGCCTGGAGACCGAGGTGCAGGACGCGGTCGCGCCGGAGGCCGGGCAGCTCAGCGGGGCGGCCGGCGGTGCGACGGTGGCCCGGGTCCGCAACGTGGTGGCCCGGCTGCCCGGCACCGCCTCGACCGGGCGGGTCTTCCTGGTCGCCCACTACGACTCGGTGCAGTCCGGGCCGGGCGGCAACGACGACGCCGCCGGCACCTCCACCATCCTGGAGGTGGCCCGGGCGCTGGCCACCGGTCCGCGCCCCCGCAACGACGTGGTGTTCGTGCTCACCGACGCCGAGGAGGCGTGCCTGTGCGGCGCGTCCGGGTTCGCCGCCGACCACCCGCTGGCCCGCGACGGGGGCGTGGTGCTCAACCTGGAGGCGCGCGGCGCCACCGGCCCGGTGATCATGTTCGAGACGTCCCGGAACAACGCGAAGCTGGTGGACGTCTTCGGCCGGGCCGCACCGCACCCGGTGGGCACCTCCTTCGCCGTGGAGATCTACCGGGCGCTGCCGAACGACACCGACTTCACCGCGTTCCTCGACCACGACTTCGTCGGGCTGAACTCGGCGTACATCGACGGCGGGGCGATCTACCACACGCCGCTGGACACCCCGGCAGCGATGGACCGGGGCAGCCTGCAGATGCACGGCGACAACGCGCTCGGCCTGGCCCGCGAGTTCGGCCGGACCGACCTGCGGCAGCTGCGCTCCGGCCACGACGCCACCTACTTCCCGGTGCCGGGCGGGCTGGTCCGCTACCCCGGCTGGCTGACCCTGCCGCTGGCGCTGGCCGCCCTGCTGGCGGTCGGCGCGCTCGGCTGGCTGCTGCGCCGCCGCGGCCGGGCCACCGCCGGCCGGCTCGCCGCCGGCGTCGGGCTGGCCCTGGTGCCGATCGTCGTCGCCCCGCTCGGCGCGTGGCTGCTCTGGACCGCGATCACCACGGTCCGCCCCGGGTACGCCGAGCTGCTCGACCCGTACCGACCGGTCTGGTACCGGCTGGCCGTGGTGGCGCTCGCCGCCGCGGTCCTGTTCACCTGGTACGCGCTGACCCGCCGCCGGGTCGGTCCGGCCGCGCTGGCGTTCGGCGGGCTGGCCTGGCTGGCCCTGCTCGGGGTGCTGCTCGCCGTGCTGGTGCCCGGCGGCGCGTACCTGACCACGCTGCCGGCGCTGGCCGGCGCGCTCGCCGGCCTGGCGGCGCTGGGCACCCGGCTGGACGGCCCGTGGCCGGTGGTCGCGGCGACCCTGGCCGGCGCGGTGGCCGTGGTGATCCTGCTGCCCCCCGTGGTGCTGCTCTTCCCGGCGCTCGGCATGGCGATGGGCGGGGTGGCCGCGCTCGTCTCCGTGCTGCTCGGCCTGGCCGTGCTGCCGGTGGTCGACCTGCTGCACCCGCAGGCCGGCGGCCAGCGCGGCCTGGTCGCGCTGCGGGCCCGCCGGCTGGGCGCGCTGCCGGCCGGCGCCGCCGCGCTCGCCGCCGTGGTGCTCGCCGGGGTCGGCCTGGCCGTGGACCGCTTCGACGCCGCCCATCCCGTGCCGACCCACCTGATGTACGCCCTGGACGCCGGCACCGGCGCCGCCCGCTGGCTCAGCCACGAGGACGCGCCGCAGCCGTGGACCGACGGGTACGTGGACGGCCGCACCGACGTCTCCGCCGACTTCCCCGGTCTCGGCGACGGCGAGCTGCGCGCCGGCCCGGCCCCGGCCGCCGACGTGCCCGCCCCGAAGCTGGAGACGCTCGCCGACACCCGCGGCGGTGACCAGCGGGTGCTCCGGCTGCGGGTGGTCCCGCAGCGGACGGTACGGCTGCTCACCCTGCACGTGGAGACCGCCACGGCCACGGTCCGGTCGGCCACGGTGGCCGGGCGGGACGTGCCGGTCAAGGCCCGCGACGGGCGGTGGGGTTTCGGGATCGTGTTCCACGCCCCGCCGCCCGAGGGCGTCGAGCTGACGCTCACCCTCGTGCCGAAGGCCGGCCAGGTGAACGTGCGGGTCATGGACGCCAGCGACGGCCTGACCGGGCTGCCCGGCTTCCGCCCGCGGCCCGCCGACGTCGGCGTGGTCGGCTCGCACAGCTCGGAGATGCTCGCGGTGGCCCGCACCTATCCGCTCTGACCCCCGGCCCTGCCGCGGGTCAGCCGGGGCGGCCGCGGAGCGCGGATCGGGTCGGCGACGGGGCCACCGCGTCGCCGACCACCACGCCGGTCAGCACCAGCACGACGAAGGCGGCGACCAGCCGCCCGCCCAGGGGGTCACCGCCGCCAGCGCCAGCAGCCAGGGCACCCGCCGCCACGGGGGCACGCCCAGGACCCGCTGGATGAACAGGCTGCGCCCGATCAGGACCAGCGCGGGCCCGCCGAGGATCAGGACCAGCCAGCGTCCCGGCGTGTCCCCGGTGGGCCGGCCGACGACCAGGTCGAACGCCGCGGCGGTGCAGACGATGCCGGAGAGCATGAGCAGGTGGGTGTACGGCGCCAGCCGGGCCGCCCGCCGCACCAGCGGCGGGGTGGTGGACGCCACGATGGTTCCGGCGCGCAGCACGTAGATCTGCCAGAGCAGCAGCATGACGGCGAAGGCGGCGAGGAAGGCTGCCGACCGGGCGCGGGTGAACTCGGTGGTGTTGATCCGCAGCGTCGGCACCAGCACGATGTCACCGAGCGCGAGGATGACGAACTGCTGGTACCGCTCGGCCAGGTGCTCGCTCGTCTGCTCGTACTGGGCGAGCGGCACCCGGCCGAGTCCGGGCGTCGGGTAGCGCGCCGCGGCCGAGACGTAGTCGGCCACCACCGCGACCGACCAGAGCGCGGTCCGGGCCGGACCGTGCAGCAGCGCGCCGCCCAGCCAGAGGACGCTGGAGGCCAGGAACCAGAAGAGGAACCGGGCCGCCCGCTGCTGGGCCTGGTGCCGGCGCCGGTGCAACACGGTGACCAGCACCAGACCCCGGAACAGGTGCGGGATCACGTACCCGCCGGCGAAGATCAGCGAGTGCGGGTCGGCGGCCAGCGTCGCCGCCATCACCAGGGCGCCGAACATCGTCACCATGAGGATGCTCTGGATCGGCCGCCGGTCCGGGTCGTAGAAGTCGGTGGTGGTCGAGGTGACCGACCAGGTCCACCAGATGGCCATGAGCATGACCGCGACCAGCCAGGTGCCCGGCCATGAGTGCTGTTCGGCGATCCGCATCGAGGCCGCCGCGAGGGCGGCCACGAACACCACGTCGAAGACCAGTTCCAGCAGGGTGGCCCGGGTCGACCCGCCCGGCCGGCGCACCAGTTCGCTGCCGCCTCCGGTCGTCATGCCCGGCCTCCCGCCGCTCCGGCGTCTGCCGGCCCGGTCGACGCCCGCAGCGGGGACGCGCGCCGGGCGGCCGGCCGTACGCGCCCTGCCAGGATTATCGGGGCAGCCGACCCGGTCGCCCGCCGGGCCGCGGGTACCGCCCACCCGATCGGGTGAGACCCTTCCGGCGGGTCCGGCGGCGGCGGACAGCCGTGCAGATTGGAGCGGTGAAGGTTCTCGCGATCCTCCTCGGCGGCGGACTCGGCGCGACCCTGCGGTACGTGCTGTGGCAGAACTTCGCGGCGGCCACCCCACCGCACTTCCCGTGGGTCACCTTCGCGATCAACGTGGTGGGCGCGTTCGCCCTCGCCGCCGTGACGACGCTGGTCGGCGCGCACCTGTTGACCGGCCCCTGGGGCAAGCCGTTCCTCTCGACCGGGCTCATCGCGGGCTTCACCACCTGGTCGCACCTCATCGTCGAGTCCGACCAGTTGATCGGCGCGCGACGGACCGGCTCGGCCATCAGCTACCTGATCCTGAGCATCGTCGGCGGGGTCGTCGCCGCCGCGCTCGGCGCTCGCCTCGCCGAGGTCAAGGTGGGCCGTCCGGCAGCCGGAGGCAGATGATGTGGCTCGGCATCGGGGTGTTCCTGGCCGGCGGGCTGGGCGCGTTGACCCGCGCCGGGGTCGACGCGGCGGTCAAGCCCTGGTGGGCGGCACGGGTTTCCGGCTCCGCCAGGGCGTTCCCGGCCAGCACTTCCTGATCAACGTGTCCGGCGCGCTCGCGCTCGGCATCGTCACCGGCTACGCCGCGAAGCACCTCGGGGCGGGGGCACAGGACTTCGCCACGATCGTCGGGGTCGGCTTCATCGCCGCGTACACCACCTTCTCCACGGAGGAGTGGCACACGCTGGGACTGCTGCGCAGGAACGCCACCGTGGAGGCGGTCAACGTGCTCGGCAGCGTCGGGGTGAGCATGGTGCTGGCCGCGTTCGGCCTCTGGCTCGGCAAGCAGCTCTGAGGGTCGGCACCCGGCGGGGGAGGCCGCTTCCGTTCGGTTCGGTCGCCGCCGCGTGCAGATCGACCAACCGGCAGCTCAACTGTCGAGTTGTGGTGAGCCGAGTTCTTTCCGCAGCTGCCAGACCAGTTTCTGGAAGGCCGCTTCCGCCGCCGCCTCCTGAGCCTCAGCAGAGTCAGGGGTGAGACGGTAGAGCGCCTTCGCGACGTCATTCGCCAGTGACACCGTCGGAGCAACGCAGAGAAGGCTGAGAGTGGACCGAGAGCTCTGCATCCGGCTCCGCCACTCTCGTCGGTCGTCCTGGTCCATGCCCTGCTCGCCCACTCTCCGATACTGAGTGAGCAGATATCGGGTGCTGGTGATGTAGTCGACCGCTCCTCGAAGCTTCTGATCGCGGAGCCAGTGCCGGCGCTCGCGTTGGGCTTGGAGCCAAGCGCCAAGGGCTACGACCACGAGGCTGGCGAGGGCACCGAAGCCCGCCGCGGCAAGGTTCCCCATGGCGGTCGAGACTACGAAACCTTCGATGACAGGGCCAGCCAGCCCTCCATGATCACCTGGCTCGGATCCGGCCCGACCGAGCGGGCAACGGCAAGGATGCCGGAGACCGACGGACGGCGCTTCGGCAGATCCGACCTTGTGTGCGACGCTTCGGCGGTGACCGACCTTGGCATCCGCGCAGCCACCCCGGCTGACTCCGAATTCCTGGCTGACATGCTCGTGGAGGCCGTGAACTGGCTGCCTGAGCGCAACTGGTCTCGCGAGCAGATCCTGACGAATCCCGCACTGGCTCACTACGTCACCGGTTGGATGCGGCCGAACGACTTCGGCCTGGTTGCGGTGGACCCGGCTGATCGGCCAGTCGGCACGGCCTGGTTCCGATACCTGACCGCCGCTGATCCGGGCTACGGGTACGTCAGTGACGACGTACCAGAGCTGACGATCGGCGTGCGGGAAACCTGGCGGGGTCGGGGTGTGGGCCGGATGCTCGTGCGCGCTGTTCTGGACGCCGCCCGAGAACGCGGCATCCGCAGGGTGTCGCTGAGCGTGGAGCGGGCGAACTTCGCTGCGAGGCTGTACGCCGCCGAAGGGTTTCGCACGGTTGAGTCGTTCGAGGACGCGGACACCATGGTCGCTGAGATCGGGGCCTGACACGTGTGGTGCCCCGGTCACCTCACCGCAGGCCAGGCACCTCGCTATTTCCAGCGGAAGTGGACGAAGAGGCGGCCGAAGTTCTTCGAGTCCTTCTCGACCCGGTGGTAGAGCTGCTTCACGTCCTTCTGGTCGAGGAAGCGCAGCACCTTCTTCTTGAGCTGGCCGGAGCCCTTGCCCGGGATGATCTCCACGAGGGTGGCCTTCTTCGCCACCGCCTCGTCCATGATCCCGCGCAGGGCCCGGTCGATGTCGTGGCCCCGGTTGTAGATGTCGTGGAGATCGAGCTTGAGCTTCACCAGCCCATCGTAGAGACGGTGAAGGGCAGCCCGCCGGGCTGCCCTGTCCGTTTCGTACGCTCCTGGGGGTCAGCGACCGCTGCCGACCTTTTCCTCCACCCGGCGCAGGGCCGTGGTGTAGTCGGCGTTGGTCGAGTACATGGCCGCCGCGATGCGCAGGTGCCGCAGCGCGTCGGCCGGCCGGTTCATCCGCTCCAGCGTGCGGCCCAGCACGTGGTGCGCGTAGTGGTCGCTCGGGTCCCGGTCGACCAGCTCGCGCAGCTGCTCCTCGGCCCGGTTCAGCTGGGCCGACTGGAAGTACGCCCGGGCCAGCAGCTGCCGCACCGAGGAGTTGCCGGGCTCCGCCTCGACGATCGGCTCGAGCAGCCGGGCCGCCCCGGTCGGGTCACCCGCTTCGAAGAACATGGTCGCCCGCCGGTAATCCGCCAGAAGATCCACTCGAACCCACCTCCTCGTGTCGCACCGCCCTTAGTCCGACGCTGACACAACACCGGGCGTACCGCGAGTGTTCCTCGGGTGGAAGTTGCGCCCTCAGGGCGTCGGGTCGTACCGGTCGCCCACCAGGTCCCAGGCCCGGACACCACCGACGATGCCGGCCGTGTTCGGCACGACCACGACGTCGTCGCCCATCCGGGCCAGTTGTTCCGGCCGGATCAGCCGGGAGTTGCCACCGCCCAGATAGAGCCGGTCCCAACGGAAGACCGGCCGCAGCCCGTCGACCACCTGCCGGATCCGCCGGGACCAGAACGCGTCACCCAGCCGCCGGCGTTCCGGCTCGCCCACGTACGTGTCGTAGGTGGTGTTCCAGCGCACCGGCGCGTGCGACAGCTCTAGGTGCGGGGCGAGCACCCCGCCGTCGAAGAGGGCGCTGCCCAGCCCGGTGCCGAGGGTCAACACCAGTTCGCAGCCGGTGCCGGCGACCACCCCGGCGCCGTGCACCTCGGCGTCGTTGAGCACCAGCGCCGGCACCCCGAACGCCTCGGCGAGGGCGGTCCGCACGTCGTAGCCGGACCACTCGGCGACCAGCGCCGGATCAACCTTGCTGCGCGGCCCGGACCGGGTCACGTAGTGCGGGGTGGCCACCACCACGCCGTGCCGGATCATGCCGGGCATGCCGACCGTGAGCCGGTCCGCCGCGGGCAGCCGGCCGCCCAGGTCCAGCAGCGTCTTGACGAGGAGCGCGGGCGGCAGGGGGTACGGCGTGGGGACGCGCAGTGGTCGGGCCCGCATGGTCCCCGCGGCGTCCAGCACAGAAGCCTTGATCCCGCCGCCACCGCAGTCGATCGCCAGAGTGGTCACCACGGCTGTGAGTCTCCCTCACCCGGCTTGCGCGCAGCGCCCCGGTTATCCGATTCGCCGCGGGCCGCCCCGGCGGTAGTCTCGATCTCCTGATGAGCGCCACACTGATCGCCAAGGACCTCACCGCTGGGCACGGCGACCGCCTCCTCTTCACCGACCTGGACCTGGTCGTCGCCCCGGGCGACGTGATCGGGCTGGTCGGCGTGAACGGCGCCGGCAAGTCCACGCTGCTGCGTACGCTCGCCGCGCTCCAGCCGCTGGAGCAGGGCTCGGTGGCGTTGAACCCGCCCGCCGCCACCGTCGGCTACCTGCCCCAGGAGCCGGAGCGGCGGCCCGGCGAGACGGTCCGCGACTTCCTGGCCCGGCGTACCGGGGTGAGCGCGGCGCAGTCCGCGCTCGACGCCGCCACCGAGGCGCTGACCGCCGGCGCCGCCGGCGCCGACGACGCGTACGCCACCGCGCTGGAGCGCTGGCTGGACCTGGGCGGCGCGGACCTGGACGAGCGGGCCGAGCAGGTCGCCGCCGAGCTGGGGCTCACCGTCGACCTGGACCACCCGATGACCGGCCTCTCCGGCGGCCAGGCGGCCCGGGCCGGGCTCGCCTCGCTGCTGCTCAGCCGCTACGACATCTTCCTGCTCGACGAGCCCACCAACGACCTCGACCTGGCCGGGCTGGACCGGCTGGAACACTTCGTCACCGGGCTGCGCGCCGGGACCGTGCTGGTCAGCCACGACCGGGAGTTCCTGACCCGTACGGTCACCCGGGTGCTGGAGCTGGACCTGCACCAGGGCCAGGTCAACCACTTCGGCGGTGGCTACGCGGCCTACCTGGAGGAGCGGGAGGTGGCCCGCCGGCACGCCCGCGAGGAGTACGAGGAGTACGCCGACACCCGGGCGGGCCTGGAGGCGCGGGCCAGGATGCAGCGGGCCTGGATGGAGAAGGGCGTGAAGAACGCCCGGCGCAAGGCCACCGACAACGACAAGATCGGCCGCAAGTTCCGGACCGAGTCCACCGAGAAGCAGGCGGCCAAGGCCAAGCAGACCGCGCGGCTGATCGAGCGGCTGGAGGCGGTCGAGGAGCCCCGCCGGGAGTGGGAGCTGCGGATGGAGATCGCCGCCGCGCCCCGCGCCGGCGCCGTGGTGGCGTCGCTCCGCGGTGCGGTGGTACGCCGGGGCGGCTTCACTCTCGGCCCGGTGGACCTCCAGGTCGGCTGGGCGGACCGGGTGGCGATCACCGGCGCGAACGGCTCCGGCAAGAGCACCCTGCTCGCCGCGCTGCTCGGCCGGCTGCCGCTGGACGAGGGGCACGCGGCGCTCGGCCCCGGGGTGGTGGTCGGCGAGGTGGACCAGGCGCGCGGGCTCTTCCTCGGCGGTCAGCCGCTGCTGGACGCCTTCGGCGCCGCCGTACCGGAGCTGACCCCGGCCGAGGTGCGGACGCTGCTGGCCAAGTTCGGCCTGCGGGCCGACCACGTGCTGCGGCCGGCGGCGACCCTCTCCCCCGGCGAGCGGACCCGCGCCGCGCTGGCCCTGTTGCAGGGGCGGGGGGTGAACCTGCTGGTGCTGGACGAGCCGACCAACCACCTGGACCTGCCGGCGATCGAGCAGCTGGAATCGGCGCTGACCGGCTATCCGGGGACGCTGCTGCTGGTCACCCACGACCGGCGGATGCTGGACACGGTGAGCGTGAACCGGCGGCTGCGCGTCACCGACGGGCGGATCGCCGAGGACTGAATCGTGCCGACCCGGTCGCGCGGGGTGAGAATGACGGCATGCTCAAGTGGGAGTACGCGCTGCTGGTCCGCCGCCGCCAGGCCGCCGCCACCGACATCGGGTGGGAGGTCGTCTTCATCTGGTACGGCCCGGACGGCTCGATGGTCGACGTCACCCCGTACGGCGACACCGCGCTGGCCCACCTGAACCGGGCCGGTGACCAGGGTTGGGAACTGGTCGCGATGAGCGAGGACCCGTCCCTGCCGGGCAACAACGAGCTGCACCGGTACCACCTCAAGCGGCCGAAGGCACCGGCTCCCCAGCCGCGCCAGCGGATGCGCGGCGCGGGCCGGACCGCCCGCCGCACCATCGCCGGCTGACCCGCCCGGCGACAGCCGGCCGACCCGCCGGAGCCCCCGGAGGGGCAGCCGGCCGATCTGTCGGAGCGCCCGGAGAGGCAGCCGGCCGATCTGCCAGGGCACCCGGAGGGGCGGCCGGCGGGGCACCCAGGCATACCGGGCGGCGATCCGGGTATCGCGCCGCCCGGAGGTGGCGCATGGTGGTGATGGCGCATTCGGCACCGTCGGCCGAGCGGCTGGCCGTGGTCGACGGGTTCCTCGCCGACGCGTGGACGGACCTGGCCGCGCACGACGACCGGGTGCGTGGCCTCGCCGTCGAGGTGCGCTTCGACCGGGGCGTCGCGCATCTCAGTGGCGAGGTGGCCGACCCGGCCGAGCTACGGCTGGTCCGGGACCTGGTGGGTCGACTCGCCGGTGTGCTGGGCGTGTGGGGCCGGGTGGGCGTGGCCGGGCGGGCGCCGGTGGTGGTGGACCTGGGCTGTGGGGCGACCAAGCAGTGGCCGGGGAATCTGGGGCTGGACATCTACCCGGCGCCGGGGGTGGACGCGGTGGCCGATCTCTCCGGCGCGCTGCCGCTGGCCGACGACTCGGTCGACGTGTTCTTCGCGGTGCACATCCTGGAGCACCTGATCGATTTCCTGCCGCTGCTGGACGACTGCCACCGGGCGCTGCGGCCGGGCGGCGTGCTGCACGTGATGAGCCCCTGGTGGCGGCACGTCAACGCGGTGGCCGACCCGACCCACGTGCGGCTGCTGGACGTGCAGACCTTCAAGGGCATCTGCGGTCAGCGCCCGCCGGGCACCCCGCGCTGGTACCCGCTGCACGTCGGCTGCGACGGCGCCTCCATCTTCGCCGACCTCACTCCCCTCCCACCCGACGCCCCGCCCCCGTCCAAAGCCCACCTGGCCCGCTTCTTCGACTGACCACCCCACCGCTGCGGGGAGCGCGAGGCGGCTGGGGTCAGGGTCGGGCGGGGGCGGATTCGCGGAGGGCGAGGCGGTGGGGGGCGACCAGCTCGCGCGGCGGGGCGTCGCGATCGCCGTCGAGGCGGCCGGCGAGCAGTTCGACGGCGAGGCGGGCGATCCGCTCCTTGTCCGGGGCGACCGTGGTCAGGGTGGGGATGGAGAAGCGGCCGTCCTCGATGTCGTCGAAGCCGGCCACCGCGACGTCGGCGGGCACCCGCAGGCCGGCCTCGTGCAGGGCGCGCAGGGCGCCCAGGGCGAGGGTGTCGTTGAAGCAGAAGACGGCGTCGGGGCGTACGCCGGTGGCCAGCAGGTGCCGGATGGCGGCCGCGCCGTCCGCGCGGTGCCAGGCCGGCGCGGGCGCCACCAGCCGCTCGTCGTAACCGATGCCGGCGTCGGTCAGCGCCTCGGCGTAGCCGGCCAGGCGGAGCCGGGCGCTGGCCCCCTCGGCGGTGCGCTGCGAGCCGATGGCGGCGATCCGGCGGCGGCCGAGGCCGATCAGGTGGGCGGTGGTCTCCCGGGCGGCGGCCACGTTGTCGACCATCACGTGGTCGGCCGGCGCGTGGTCGACCCGCTCGCCGAGCAGCACCATCGGCGTGCCGTGCAGCCCGGTCAGGTCGTCGGCGCTGAGTGCGAGCGGGCTGAAGATGAGCCCGTCGATCAGGTGGTCGCCGATCCCTCTGGCGGCCTTCCGTTCCTGCTCGGGGCCGCCGCCGGTCTGGTCGATCAACACCGTCCAGCCGTGGTCGGCGGCGGCGCTGACCACGTGTCGGGCCAGCTCGGCGAAGTACGGGATGTCCAGCTCGGGCACGGCCAGGGCGATCACCCCGGTCCGGCCCTTGCGCAGGTTGCGCGCGGACAGGTTGGGCCGGTAGTTCAGTTCGGCGATGGCCTGCTCGACCCGGGCCCGGGTGTCCGGCCGGACGTGCTCGTAGCCGTTCACCACGTTGGAGACGGTCTTCACCGACACTCCGGCCCGTTCCGCGACGTCCTTGAGCCTGTGCCGCACTGAGCTTCCCTCCGGGTGACTGCTGGGCCGCACTCTACCGCGTCACGACGATATAACGACCCCTTTACATCGTTGCTTACAACGTTGTAGAAACCAGGGACACCCGGTGGCCCAGCTCACCGGGACAGTACGGAGGAGAGGGTGGGACCGTGCCCAACGCGCAGTTGACGATCGACCCGGCGTTCCGGATCGGGCCGGCGGACCGCCGGCTCTTCGGTTCCTTTGTGGAGCACATGGGGCGTTGCGTCTACGGCGGCATCTACGAGCCCGGGCACCCCACCGCCGACCCGCACGGCTTCCGCCGCGACGTGCTGGAGCTGACCCGCGAGCTGGGCGTCTCGGTGGTCCGCTACCCGGGCGGCAACTTCGTCTCCGGCTACCGCTGGGAGGACGGCGTCGGACCGGTCGGCGACCGGCCCCGCCGGCTCGACCTGGCCTGGAAGACGATCGAGACCAACGCCTTCGGGCTGGACGAGTTCATGATCTGGGCGGCCGAGGCCGGGGTCGAGCCGATGATGGCGGTCAACCTGGGCACCCGGGGCGTGCAGGAGGCCTGCGACCTGCTCGAGTACGCCAACCACCCGGGCGGCACACAGCTGTCCGACCTGCGCCGCAAGCACGGCGCCGAGCAGCCGTACGGGGTGCGGCTCTGGTGCCTCGGCAACGAACTGGACGGGCCCTGGCAGGTCGGCCACAAGACCGCCGAGGAGTACGGCCGGCTCGCCGCCGAGACGGCCCGCGCCATGAAGCTGGTCGACCCGTCGATCAGCCTGGTCGCCTGCGGCAGCTCCAATCGGGGGATGCCGACCTTCGCCTCCTGGGAGGCGACCGTGCTGGAACACACCTACGAGCACGTCGACTACATCTCCGCCCACACCTACTACGACCCCTCGGACGGCGACCGGGCCAGCATCCTCGCCTCCGCCGTGGACATGGACGCCTTCATCACCGAGGTGACGGCCACCGCCGACCACGTCGGCGCCAAGCTGCGGCAGCGGCGCCGGCTGAAGATCTCCTTCGACGAGTGGAACGTCTGGTACCAGTCCCGCATGCAGGCCGACCTGGACCGGCGCGGCTGGGTGGAGGCGCCGGCGCTGATCGAGGACGACTACACCGCCGTCGACGCGGTCGTGGTCGGCGACCTCCTGATCACCCTGCTCCGGCACGCCGACCGGGTCGGCGTGGCCTGCCAGGCGCAGCTCGCCAACGTGATCGCCCCGATCCGGACCCGCGACGGCGGCCCCGCCTGGCGGCAGAGCATCTTCCACCCGTTCGCCCTCACCGCCCGGCACGCCCGGGGCACCGTGCTGCGCACCGAGCCGGTCGGCCCGACCTACGAGACGAAGCGGTACGGCGACGTGCCGGTGCTGGACACCGTCGCCGTGCACGACGAGGAGACCGGCGGGCTGGCCGTCTTCGCGGTCAACCGGGGCCCGCGGGACCTCCCGCTCGACCTCGACCTGCGCGGGCTGCCCGGCCTGCGCGCGGTCGCACACACCACCCTCACCGCCGGGGCCGACCCGGCGGCCCTGAACACCGAGGCGGAGCCCGCCCGGGTGACGCCCCGGGAACTCACCACCCCCACCCTCGACGGCGGCCGGTGCTCCGTGGCGCTGCCCGCCTGCTCCTGGAACCTGCTGCGGTTCGCGCCTCAGCCGTGACCAGGCAATACCGCATCCCGTCCCCCAAGGAGTGAGCATGATCCAGAACGAGATGAGCCGGCGACGGCTGCTCGGCCTCGGCGTCGGGCTCGGCGCCGCGGCCACGCTCTCGCTGGCCGGCTGCGGCGGCGGCAGCGCCACCACGTCCACCGGAGCCGGCAACGGCGGCAAGGACTACACGGGGCCGAAGGTCGACCTGAAGCTGTGGAACGGCTTCACCGGCGGCGACGGCGACATCTTCAAGAAGCTCGTCGAGCAGTTCAACACCGAGCACCAGAACATCGCGGTCAGCGTGGTCACCTACGAGTGGCAGGACTACTACAGCAAGCTGCCCGGCGCGGTCTCCAGCGGCAACGGCCCGGACATCGCGGTCATGCACATGGACCAGCTCGCCACCTTCGCCGCCCGTGGCGTGATCATGGAGCTGGACGACGTGGCCAAGACCCTGGAGCTGAGCGAGGGCGACTTCGCCCCCACGGTCTGGAAGGGCGGCCTCTACCACGACAAGCGGTACGGCATCCCGCTGGACATGCACCCGCTCGGCCTCTACTACAACAAGGCGGTCCTGCAGAAGGGCGGCCTGGACCCGAACAAGCCGCCGACGACGCGGGACGAGTACACCGCGGCGCTGGCCGAGCTGAAGAAGGCCGGCGTGCAGGGCTTCTGGGTCAGCCCGTTCCAGTTCACCGGCGGCATGACCTTCTACAGCCTGCTGCACCAGTGGGGCGGCACCCTCTTCGACGCCGAGGTGGCGAAGGCGACCTTCAACTCGGACCCGGCGGTCGAGGCGTGCAGCTGGCTGGTCGACATGATCAAGCAGGGCTACTCGCCGGCCAACGTCGGCCAGGACGCCGACTACCTGGCGCTGAAGAGCGGCAAGAACGCCTTCAACTGGAACGGCATCTGGCAGATCAACGACCTGAAGAAGAGCCCGGACGTGCAGTGGGGCGTCGCCCCGCTGCCGCAGATCGGCAGCCAGAAGGCCGCCTGGGCGAACTCGCACAACTTCACCATCGTCAAGCAGCGCGCCGCCAACGACAACAAGGCGTCCGGGGCGAAGGTCTTCATCAACTGGCTCAGCCAGCACTCCCTGGACTGGGCCAAGGGCGGCCAGATCCCCGCCCGCAAGGCGGTCCGCGAGGGCGCCGAGTTCAAGGCCCTGCCAGAGATCAGCGCGCTCGCCCCCGAGCTGGAGTACGCGGCGTTCCCGCCGGCCGCGCCGGGCCTCGGCGAGGTCATGACCACCTTCTACAACTCCTTCAACGAGGCGGCGCTGGGCAAGAAGTCGCCGAAGCAGGCGCTGGACGACGGCGTGGCCAAGGCGAACAAGCAGCTCGAGGACAACCGCAAGAAGTACGGGAGCTGATCCGCCGTGGCGGACGTGATCGAGGCCGGGGCGGCGCGTGACGACGCGCCGCCCCCGGCGGGGCGGACCCGCCGCCGGGGCGGGGTCACCGAGCGGGGACACCGGGCGACCCCGTACCTCTTCCTCGCGCCGTACCTGATCCTGTTCCTGGTCTTCGGCCTGGCGCCGATCCTCTTCGGCGCCTGGATCAGCCTGCACCAGTGGGACCTCCAACTGCCGAACCGTCCCTTCATCGGCCTCGGCAACTACCGGGACCTCTTCTCCAGCGACTCGGCGATCTACGGCGACTGGTGGTCCAGCGTCCGGGCAACGGCGATCTTCACGGTGCTCTCCGTGCCGCTGCTGGTGGTCGTCCCGCTCGGGCTGGCGCTGCTGCTCAACCGGTCCTTCCCGGGGCGGACCTTCTTCCGGGCCGCCTTCTTCGCCCCGTACGTCCTCGGCGTCGCGGTGATCGGCCTGCTCTGGCGCTTCCTGCTGGACGCCAACCTCGGCCTGGTCAACCGCCTGCTCGGGGCGGTGGGCCTCCCTTCGGACACCCCGTGGGTGACCGACGTGCCGTGGGCGTGGGTCTCCCTGGTCGGCGTGACGGTCTGGTGGACCTGCGGCTTCAACGCGGTGATCTACCTGGCCGGGCTCCAGGACATCCCGGCGGAGCTGTACGAGGCGGCCCGGGTGGACGGCGCCAACGGCTGGGACCGCTTCCGGCACGTCACCCTGCCGGGGCTGCGGCCGGTGCTGCTCTTCGTGCTCACCACCACGATCCTCGCCTCGGCGAACGTCTTCGGGCAGTCGTTCCTGATCACCCAGGGCGCACCGGGCGAGCAGACCCGCACGGTGGTCTGGCGGATCGTCGACGAAGGGCTGCGCGACTACGACGCGGGCCGGGCGGCCGCGATGAGCGTGCTCTTCGCGCTCATGCTGGCCGTGGTCAGCGTCGTCAACTTCCGGCTGTTCCGCTACCGGGAAGACTGAGGGGGCCACCATGACGACCGTGCGCCGGGTCGGGCGCTACGCCGTGCTGATCGGGATCACCGCGGTGTTCGTGACCCCGCTGGTGTGGATGCTCCTCACCTCGCTCAAGACGTACGCCGACGCGCAGCAGGACCCGCCGAGCTGGCTGCCGGCCCCGTTCTCCACCTACGGCTACGACCAGATCGTCCACAACACCGCCAACCCGGTGCTGCGCTGGTTCGTCAACAGCATGCTGGCGGCCAGCCTGCACACCCTGCTGGTGCTGGCCACCGCGTCGATGGCCGCGTACGCCCTGGCCCGGCTGCGGTTCCACGGCCGGCGGCTGAGCTTCGCGCTGATCGTCGGGACGCTCTTCCTCCCGCCCACCTCGCTGATCATCCCGAACTTCGTGATCGCCGAGCGGTTGGGCTGGATCGACACCCTGACCGTGGTGGTCGTGCCCGGGGCGGCCAGCGCGTTCGGGGTGTTCTTCCTGCGCCAGTTCTTCCTCTCCGTCCCGCGCGAGTTGGAGGAGGCGGCGGTGCTGGACGGGGCGAACCACTGGGAGGTGTTCACCCGGGTGCTGCTGCCGCTGTCGAAGCCGGCCCTGGCCACCCTGGCGGTGCTGTCGTTCCTGACCAACTGGAACGACTTCCTCTGGCCGGTCTACGTGCTGTTCAGCCCCGAGCGGCTGACCCTGCCGGCCGGGCTCGGCCTGCTCCAGGGCGCGTACGTGACCGACTACCCGGTCATCATGGCCGGGGCGGTGCTGGCCAGCGTGCCGGTGCTGATCCTCTTCGTGTTCGCCCAGCGCCACGTCATCCAGGGCGTCTCGCGCAGCGGCCTGAAGGGATGACCGCACCCGGACGGCGGCAAGCCGGCGCGGCGGCGGCCCTCGCCGCCGCGCTGCTCACCGCCGGCTGCGCCGCCGAACCCACCCCGTCGAGTACGCCGGAGGACGGCCCCGTGTTCACCAATCCGGTCATCCGGACCGACGCCCCCGACCCGCAGGCGATCCGGGTCGGCGAGACCTGGTACCTGGTCCACACCAACGCGGGCGGCCGCAACGTGCCCGTGCACACCTCCCCCGACCTGGTCGACTGGACCGCGGCCGGTGACGCCCTGCCGGAGCTGCCGGCCTGGGCCGACCCGGGCCGGACCTGGGCGCCCGAGCTGATCCAGCTCGCCCCGGACCGGTTCGTCCTCTACTACACGGTGGCCGACCGGGCCTCCGGGCGGCAGTGCCTCGGGCGGGCGGTGGCGGCCACCCCGCTGGGTCCGTACCGGGACGACTCGACCGGGCCGCTGGTGTGCCAGGCGGAGCTGGGCGGGTCGATCGACGCCAGCCCGTACCGGGACGCCGACGGCACGCTCTGGCTGCTGTGGAAGAACGACGGCAACGCCATCGGGGTGGACACCTGGCTCTGGTCGCAGCGGCTCAGCGACGACGGCCTGCGCGTGGTGGGCCCGCCGACGAAGTTGCTCAAGCAGACCGAGCCCTGGGAGGGCAGCCTGGTCGAGGGGC
The DNA here is from genome assembly GCF_040655175.1 of Micromonospora sp. NPDC050495. Lineage (NCBI taxonomy): Bacteria > Bacillati > Actinomycetota > Actinomycetes > Micromonosporales > Micromonosporaceae > Micromonospora > Micromonospora sp. NPDC050495. The sequence goes on along the minus strand of NZ_JBFAJK010000027.1, from coordinate 46,079 downwards.
CCTTTTTCCACCGGCACGACGGGCGGCTCCACCTCTTCTTCGCCGCGAACGCCTACGACCGGGCGAGCTACGCCGAGGGCTACGCGGTCTGCGCGGGGCCCACCGGTCCGTGTGTGAAGGCCGCGGAGAACCCGATCCTGCGGTCGAACGAGGTCGCCTCCGGCCCGGGCCACGCCTCCATGGTGGAGAAGGACGGCCGCACCTGGCTGCTCTACCACGCCTGGCCGCCGGGCCAGGAGGGCAGCACCGACCCGGGCCGCCAGGTCTGCCTCGACGAGGTGGTGTGGACCGACGGCAGGCCCGTCGTCAAGGGCCCCACCCAGGGCCCGCAGCCCCGCCCCTGACCCGGTGCCGGAGCCGGCGAGCGACCGGATCTCGGCGACGGAAGGTGTCGAACAGGTCACGGATCGGGGTGGGCTTCGCCGCGCCCTCGGATGTTCGGCCCGACCTGCGCATCGATCCGTCACGGGGTCTTGCGCCACCTCCGGATTGATGAAAGTTTCCTACCAGGGACAGATATCGTGCGGCGAATCTTGCCGGATGCGCCGGACGTCCGCCATCACCCGACACCGCCCACCGTGAGCCCCAACGAAGGGACCGCACCGCATGAAGGCAACTCGGCTCAGAGCCGCCGGGCTGGCCGTGGCGCTGCTCGGCACGCTCGTCGCCGCCGCCCCCGCCAGCGCCGCGGAGCGCGACACGGCGACCGATGCCACCGCCACCACCTGCGTCACCGACCCGGCCGTCCCGAAGCGGCAGTTCCGGGCCATGTGGATCGCCTCGGTGACGAACATCGACTGGCCCAGCAAGGACTCCTGGACCGCCCCGGACCAGGTCGCCAAGCAGAAGGCCGAATACCTGGCCTGGCTCGACCTGGCCCAGAAGCTCAACCACAACGCCGTCGTGGTCCAGGTCCGCCCGACCGCCGACGCGTTCTGGCCCTCCCCGGTCGAGCCCTGGTCGGAGTACCTGACCGGGGTGCGCGGCCAGGACCCGGGCTGGGACCCGCTGGCCTTCCTGGTCGAGGAGTCGCACAAGCGCAACCTCGAGTTCCACGCCTGGATGAACCCGTACCGGGTGTCCATGCCGGCCCCCGGCGGCGCGGGCGCCGACATCAGCAAGCTCGCCCCGAACCACCCGGTGCGCCAGCACCCGGACTGGGTGTTCGCGTACCCGCCCGCCGGGGTCGCCGGCAGCCGGCTCTACTACAACCCCGGCATCCCCGAGGTCCGCGAGTTCGTCCAGACCGCGATGATGGACGCCGTCAAGCGGTACGACATCGACGGCATGCACTTCGACGACTACTTCTACCCGTACCCGAGCGGCACGTACCAGTACCCGGACGACGCCACCTTCGCGGCGTACAACCGCGGCTTCACCGACCGGGCCGACTGGCGGCGGGACAACATCAACCTGCTGATCCAGGAGATGGGCGCCAAGATCAAGGCGGCGAAGCCGTGGGTGAAGTTCGGCGTCAGCCCGTTCGGCATCTGGCGCAACAAGTCCGCCGACCCGAACGGCTCGGACACCACCGGCTCCCAGTCGTACGACATCATCTCCGCCGACACCCGCAAGTGGGTCAAGGAGGAGTGGATCGACTACATCGTGCCGCAGCTCTACTGGTACATCGGGCAGTACCCGGCCGCCGACTACGCCCGGCTGGTGCCGTGGTGGGCGGAGACCGTACGCGGCACCAACGTCCAGCTCTACATCGGCCAGGCCGACTACAAGAGCGGTGACCCGGTGTACGGGTCGTTCTGGATGAACCCGCAGGAGCTGTCGAACCACCTCACGCTCAACCGGTCGTACCCGGAGGTGCTCGGCAACGTGCACTTCTCCGCGGTGCAGGTGCGGGCCAACCGGCTCGGCGCCACCGACATCTACGCGGCCGAGCACTACTCCCGCCCCGCGCTGGTGCCCACCATGTCGCAGCTGCCGTCCCGGCCGCTGCTGTTCCCGGTGGTCACCGCGGCGCAGCGGCAGGACGACGGGATCCGGCTGAACTGGCGGCAGCCGGCGAACGGCAAGGGCCCCTTCGGCACCGCCACCAGCTACGCGATCTACCGCTTCGACGGGGTCGTCGCGGCCGGCACGTGCGACTTCGCCGACGCGTCCCACCTGGTCGCCTCGGTGCGCGGCACCGACGACGCCGTGCAGTCCTGGGTGGACACCACGGCTTCGGCCGACAGCCCGTACACCTACTACGTGCGGGCACTGGACCGGTCCTGGAACGAGGGCCCGGTCGGGCCGGCGCGGGTCGTGCGCTGATCCACCGACGAATGCCCCGGACGCCCCGGCGTCCGGGGCATTCGTCTGTTTGGACGCATGTCACCAACCCGTCGACCGGCTCGTCGCCCGGCGCCGGCCATTGATCGACACTGATCGACACCCGGACATCCCCGGTCACCCGTCCCTCGCCCACCCCGCGGAGGTTCCCGTGCCCCGACGTCTCACCACCGCCCTCGCCGCCGGCATGTTCTCCCTGCTCATCGCCCTCGGCGTCGGCTCACCCGCGGCCGCCGCGGTGAGCACCGAACAGAAGCTCTCCGTGCTCTACAGCTGGACCCAGACCAGCGCCGCCAGCTACAACGCCTGGAACGCCGGCCGGCTCAACAAGGCCGCCTGGTCCGAGTACGCCTTCGACTGGTCCACCGACTACTGCTCGTCCAGCCCGGACAACCCGCTCGGCTTCAGCTTCAACCTCTCCTGCTACCGGCATGACTTCGGCTACCGCAACCACAAGGCGATGGGCGTGTTCTCCGCCAACAAGTCCCGGCTGGACAGCGCCTTCTACGCCGACCTGAAGCGGGTCTGCGCCACGTACAACACCGTGGTCCGCCCCGCCTGCTACAGCCTCGCCTGGACCTACTACCAGGCGGTCAGCATCTTCGGCACGGTCGCCGCCGTGCAGCAGGCGGACATCGACCGGGCCGCCCGGATGAAGGCCGACGCCGAACGCCGCGCCGCCGCCCGCTGACCCGCCGGCCACCGCCCCGACCAGGGGGTTCGCGTCCCCCGGGACACCCGGAGCAGGACGCGGACCTCCTGGTCAGCTCGCGCTGGAGCGGCGGGACGCCGGCACGGTGAACCGCGGCGAGTCCGCCGCGAGGTCCGGATGCCCGACGGCCAGGGCCAGCTCGGCGGCGTCCTCGATGGGCAGCTCGGCGCCCGCGCCGTACGCCGCGTCGAACACCTCGTCGCCCAGCGCACGCCGCAGCTCCGCCTGCTGGTGCAGCCAGTACGGCCCGTAGATACCCGGCGTCGCCCGCAGGTACGCCCGGGTGGCCTGGGCCGCCCCGAAGAGCCGGGCCGCGATCAGCAGGTCCCCGCCCAACGCGCAGCGCACCGCGATCGCGTTCAACGTGTCGCAGGCCCGCCCCAGATAGCCGTGACTCATCCGGGACCGGAACGCCACCAGCAGATGCTCGTGCGCGGCGACCAGATCGCCCCGGGCCAGCGCGACCATGCCGAGCAGCATGTCCACCGACCGGCGGCCCCGCTCGACCGGGCGGACCGCCTCCACCGGGCGGGCCGCGCCGAGCAGCTCGGCCGACTCGTCCAGCGCCCCCCGGCGCCAGAGCAGCTCGGCGAGGTTGTAGACGGCGCGCAGCGCATCCGAGACGACGTCCTGCGCGGACGCCCAGTCGATCACCTCACGGCAGACCCGTTCCGCCTCGGCGAACTGTCCCATGTCGACCAGCGGCCCGGCCCGCCCGGCCAGCACCCGGGCCAGCAGCCCCAGGTCGCCGGCCTGCCGGGCGGCCGCCTCCGCGCGCTGCGAGTAGCGCAGCTCCTCGGCGAACTCGCCGTCCGCCCCGGCGTGCAACGAGTGCATGTGGTACGCCGCCGCCAGCTCCGCCTCCGGGATCGCCTCGCCCGTCTCGGCGATCCGGCCGTAGAGCCGGAACAGCCAGAGCCGCCCCTCACGGGCCAGCCCCCGCTCCCGCCACCACTGGTCCAGCCCGCCGGCCAGGTGCAGCCCCGAGCGGGCGCTGCCGCCCGTGGCGCACCAGCGCAGCGCCGCCCGCAGCTCTCCGGCGAGCGGGTCCAGCGCGTACAGGGAGAGCGTGACCGGGCGACCGTCCGAGCCCAGGTGGGCCCGTTCCAGCGCGTGCCGGGACCAGGCCACGTGCCGGTCCCGGGCGGTCCGTTCCTCACCGGCCTCGACCAGCCGGCGCGCCGCGTACGCCCGGATCGGGTCGAGCATCCGGTAGGTGCTGCCCGAGGCGTGCGGCTCGGCCAGCACCATCGACTTGTCCACCAGCACCGAGAGCGGGTCGAGCGGGTCGTCGTCGAGCAGCCACTGCACCGTGGACAGGTCCACCGGCCCGGCGAAGACCGCCAGCCAACGCAGCAGCCGGGCCGAGCGGGCCCCCAGCGTCCGGTAGGACCAGGTGACCGTGGCCTGCATGGTCAGGTGGCGCTCGCTCGCCGAACGCTGCAACTCCCGGCTCGCCGGAGTGGCCGGGGCGGCCCCGGTGGCGGCCGCCACCAGGTCGACGGTGTCCTGCTGGTTGCCGCTCCAGGCGGCCTCCGCCGGCAACGGCTCCGGCTCCGCCCGCCCGGCGTCCAGGGTGCCCAGCATGTCGTCGAGCCGCTCGGCGAGCTGGCCGGCCGAGAGCACCCGCATCCGGGCCGCGGCCAGCTCGATGGCGAGCGGCAGCCCGTCCAGCCGGCGGACCACCCGCCGCAGGTCGGCCTGCTCGGCGGGATCCGGCGCCCGGCCACCCCGGGCGGCCGTCGTCCGGTCCACCAGCAGCGCCACCGCGTCGCTCGCCCCGCCACCCGGGCCCGGGTCGACCGAGAGCGGCGGGATCCGCCAGACCACCTCACCGGGCACCCCGAACGACTCCCGGCTGGTGGCGAGCACCCGCACCCCCCGGCCGCCGGCCAGCAACCGGGAGATCACCTCGGCCGACGCCGCCGGCTGCGCGTCGCAGGTGTCCAGGACGATCAGCATCCGGCGGGCCGCCGCGTACTCGACCAGGGTGTCCACCATCGGGCGGCCCGGCTCCGGGCGCAGCCCGAGCACGGCGGCGATCTCGAACGCCACCAGCCCCGGGTCGGTCACCGCGGCGACGTCGACGAACCACACCCCGTCCGGGTACGCCTCGACGATCCCCGAGGCCAGCTCCACGGCCAGCCGCGTCTTGCCGGCGCCGCCCGCGCCCAGCACGGTCACCAGGCGGTACGTCTCGACCAGCCGGCGCAGCTCGGCCCGCTCCACCTCCCGGCCGACGAACGAGGTGACCTGGGTGGGCAGGTTGTGCGCCACCGCGTCGGCGGTACGCGGCCGCGGGAAGCTCCGCTCCAGCCCGGGCGCCACCAGCTGGAACAGGCGTTCCCGGTCGTCGAAGCCGCGCAACCGGTGCAGCCCCAGGTCCAGCAGGGACGCCCCGTCCGGGAGCGGGTCGGCGTGCCGGGCGGTCGCCGCCGAGCAGAGCACCTGTCCACCGTGGGCGGCGGCGGCCACCCGGGCCGCCCGGTGCACCTCGGGGCTGGCGTACTCGCCGTCGCGGGGCTCGGCGTAGCCGGTGTGCAGGCCCATCCGCACCCGCGGCGCGGCCTCCGGCGTGGGCCAGTCGTGGCTGGCCAGGGCCCGCTGGGCGGTGAGGCAGGCGCTGACCGCCGCGGCGGCGTCGCGGAAGGCGAGGAAGAACGAGTCACCTTCGGTCAGCAGCTCCGCCCCGTCGCTGCCGGCCAACGTGTCCCGCAGCAGCCGGCGGTGTTCCCGCAGTACGGGGCGGTAGCCCGGACCGAGCAGCTGAGCCAGCCGCGTCGAGCTCTCGATGTCGGTGAACACGAACGTCACCCAACCGCTCGGGAGGTGGAACCCTGGCGACATGCGTGGAACCTCCGCCCCTGACGTCGGTCTCATGCTGCCCTATGGTCACGCGGTCACGCATCGTGAGAACGGCCGGGCAGATTCCGACTCAAGGTGCCAAAGGAAAACACCGCCGGCAAGGTACAGATCGACCGGCGAGGGGAGACGGACGGCCGGTCAGCAGCCGCAGGCGCCGCCGCAGCAGCCCCCGCCGGCCGGGGCCGCGCCGCCGCCGGCCCGACCCGCGCCGCCCCGGCCGGTGACCGCGACGGTGGAGAGCAGCTTCACGGTGTCGGTGTGGCCCTGCGGGCAGGACGCGGGCTGGCCGGCCTCGGCCATCGGGCGGTTGACCTCGAAGGTGTCGCCGCAGGCGCGGCAGCGGAAGTCGTAGCGGGGCATGCCCTCAGGGTACGACCGGGCCTGACGTGCCGGCAGGCATGGGTGATACTCGACGGGTGGTGGACGGCGAGGAGCGATCGACGATTCGACCCCTGCGACCGGCCGCGCCGCCCGACGGCGTCGGCCCGGCGCCGCTCCCCCGACCCCGCCGCGCCGACCGCCGCAAGCCGGCCCCCGCCCCGCCGGAGCCGGCCGCCGCTGGTCCCGCCGCCCCCGGCAACGCCCCGGCCGCCGACGCGCCACCGGCCGGCAATACGCCTCCGGCCGGCGAAACCAAGCCCACCGGCACCACCCCGACGCCCCCGGACCCGTCGCCCACCGGCGACCCGGCGGCCACCGGCACCGGGGCCGCCGAGGCGGAGACGGCGGACGACGCGAGGCCCACCGACGCCGCCGCGACCGGCCCCAAGACGGCCACCACGGACGACGCCGCCGCGACCGGCTCGACGGCCGCGGACGACGGCGGGACGGCCGGGGCCGGCAGGGCGGAGAGCCCTCGCCCGGGTCGGCGCCGGCGGGTGCCGTTCGCGCACGCCGTGCGGCTGCCGGGGCCCCGGCAGCTCGTGGTTGGCGCGGCCCGGGCCACCCGGGCCTGGTCCCGCCGCCCGAGCGGGCGGGCAGCCGTGCCGGGCATCTTCCTGCTCGCCCTGGTCGGGGCGACCGCGGCGGCGGGCGCGCTGGTGGTCCCGGCCACCGTGCACCGGTCGCGGCCGGTGGCCGTCGACGTGACCGCGTCCGCCGGCGTACCGCAGGGCGGTCCGACCCCCGGGACGACCGACCTGGGGCTGCCCGGCGGGCCGCTGCCGACCCAGACGGCGCTGCCCGGTGGCGCGCAGCCGACCGGGCCGGGGGTCGGGCTGCCGACCGGCCGGCCGGCGGACGCCCTGGCCGGCTGGGCACAGCAGCTCAGCCCGACGACCGGCATCCCGGTGGTGGCGTTGCAGGCGTACGGCTACGCCGAATGGGTGCTCAGCCAGACCCAGCGCAGCTGCCAGCTCAGCTGGACCACGCTGGCCGCGATCGGGTACGTGGAGTCCCGGCACGGCTCCGCCAACGGCGCGAAGCTCCAGCCCACCGGCGTATCCACCCCGGAGATCGTCGGTGACCCGCTCGACGGCCAGGGTGGCCGGTCCCGGATCCTCGACACCGACCGGGGTGTGCTCGACCACGACACGGTCTACGACCGCGCGCTCGGCCCGATGCAGTTCATCCCGAGCACCTGGCAGGAGATCGGCGCGGACGCCGACGACGACGGCGCGAAGAACCCGCACGACATCGACGACGCGGCCCTCGCGGCGGGCAACTACCTGTGCAAGGGCGGCCGGAACATGACCATCCCCGGCGACTGGTGGGGCGCCATCCTGTCGTACAACGATGTACGCCGGTACGCCCAGGACGTCTTCAGCAAAGCGGACGAGTACGGGCGGCTCAGCGGTACGTGACGTGACGGCTCGCGTACATTCGCGGACTGAGCCCTTCCCCCGGGCACCCGTTACCGGCAAGCTAGACGGGTGATGGTGCGCGAGTGGGACCCCCGGACCGCGTCGTCCGCCGAGATCGCGTCGCTGTTGGACACGCTGAACGCGGTCCTGGCGGCCGATCTGCCGCAGGATCCACCCTGGCGGGAGAGTTCCCTGCGGGAATACCTCTCCGAGGTGATGCCGGGTGAGCGGCGCCTCTCCTGGATCGCCCAGGACGATCCGGCCCCCGACGGCACCCCGGGTGCCGTCCTGGGGCAGGTGCACGTGCTGCTGCTCGGCGGCATCGGCGTGCTGGAGGTGCTGGTCCATCCGTCGGTCCGCCGCACCGGCCTGGGCCGGGAGCTGGTCCGGGTGGCCGCCCGCCGGGTCTGGGACGAGGGTTTCCAGTCCATCGGCGTCGAGGTGGTCGGCGACACCCCGGCCGTGGCGTTCTACGAGTCGCTCGGCTTCGTCCGGGAGTACGTGGAGACCCGCAGCGTGCTCGACCTGGGCGCGGTCGACTGGCCGACGCTGACCGAGATGGCCAGCGGCATCGGGGCCGGCTACCACCTGGAGTTCTGCCCGGGCGGCCTGCCCGACGAGCTGCTCGCGCCGTACGCGCGGGCCAAGGCCGAGGTGCGCGACGTCGACGACGGTGAGCTGCGGCCCAGCTCGTACGACCCGGAGCGGCTGCGGGACAGCCTCGACACCCTGCACCGGCGGGGCATGAAGCCGTACATCGTGCTGGCCCTGCACGAGCGGACCGGCGAGGTGGCCGGGCTGACCGAGGTGGTGGTGCCGGCGCAGCACCCGACCCGGGCCGACCAGTACGACACCATCGTGGTCCGGGACCACCGCGGCTACGGCATCGACCGGGCCATCAAGGCGCGGATGCTGCTGGAGCTGCGCTCGGCCGAGCCGGCGCTGGCCGAGGTGCAGACCTGGAACGCGCAGGCCAACGAGGCCATGCTCAAGGTCAACGCGGAGCTGGGCTACCGCCCCGACCGGGACTGGTGCGAATACAGCGTGGACGTCGCCGAGCTGGTGCATCGGCTCGACGCACACCGATGACAGATATTCACCAAACGGCTGCCCGGGGGATGGACGGCGGGCAGTAACGCCCCTTAACGTGCGTTAGTTCCCGCCCACCCATCGTGGAGGCTTCATGCGCCCGCGCCGCACCCTAGCCGCGCTCGCGACCACCGCCGCCGTCTCCCTGACGGCCATCGGCGTCGCACCCCCCGCGGCCAGCGCCGCGCCCACCGACCTGTTCATCTCCGAGTACGTCGAGGGGTCGTCCAACAACAAGGCCGTCGAGCTGTACAACGGCACCGGCGCCCCGGTCGACCTGGCTGCGGGCGGCTACCAGCTCCAGTTCTTCTTCAACGGCGCCCAGACGTCGACGAACGTGGCGCTGAGTGGCACCGTCGCGGCCGGTGACGTCTTCGTCTTCGCCGCCTCGGCGGCCGCGCCGGCGATCCTGGCCGAGGCGGACCAGACGTACGGCGGCTCGCTCTACAACGGCGACGACGCGGTCGTGCTCCGCAGGGGCGGCACGGTGCTGGACGCGATCGGCCAGGTCGGGGTCGACCCGGGCACCGAGTGGGGCGCCGGGCTCACCAGCACGGCGGACAACACCCTGCGCCGGCTCCCGTCGATCACCTCGGGCGACACCGACCCGTTGGACGCGTTCGACCCGGCCGTGCAGTGGGCCGGCTTCGCCACCGACACCTTCGACGGCCTGGGCAGCCACCACGTCGACGGGGGCGGTCCGGTCGACCAGCCGGCCACGGTGACCTGCGGCGGCGCGCTGACCGTGGAGGCCGGCGGCACGGCGACCCGGCAGGTGAGCGCCACCGACGCCGACGACACCATCACCGACCTGGCGGTCACCGCGGTCGCCCCGGCGCCGGCGGCCGGCTCGGTCAGCCGTACCGCCTTCACCGCCGCCACCGGCGTGGGGGGCACCGCCACCGCGACGCTGACCGCGACCGGCCTCCCGGCCGGCTCCTACGCGGTCACCGTGACCGCGACGGACGCCGAGGGCGGCACCGCCACCTGCACCCTCACCGTGCAGGCCACCGCGCTGCTGTCGGTGGGCGAGGTGCAGGGCCGCACGGGCGACGACGAGAACGGCCGCACCGACCGGTCCCCGCTCGCCCCGGCCAGCGGCAACGGCACCAGCTCCGCCCTGTACGACGTGCGCGGCGTGATCACCCAGAAGTCGCTGACCCGGTCCTCGGCCGGGGCCGACCAGTGGGGCTTCTACCTGCAGAGCCGCATCGGCACCGAGGACGGGGACCCGCTCTCCGCCGACGGCATCTTCGTCTTCATGGGCTCGTTCACCACGCTGATCGGCGGCTACGCGCCGACCGTCGGTGACGAGGTGGTGCTGCGGGGCCGGGTCTCCGAGTACTTCGACCAGACCCAGCTCTCCAGCGCCTCCCTGGTCCGCAAGCTCGACTCCGGCCTGGACGTCGACACCGCGGTGCGGGTGAACGACGCGATCCCGCCGGCCGAGGCGGCGGCCGCCGACCGGTACTGGGAGCGGCACGAGGGTGAGCGGATGCGGGTCCGCTCCGGCAGCGGGGTCTCCGCCCCGCGGCACATCTACGCCTCCACCGCCGACTCGGAGATCTACGTGGTGGACCGCGAGGACCCGATCATGAAGCGGTCCGACCCGTACGCCCGCCGGGTGTTCCGGGACGCGCACCCGCTGGACGACATCCCGGGCACGCTCTTCGACAACGGCAACAACCAGCGGATCCTGCTCGGCGCCGGCGGCGTGAAGGCGACCGCCGGGGACTCGGCCGCGCTGCTGCCCGAGGCCCGCACCTTCGACACGCTGACCGAGGACGCCTACGGCGCCATCTCGTACGCGTTCAGCAAGTACAGCGTGCAGCCGGAGCAGCTGACGCTGACCGGTGGGGTGGAGCCGGCGGAGAACAACCCGCCGCAGCCGGCCGACCGGAACTCCGAGGTCGCGGTCGCCACCTACAACGTGGAGAACCTGTACGACTACCGGGACGACCCGTTCGACGGCTGCGACTTCGCCGGCAACTCGGGCTGCACCGGGGTCAGCCCGCCGTTCGACTACGTGCCGGCCAGCGAGGCGGCGTACACCGAGCGGCTGGGCGTGGAGGCCCGGCAGATCGTGAACGACCTGCACAGCCCTGACCTGGTGCTCGTGCAGGAGGCCGAGGACCAGGACATCTGTACGGTGGCCGACGGCAAACTGGCCTGCGGCGACACCAACAACGCCGACGGCGCGCCGGACACCATCCAGGAGCTGGCGCTGACCATCGCGGCCAACGGCGGGCCCGCCTACGCGGCGGCCTACGACCGGACCGGCGCGGACGCCCGGGGCATCACCTCGGCGTTCCTCTACCGCACCGACCGGCTGACGCTGGCCGAGGCGACCGCCACCGACCCGCTGCTCGGCTCCGCGCCCACGGTCAGCTACCGCTCGGCGGCGCTGCCGTCCAACGCGGACGTACAGAACCCGAAGGCGTTCAACGCGGTGCTGCCGGCCGACGTGGACCGCTCCACCGGCGTGGACGGCAGCAACGTCTACACCCGGGCGGTCCAGCTGGCCAAGTTCACCGTGGCGGCGGCCCCGGGCTCGGCCGAGCACTACACCCTCTGGGCGGCGAGCAACCACTACTCGTCCGGGCCGGACACCCGGGTCGGGCAGCGGCGGGAGCAGGCCGCGTACGGGGCCGCGGTGGTGCAGGCGGTGGAGGCGAGCGACCCGCACGCGCGGGTCGTGTACGGCGGTGACCTGAATGTGTTCCCGCGGCCGGACGACCCGATCGCCACCGGCGAGAACCCGACCCCGTCGGATCAGCTGGGCCCGCTGTACCAGGCCGGCATGCACAACCTCTGGGACGACCTGGTGGCGGACGTGCCGGCGGCGGCCTACTCGTACACCTTCAGCGGGCAGGCTCAGACGCTGGACAACCTCTTTGTCAACGACAAGCTCCACAGCGACCTGGTGCAGGTGCGGGCGGCGCACATCAACGCCGACTACCCGACCGACGCCGAGGGCCTGGGCGACCGGGGGGCCAGTGACCACGACCCGCAGGTGGCCCGGTTCCGCTCCCGCGCGTCGTTGAGTGTGGCCGACGCCGCGGTGGTCGAGGGCGACAAGGGCAACAGCACCATGACGTTCACCGTGACGGTGTCCCGGCCGCTTTCGGTGCCGGCCCTCATCTGCGCCACCACCTACGGCACCACCGCCCAGGCCGGGTCGGACTACGACCCGTACGTGGGCTGCAAGACCCTGGCGGCGGGTCAGACCTCGCTGACCTTCCCGGTGACCGTGCGCGGTGACCGCAAGCGCGAGGCGGACGAGCAGCTCAAGCTGTACGTGGCCGGCGTGCCGGGGCTCCGGCTCGCCGACGTGGTCGGCGTGGGGACCATCCGCAACGACGACTGACGGCTCCACCGCGTATCGGCCCGCCGTCCGGCTCACCAGCCGGACGGCGGGCCGATCTCGTGGACCGCCCGCCGCGGCGTGGGAGGTCGCGGCGCCGCCCGGTACTTGGCCACCCGCACCTCCCACTGACTGAGGCGGCGCAGGGCGTCCCGGACCTCACGGTTGCGGTAGAACGTCTCCGGCGGTCGGGCGAGGCCGTACCGGTCGGCCCACCACTCCCCCGGCTCGGGATCGGTGATGACGTCGAGGTGGGACGGATACCGCCGCTCCGCCCCATCGCGAAGATCGGCACGGTCCCGCATCGGCTTGAGCACCCGACCCGACTCGTCGACCACGACGAGCCGGAGTCCGGCCGCTCCGATGATCCGGAGCAACATCGCGAGGCTCGGAGTGAGCGTGCCCGCCTCGATACGCCCGATGGTCGTCGGATGCACCTGGGCGAACCGCGCCAACTGCCGCTGGCTGGCGTCCGCCCGACGGCGCACCGCACGCACGATGCCGGCCGCCGGCCACGGCACGTCAAGTGGCTCGGTAAGCAACGCCACCGGCTCAACATGCTCGGCCGCCTCGGCGTGCCCGGCCGCCTCGGGCCCGTCGGGCGGCTCGGCCGGCTCGGGCGGCTCGGCCGGCTCGGGCGGCTCGGGCGGCTCGGGCGGCTCGGGCGGGCTGGCCCCGATCATCCCCAGCGCAAGCGGCCCGGAGGGCTCGGCCGGCTCCCGCGGCGTTGGTGGCTCCCATGGTTCGGCCGGCTCCAGCGGCTTTGGCGGTTCCCCTGGCTCCGGCGGCTCCAGCGGCCCGCCTGGCCACGGTGCAGGAGTGGCGACTTCGGTCACCCCGCCACGCTCCCGCCCCGGCCCCACCGACACAACCCCGCACTGCCAAGCTGTGGACAACCCCGGGTCTCCTGTGGAAATCCGACGAGCAACTGCGCCCGAGCGAAGCGATGCCGATCACCTACCGTGATGATGACGCAGCGTTACAGCGCGCGGCTCCCCGGCCTTCCGCGCCGCTACATCAATGCCTTAAACCGGGCAATCCATCCCGTGCGCAGACGGCATCCGACCCACCTCTTCCCGCCTTTGCTCTGCAGCCACCGACGCAGCAGTAACTGAGCGTCCACCGATGCGTGAATGGCTGCAGAGCAAAGGCAGCGAAGGAGGGTGGCCTGCGGGCTCAGGTTCGCTACAGGGAGTGATGGTGGGGCGGTATCGCAGGCGAGGTAGGCGAGGCGCCATCGCAGGGCCCACCGACGTCGCGAGACCTACCTGGCGGCGGCTGTTGGAGCGGGCGGCATCGTTGAGGTGCGTTCGCGTCGCCCTGTCAGCTCAACGGCGCTTTCCTCGGCCCCGGCCGGACCGGCGGCGCGACAACTGGACGACGGCAGAGGCGCACCGTTCGAGGACGTGAGACCCTGCCCGGTGGCACTCACGCGCCGGCGGCGCGTCGTGCGCATCGCTTCCCGGACTGCCGTGACCAGCGGGACTGGCATGGCGATGACCAGCGGGACTGGCATGGCGACCAGGGCCACCGCGGCGGGCAGGGTAGCCACGACGGGCAGGGCGGCTCAAGCCACGGGATCGGCACGGCGGCCGGGACCGGGCCGTCAGCGGCGGCGAGCCGACCGGCGGCCGGTCGCCCCGAATCAGGCCAGCGCGGGTCGCCCCGAATCAGGTCAGCGCCGGTCGCCCCGGATCAGGCCAGCGCGGGTGGCCCTCGACAAGCTGGCGCCGGTCGGGGTGGGTCAGGCCGGTGCCGGGCGACCGGACGAGGGGGTCGAGGCGGCGGGAGCTGGCCTCGCGGCGGTCAGTAGCGGGCGCGGAGCAGCTGGGCCGCCTCGACCGCCCAGTAGGTGAGGATGATCTGCGCGCCCGCCCGGCGGATCGAGGTGAGCGTCTCCAGCATCGTCCGCTCCCGGTCGATCCAGCCGTTCGCGGCGGCGGCCTCGACCATCGCGTACTCGCCGGAGACCTGGTAGGCGGCGACCGGGACGTCCACGGCGGCCCGGACCGCCGACACTACGTCGAGGTAGGGCAGCGCCGGCTTGACCATCACCATGTCGGCGCCCTCGGCCACGTCCAGCTCGACCTCGCGCAGCGACTCCCGCAGGTTCGCCGGGTCCTGTTGGTAGGTGCGCCGGTCACCCTCCAGCGCCGACTCCACCGCGTCCCGGAACGGGCCGTAGAAGGCGGACGCGTACTTCACGGCGTACGCGAGCACCGAGACGTCCTGATGGCCGGCGGCGTCCAGGGCCTGCCGCACCACGCCGACCTGGCCGTCCATCATCCCGGACGGCCCGACCACGTGGACCCCGGCGTCGGCCTGGGCGACCGCCATCTCGGCGTACGCGGCCAGGGTGGCGTCGTTGTCCACTCCGCCGTCGGGAGTGAGCAGGCCGCAGTGCCCGTGCGAGGTGAACTCGTCCAGGCAGAGGTCGCTCATCACCACCGTCGAGTCACCGACCTCGGAGATCACGTCCCGGATGGCGACGTTGAGGATGCCGGCCGGGTCGATGCCCCCGGAGCCGGTCTCGTCCCGCGCTGCCGGCACCCCGAAGAGCATGATGCCGCCCACGCCGGCCTGGACCGCCTCGACGGCGGCCTTGCGCAGCGAGTCCCGGGAGTGCTGGAGCACCCCCGGGAGCGACGCCACGGCGCGCGGCTCGGTCAGCCCTTCCTTGACGAACATCGGCACGACCAACTCGGCCGGGTCGACGCGGGTCTCGGAGACCAGCCGCCGCACGGCGGCGTTGCGACGCAGCCGGCGGGGCCGGATCTCGGGGTACGGCATGAGGAGCCTCCTGTCAGCGGAACCTCAGGGCGGTCGGCCCCTGCACCTTCGAACCGCGGCGCTGCTTGGCCGGCATGGCGGCCAGCTTCTCGCGCAGTTCGACGGCGTAGGCGGCGAGCGCCTCCACCAGGTCGGGCACCGAGGCGTGCGCCGGCTGGACGTCCACCCGCAGGCCGAACTCCGTCGCGGTCTCCGCCGTCTTGGGCCCAATGACCGCAACAACGGTACGCGCGTGCGGCTTCCCGGCGATGCCGACCAGGTTCCGGACCGTGGAGGACGAGGTGAAGAGCACCGCGTCGAACCCGCCGGACTTGATCGCGTCGCGGATCTCGGCCGGCGGCGGCGCGGCCCGGACGGTCCGGTACGCGGTCACGTCGTCGACCTCCCAGCCGCGCTCGGTGAGCCCGGCGGCGAGGGTCTCGGTGGCGATGTCGGCGCGCGGCAGCAGCACCCGGCCGACCGGGTCGAGGATCTCGTCGTGCGGCGAGAACTCGGCCAGCAGGCCCTCCGAGGACTGCTCGCCGGAGGGCACCAGCTCCGGCTGGATGCCGAAGGCGCGGACCGCGTCGGCGGTCGCCTCGCCGATACAGGCGATCTTGACGCCGCCGAAGTGGCGGGCGTCGAGGCCGTGCTCGGCGAACTTCTCCCAGACCGCCCGGACCGCGTTCACCGAGGTGAAGATCACCCAGGCGTACCGGCCGTCGACCAGGCCCTTGACCGCCCGCTCCATCTGGGCCGGGGTGCGCGGCGGCTCGACCGCGATGGTCGGCACCTCGCACGGGATCGCCCCGTACGCCCGCAGCCGCGCGCTCATCACGCCGGCCTGCTCCTTGGTCCGGGGGACCAGCACCTTCCAGCCGTACAGCGGGCGGTTCTCCCACCAGCTCAGCTTGTCCCGGTGGCCGACGCCCTCGCCGACGGTGAGCACCACCCGGCCGGTGAAGCCGAGCGCCGCCGCGACGAAGGAGTCCACGGTCGACGTGGTGGTGTACTGGGTCTCGCCGGTGCCGTCGCCGGTCACCCCGACACCGGTGGTGCCGTCCACCCCGGCGGCCAGCAGCCCGTCCCGGACGGCGGCCAGGTCGCCGGCGTCCACGGCCAGCGCCAACGAGCCCCGGTTGACGGCGGCGGCCAGCGCGTCGAAGTCCAGCGTGGTGACGTCCTCGACGTCGGCCGCGGTCCGTACGCCCGGCAGCGGCACGCCCGCGTAGGTGGCCACCCCCTCGGCCTGGCCGATGCCCGGCACCACCTCGAAGTGGGCGGCGGTACGCGCGACCGCCTGCACCTCCTTGACCACCGAGTCGTGGCCGAACGGGTCCCCGGCGACCAGGTGCACCGCGTTCTGCCCGGCGCGGGCCGCGGAGATCAGCACCTTCGCCACGTCCCCCGGTACGCCCTCGGCCGGGCTGAACTCGGCGTCGGACCGGGCCTGGCCGCGGACGTGCTCGAGCAGCGACTCGGGGACTCCCCGGTCGTAGACCACGTGGTCGGCGTCGACCAGGGCGTCCAGCGCCCGGCGGGTCAGCAGGCCCGGGTCGCCGGGTCCGGCCCCGACGAACGCGATCCGGCCTACGGGCTTACGGGTGCGGGTCATTCTGTGCTCCCAAATTGCTGGGTCCCCGGGCCGGCGTGTCCTTCTTGGCCGAGGATCGAGTCGGCGCCGAGTTCGAGGAGTTCGGCGGCGAGCGCCTTGCCGATCTCCGCCGCGTCGGCGGGCGTTCCGGTGCGGGACAGCCGGAGGTCACGGGTACCGTCCGGGCTGATCACCGCCCCGCGCAGGTAGATCTCTTCACCGGCCTCCCCCTCGGCGAGTTCGCCGTAGGCGGCGACGGGCGCGCTGCACCCGGCCTCCAGGGTGGCCAGCAGGGCCCGCTCCGCGACGACCGCGGCGCGGGACGGTGCGTGGTCGAGCATCGCGAGCAGCTCGACCAGGTCGTGGTCGTCGACCCGGCACTCCACCGCGAGCGCGCCCTGGGCGGGGGCCGGCAGCATCAGCATCGGGTCGAGCGTCTCGGTGATCACGTCGGTCCGGCCGATCCGGGCCAGCCCGGCCCGGGCCAGGACGATGGCGTCGAGGTCGGCGTCCGGGCCGAGCACCCGGCCGAGCCGGGTGTCGATGTTGCCGCGGATCGGGGTGACCTCGAGCTGCAGCCCGAGCGCGTGCAGCTGGGCGATGCGGCGCAGCGCGCCGGTGCCGACCCGCGCGCCGGGCGGCAGCTCGGCGAGGGTACGGCCGTCCCGCGCGACGAGCGCGTCCCGGGGGTCCTGCCGGGCCGGCACCGCGGCGATGTGCAGCCCGGGGGCCGCCGCGGTGGGCAGGTCCTTGTACGAGTGGACGGCGAAGTCGATGGTGCCGGCGGTCAGCGCGTCGCGCAGGGCGGAGACGAAGACGCCGACGCCGAGCCGGTGCACCGGGGCGGTGGAGCGGTCCCCGGCGGTCACCACCTCGACCAGTTCGACCTCGCGGCCGGTGGCCTCGGTGAGGGCCGCGGCCACCTGGCCGGACTGGGCCATCGCCAGGGTGCTGCCCCGGGTGCCGAGGCGCAGGGGGGCGGTCATCGCGCACCTCCGGTGGGCGGGACGTCGACGGCGTCGAACGACGGGCGACCGTCGTTGTCGGACGCCACCACGTCGGGGACGGTGTCGACCGGGGAGGTCTGTGGCACCTCGAGGTCGAACAGCTCGCGGAGCAGGGCCGCGTACTGGTCGCCGCCCGGCTCGGCGGCGAGTTGGCGGACCCGGACGGTCGGCTGGTGCAGCAGCCGCTGCACCACCCGGTGCACGGTGCGGGCGACGTCGGCGCGCTGGTCGTCGCTGAGGTCGGGGCGGCGTTGGGCGAGCCGGCGCAGCTCGGTGCTGACCACGTCCTCGGCGCGCCCGCGCAGGGCGGCCACGGTGGGTGCCACGTCGGCGCCGCGCAGCCAGCTGAGGAACGCCTCGACCTCGGTGGCGACGATCCGGGCCACCTCGGCGGCGTCGGCGGCGGCCGGGCCGTCGGCGAGGATCGTCGCCATCCGGTCGATGTCGATCACCTCGACGCCGGGCAGCGCGGCGACGCCCTCCGCCACGTCGCGCGGCACGGCCAGGTCGAGCAGGACCAGCGGGCCGCGCTCGGCGTCCCGCCGGGCCGACGCCCGGCTCACCACGTCGAGGGTGAGTACCGCCTCGGTGGCGGCGGTGGCGGCCACCACCACGTCGACCGTGGCGAGGGCGTCGACCAGCTCGGCCATCGGCACGGCGTGCGCGCCGTACGACTCGGCCAGCCGGACGGCTCGCTGGGCACCCCGGTTGGTCACGGTGAGCGGCCCGGCGCCCAGCCGGGAGAGGGTGGCCACGCTCAGCGAGCCCATCGCGCCGGCGCCGACGACCATGGCGGGCCGACCGGCCAGGTCCCCGTCGAGCAGCCCGGCAGCCAGGTCGAGGGCGGCGGTGACCACGCTCTGACCGGCCCGGTCGATGTTGGTTTCGGCGTGTGCCCGCTTGCCGACCCGCAGCGCCTGCTGCATCAGCTCGTGCAGCAGCCGGCCGGCGGAGTCGGCGCCGGAGGCGGAGTGGTAGGCGTCCCGGAGCTGGCCGAGGATCTGCGCTTCGCCGACCACCATCGAGTCCAGCCCGGCGGAGACCCGGAAGACGTGGTCGACGGCGGCGGCGTCGTAGTGCACGTAGAGGTGGTTGGCCAGGGCCGCCGGCGGGCAGCCGGCGTGCTCGGCCAGGACGGCGCAGATGTCGCCGAGGCCGCCGTGGAAACCGGACACGGCGGCGTACACCTCCACCCGGTTGCAGGTGGAGACGAGCACCGCCTCGCTGACGTACGGCTGGGCGACCAGGCGGTCCAGGGTGCGGGTGAGGTCCGCGGGCGGGACCGCCAGCCGCTCCAGGGTGGCGACCGGGGCGGTGCGGTAGGACGCGCCGACGACGAGCAGTTTCACGTGCCGATCGCCTCCTGGTTGTCGGTGACCGCGAGGCCGCCGGGCAGGGCGGTGAGGGCGGATCCGCCGGTGGCGGGAAGCGCGGTCAGCGATGCCTTGCGGTGCTCGTGGAAGGACAGGATCTGCAGCTCGATCGCGAGGTCGACCTTGCGCACGTCGACCCCCTCCGGAACCGAGAGTACGCACGGCGCGAAGTTGAGGATGCTGGTCACGCCGACGGCGACGAGTTGGTCGGCGACGCCCTGGGCGGCCAGCGCCGGGGTGGCGATCACGCCGATCGAGATCGACTCCTCGACGGCGACCCGGGGCAGCTCGTCGACGTGCCGGACGACCAGGCCGTTGATCTCCTCGCCGACCCGCGACGGGTCCGCGTCGAAGAGCGCGGCGATCCGGAAGCCGCGGCTGGCGAAGCCGTCGTAGCCGGCCAGGGCGTGACCGAGGTTACCCACGCCGACCAGTGCGACGGCCCGGCACTGGGTGAGCCCGAGCACCGACTCGATCTGGTCGATCAGCAGCGCGACGTCGTAGCCGACCCCGCGGGTGCCGTACGAGCCGAGGTGCGAGAGGTCCTTGCGGAGTTTGGCGGAGTTGACCCCGGCGGAGTTGGCCAGGCCCTCGCTGGAGACCGTCTCGTGTCCGGCGTCGGCGAGCGCGTGCAGGGCACGGAGGTATTCCGGGAGCCGGGCCACGGTCGCCTCGGGCAGGTCCGGGAGCGCCGGTACGGCACCGGCGCGGCCGGGCGCGCCTGGGTGACGGTGCTGACTCATGAGACTCCGTGCGGTGCGATCCTCGACCAGCGACGGTGGCCGGCCGTTCCGGGACTCCCGCTGGCGACCGATGTTGCTGGCTGTGCTAGCAGGGCGCGTCGGGACTACAGAGTAGGCGCTTGTGAAGAGGTGCACAAATCGCGATCTTGCGGACCGGCGACGCGCCTCCACCTGCACCTCCACTCCGACAAGATCGACAACCGCGCTTCCTCGGCGTCGCGTGGCGATTATTGCTCAATCCCGACTTCTCTGACCAATCGCACGTACCTCGTGGCGCTGTGTCACCGGCGCGGCGAGGCGCGTCTCACTCCGGGGTAGGGAGAACCCCACCCCGGAAAGGGCGGCCCGCGGGATGGGTGAGCCGAGGTCGCGGACCATAGCCTCGGGTCATGACCGCCGTCCCGCTGGCCACCGCGCCCGCACCCACCACCCCCGCCCGGGGCCTCGTCCGGCAGCTCCTGCGCGACTCCGGCTACGTCGTGTTCGGCCTGCCCCTGGCGCTGGTCGGGTTCGTGCTGGCCATCGCCGGCATCGCCCTCACCGCCGCCCTGCTGGTCACCACGCTCGGCCTGCCGGTCCTCGCCGGCACCCTGTACGCCGCCCGCGCGCTGGCCGACCTGGAGCGGCTGCGACTGCCCGCCGTGCTCCGCCAGCCCCGGGTCCGCCCGGTCTACCTGGCCCCCGAGCCGCGCTCCGGCTACTGGC
The DNA here is from genome assembly GCF_040655175.1 of Micromonospora sp. NPDC050495. Classification (NCBI taxonomy): domain Bacteria; kingdom Bacillati; phylum Actinomycetota; class Actinomycetes; order Micromonosporales; family Micromonosporaceae; genus Micromonospora; species Micromonospora sp. NPDC050495. The sequence continues at coordinate 25,770 of NZ_JBFAJK010000027.1, read as the reverse complement.
GTCGGGTCCTCACCCCGATGCGGGACCCGCAGTCCTGGCTCGACCTGCTGCACGCCTTCATCAAGCTGGTGGTGACGCTCCCCACGTTCGTGCTGGTGCTGGTCTGGTGGGCGCTGGCCGTCACCGGCACCCTCTACGGCGCGTACGACTGGGCGATCCCGCGCGGCCCCGGCGACCAGGACCTGAGCCAGCTCCTCGGGATGGGCGACGGGACCGGGGCGCGGGTCGCCCTGAACACCTCGATCGGGTTGTTCGCCCTGCTCACCCTGCCACTGGTGGCCCGGGCCTGCGCCCGGATCCAGGGCGGCCTGGCCCGCTCGCTGCTGACCGGGGTGGCCGAGATGCGCCAGCGCATCACCACCCTGGAGGACCAGAAGCGCGCCGCCGTGTCCGCCGAGGCGTCCGCCCTGCGCCGGCTGGAGCGCGACATCCACGACGGCCCGCAGCAGCGCCTGGTCCGCCTCGCCATGGACCTCAGCCGGGCCCGCCAGCAGCTCGCCGCCGACCCGGAGGCCGCCGGGCGCACCCTGGACGAGGCGGTCGCGCAGACCCGGGAGACCCTCGACGAGCTGCGGGCCCTGTCCCGGGGCATCGCGCCGCCGATCCTGGTCGACCGGGGCCTGCCCAGCGCGCTGGCCGCCCTCGCCGCCCGCGCCCTGGTCCCCACCGAGCTGCTGGTCGACGACGAGTTGGGCACCGCCGCCGGGCGGCTCGAGCCGGCGCTGGAGAGCACCGCGTACTTCGTCGTGGCCGAGGCGCTGACCAACGTGGCCAAGCACAGCCGGGCCGCCGCCTGCCGGGTCGAGGTGACCCGCAAGGTCGGCCGGCTGGAGATCACCGTGGCCGACGACGGGGTCGGCGGCGCCCATCTGGCCAAGGGGCACGGGCTGACCGGCATCGCCGACCGGGTCCGCGCCGTCGGCGGGACCCTGGAGGTGGACAGCCCGGCCGGCGGCCCGACCCGGATCCACGCGGAACTCCCCCGGTGACACCGCCCCCGGACGGCGCCCCGGAACGACTGCGGGACGCGCTGTGGGTGCAGGACGTGGTAGACACCGGACCCATGCGGATGGTGATCGCGGACGACGCCGTACTGCTCCGGGAGGGGCTGATCCGGCTGCTGACCGAGTCGGGGCACGAGGTGGTGGCCGCCGTCGGTGACGGGGACGCCCTGGTCGAGGCGGTCGTCGCGCACCGACCGGACATCTCGGTGGTGGACGTGCGGATGCCGCCCTCGCACACCGACGAGGGGCTGCGGGCGGCGGTGGAGGCCCGCCGGCGGGTGCCGCGTACGCCGGTCCTGGTGCTCTCCCAGTACGTCGAGGTGTCGTACGCCGATGACCTGCTGGCCACCGCCGGCGGGGCCGGCGGGGGCGGGATCGGCTACCTGCTCAAGGACCGGGTGGCCGCGATCGACGAGTTCCTGGACGCGCTGAACCGGGTGGCCGCCGGCGGCACGGTGCTCGACCCGGAGGTGATCGGCCAGTTGCTGGTCCGCCGGCGGCGCGACGACCCGCTGGCCGCGCTCACCCCGCGCGAGCGGGAGGTGCTGGCGCTGATGGCCGAGGGCCGCTCGAACACCGCCATCGCCCGGGCCCTGGTGGTCAGCGACGGCGCGGTCGAGAAGCACGTCCGCAACATCTTCACCAAGCTCGACCTTCCTGCCGACGCCACCACCCACCACCGCCGCGTCCTGGCCGTGCTGACCCACCTGCGCGCCTGACCTGCGGGCGGGGCCCGGGAGGGACGGGGGTCAGGGGAGGGTGTGGGCGAGGGTCACGGCCTGGGTGAGGGTGTCGGCGGTGGGGTGGCTGGAGGCGCGGAGCAGGGCCGGGTCGGAGAGGCCGCCGGTGTAGAGGACGCAGCGGGCCCCCACCGAGGCGGCCGCGTCGGCGTCGTCCAGCGAGTCACCGATCAGCACCACGTCGTGGCCGGCCAGCCCCAGCTCGGCCAGGTGCTTCTCCAGCCACCCGGCCTTGTGCCCGCCGCCGACCGTGTCCCGCAGCCCGTCCACCCGGGCGAAGTGCGGGGTCAGCCCGTACGTGTGCACGGTGGGCACCAGCTCGTCGTGGAACCACATCGACAGCAGCGACTGGCTGCCCGGCCAGGCGGCGATCGCGTCGGCCGCGTCGGCCGCCAGCGCGCAGCTGGTCAGCCCGGCCCGGTACGCCTCGTGGAAGATCCGGTCCAGCTCGCCGAACGCCGCGTCGTCGATCACCCGCCCCAGCATCTCGGCGTAGTAGTCGGCGATCGGCCGGCGGAACCGCTGCCGGTGCTCCTCGGCGCTGACCGCCGGGCCGCCGGCGCTGGCGAACGCCGTGTTGGTGGCGCGTACCACCAGGTCGAGGTCGTCGAGAAGGGTGCCGTTCCAGTCCCACACCAGGTGGCGCCGTGCGGTGGTCATCGCTGCACTGTAAGGGGCCGCTCAGAGCTGTGGGGTGGTGAGGTCCCCCAGCAGGCGCTCCTCCTCGACCCGCCAGTAGCCGTGCTCCTTGCCGTCCAGCAGCACCACCGGCAGCCGGTCGCCGTACTCGCGCTCCAGTTCGATGTCGTCGGTGACGTCCTTTTCGACCCAGCGGTCGCCGGTCACCGCCACCACCCGGTCCAGTGCCGCCCGGGCGTCCTCGCAGAGGTGGCAGCCAGGCCGGGTGATCAGGGTCAGCCGGGCGTCAGTGGACATCGGGTACCTCCGTGCTTATCTCGGTCCGCGGGGCCGGGGACGGCACCGCGGTCGCCGGGCGGAGCTCGGTCTTGCGTACCTTGCCGATCGCCGAGTGGGGCAGCTGGTCGACGAACTCGACGGCGGTCGGGCACTTGAACCGGGCCAGGTTGCGCGCGCAGTGGCCGAGCAGTTCCTCCTCGGTCACGGTCGAGCCGGCCGCCCGCACCACGTACGCCCGGACAGTCTCGCCGGTCCGCGGGTGCGGCACCCCCAGGACGGCCGACTCGGCCACCCCGGGATGCGCCTCGAGCACCAGCTCCACCTCGTGCGGGTAGACGTTGAAGCCGTTCACCAGGATCAGCTCGCCGAGCCGGTCGACCAGGTAGAGGTCGCCGTCGGCGTCGGCGTACGCGATGTCGCCGGTGGCCCACCAGCCGTCGGCGTCCGGCCCGTCCCGCCCGTCCGGCCAGTAGCCGGCGAAGAGGTTGTCGCCGCGGACCACGATCTGCCCCGGGTCGCTGCCGGACGGGTCGTCGGCCAGGTGCAGCTCGTCGGCGTCCTCCTCGGCCACCGGCACGCCGTCGCGCCACAGGTCCGCGCCGTCCGCGCCGACCAGGCGCAGTTCGACCCCGGGCAGCGGCCGGCCGATCGAGCCGGGCCGGGGTTCCCCGTCGACGAGGGTGGAGGTGAGCACCGGCGCGGTCTCGGTGAGGCCGTACCCGACGTGCACCGGATGCCCGGTGACCTCGGTGAAGCGGCCCGCGACGGCCGGCGGCAGCGGCGCGGCGCCGCAGACGGCGACCCGGACCGAGGCCAGCGCCGCCGCTCCGGCGCGGTCCGCGTCGGCCCAGGTCAGAAACATCGACGGTACGCCGACCAGCACGCTGACCCGGTGCCGGGCGATCTCGGCGAGCGCCCCGGTCGAGCCGAGTTCGTCGACCAGCACCCCGGTGGCGCCGTGGTGCACGACGGCGCCGAGCCCGGAGTTCAGCCCGTACGCGTGGAACAGCGGCAGGGCGAGCAGCACGGTGTCGTCGGGGCCGACCACCGGCGGGGTGATCCGGCCGACCTGCTCGTGGTTGGCGGCCAGGGCGCGGTGCGACAGCATCGCGCCCTTGGGCCGGCCCTCGGTGCCGGAGGTGTAGAGCAGGACGGCGAGGTCGTCGCCGGCCCGGGCGGGGAACTCCGCGGGGTCGTCGGCACCGTCGGTGGTCGGCGGGACGGTGTGCACGGCGGCCAGCGCCGGCAGCTCGCCGACCGGCACCCGGTCCCGGACGTCGGCGGCGCAGACCAGCACGGCGGCGCCCGAGTCGGTCAGCACGTGCCGCAGCTCCCGGCTGGTGAAGCCGGGGTTCACCGGCACCGCCACCAGGCCGGCGCGGAGCGCCGCGAGGTAGCTGACCACGAAGTCGGGGGTGTTGCCGAGGGCGATGGCCACCCGGGGCGGGTGGGCGTCCCGGGGGGACGGTGGGGCCGCGAGGGTCAGCGCGCGGGCGGTGGCGGTGACCGCCGCGTCCAGTTCGGACCAGCTCAGCGTCCGGTCACGCCAGTGCAGCGCGGCGCGGTCGCCGTCGGTGGCGGCCGTCCGGTGGAGCCGGTCGGCGAGGTTCGGCGCGGAGCTGTCGGCTGCGTCCTGCACGATGGCTGAGTCTGGCACAGCCGGGCCCGGCCGGCCACGGCCGACGGGTGGCACGAGGGCCGGCTCGCCGGGTTCCGGACCGGGGGATCCGCGCCTCGCACCGGTGCGGTCGGCGGACGGCCGAGCGTCCCCCCGACGGGACTCGGCGACGGGGTCGACAGGATTACCGCGCGCGGGAACGAACCCCGGTTCAGCCGGCGGGCGCGCGTTCCGGGCGCGCCGGACCGGTGTCCCGGCAGGACCGCCGCGACACGCCGAGCGACGCGAGAAGTTGGCTCCGACCTGGACTTTCCACTCCGGACCAGGTTCCGGCCGGAAAGTCAACCGCACCCGACGGACAACGGGTCCGCCAATTGTGCGACCGGGCGGGAAATACTTCCGCCCTGTGTAACGGACTTGCCACGCGCGGGTGACGTTGGCCCTATCATCACTCGGGTCGGCTCACCCCATTTGCCGTGAGTCGACACCCCTCAGCCCGAGGAGGCCCCCGTGCCTGTGAGCGCATTGGACCCGCACCTCAAGGGGATCTGCCGCCCGTCGGCACGCCCCGCAACGGCCCTGCCCGACCGGGCCGTGCCCGGTCCCGCCGCGACCCCGCGGCACCCGGTGCCGTCTCGTACCGTCCGGATCGGGGAGGCGCGGTGACCACGTTCGGCTACGCGGAGCGCCCCGCCACCGGAGTGACCGGCCCGACCCAGCGGACCCCCGTCAACGAACGGATCGAACCCGCCCCGCGCACCTCGGCCGAAGGGCTGTGGAGCCTCGCGGCGGTGCGGGGCGAGGGGACCCGGCGGGGCCGCAACCGCTCGCACCACAACGAGGCGCCACCGCGCCCGGCGGTGCCCGGGGGGAACGCGAAGTCCGCCACCGGCCGGCTCGGTGCCCCGTCCCGGCCGACCATGCCGGCGCAGGGCCGCCGTGGTGACACCCCGGCCCCGGCGACGCCGGTCGTGACCGAGCCGTCGGCGGCCGAGACCGCCGTGCTGCCCGCCGTACCGGCCGGCGACACGGCCGTCCTGCCGGCGGTGCCCGTCGAGCCGGCCACCGGCTACCCGAGCCGGCCCGACCCGTCGGACCCGGCGACCGAGGTCTGGGCGCTGGTCGAGCGGGCCCAGGCCGGCGAGGCCGAGGCGTTCGGCCTGATCTACGACCGGTACGTGGACACGGTCTTCCGCTTCGTCTACTTCCGGGTCGGCAACCGGCAGCTCGCCGAGGACCTCACCTCCGACACCTTCCTGCGGGCCCTCAAGCGGATCGGCAGCTTCACCTGGCAGGGCCGGGACCTCGGCGCCTGGCTGGTCACCATCGCCCGCAACCTGGTCGCCGACCACTTCAAGTCCGGCCGCTACCGGCTGGAGGTCACCACCGGCGACGTGCTCGACGCGGACCGGGAGGACCGGGGGCCGGAGGGCAGCCCGGAGGCGGCGGTGGTCGAGCACATCACCAACGTCGCGCTGCTCACCGCCGTCAAGCAGCTCAACCCCGAGCAGCAGGAGTGCATCGTGCTCCGCTTCCTCCAGGGCTTCTCGGTGGCCGAGACGGCCCGGACGATGGGTAAGAACGAGGGCGCCATCAAGGCCCTGCAGTACCGCGCGGTCCGGGCCCTGGCCCGCCTCCTGCCCGACGGCTTCCAGCCCTGACCCGTCCCGCCTCGACCCGTCCGGCGACCCGCCGGGCGGGGTACGCGCACCCCTCGGCATCCCGTGGCGCCGATCACGCTTGGTGATTTCGGGACCCTCCGCCCCGTAACCGGCACCCGGCACAAACCGTTTCTTCGGGTGCGACCAGTGGTTGTCCCGGCGTCCCCCGGGCCGCCCGGTCCGGCGGGCTCGGTCGGCCGTCACGGCCGGCCGTCGCCGTCACACTGCCACCGGTCGCTGGTGACCACGACGGCCGCCCGGCCGTGACCAGCGAGAGGGGGTGCCTGCGGTGGACAGCAACCTCTTCTCCCGTCGGCGTGCCGAGCGCTTCGCGCAGCTCCTCGACGAGGCCAACGGCGGCCGGCGGCACCACGTCCGCTCCTCGGCCGACGGGGAACTCGCCGCGCTCGTCGCGGTCAGCCGGCGGCTCACCGCCGAACGGCCGGCCGTCGAGGTGGACCGCGAGTTCCGCACCGGGCTGCGTGCCATGCTGGTGGCCACCGCCGAGCGGGAGGGCATCGGCGCCCCGGCGCAGAGCGCGGCCGGGGCGGCGGCCGGCGGCATCCGCGGTTCGTTGCTGCCGGCGGTGACCGGCCGGCGGGCCCGGGCCCGGGGCGCGATCCTGGTCGGCGTGGCCGCCGGCGCGATCGCCCTCTCCGGCATCTCCGCGGCGAGCGAGAACGCCCTGCCCGGCGACGCCCTGTACGGCATGAAGCGGTCCACCGAACGCGCCCAGCTCGCCCTGGCCAGCTCGGACATCAGCCGGGGGCAGCTCTTCCTCGGCTTCGCCCGGACCCGCCTCGACGAGGCGGCCACGGTCCGCAACGACCGGCTCGGGTTCAGCGCGGTGCTGGACGACATGGACGCCGACACCCGCCAGGGCGTACGCCTGCTGACCACCGTGGCGGCCCAGCGCTCCGACCCGGCCGGCCTGGACGCCATCGACGCGTTCCTGAGTGGGCAGCGGCGGGCGGTCAGCGGGCTGCTGGACCGGGCGGACCACGCCGACCGGGACCGCACCCGCGGCTCGCTGGCGCTGCTCGACGCCGTCGGCAACCGAGCCGACGCCCTCCGCTCCGCGATCGGCTGCGGCCTGCCGGCCCCGGCGGCCAGCGACGCGCTCGGCCCCACCCCGCCGGCCTGCCCCGGCGACCGCTGACCCGGCCGGCGGGACGGTCGCCACACTTCGCCGCGCGGACACCTGGCCGTCACACCCCGCCGGATAGGCTCGGTGGGGAGCCCCACGCGGGCCGACGGGAGGGAGGTCGCCGTGACCGGCACCCGGAAGGTGACCGTCAGCACCGACGTCCACGGGCACACCGCCGGCTGGACGGAGACCCCGGTGGCGTCGCCGGTCACCCCGACACCCGATCCGGCCGCCGCCGCCTTCTTCGACGTGGACAACACGATGATGCAGGGCGCCTCGATCTACTGGTTCGCCCGCGGTCTGGCCGCCCGCAACTACTTCACCGCCGGTGACCTGGCCCGGTTCGCCTGGCGGCAGGCGAAGTTCCGGCTGCTCGCCACCGAGCACGCCGGGGACATGTCGCAGGCCAAGGAGGCGGCGCTCGCCTTCGTCCAGGGCTGGCGGGTGGACGACGTGGAACGGCTCGCGGACGAGATCTTCGACGAGCTGATGGCACCACGGATCTGGGCCGGCACCCGCAAGCTGGCCGAGCGGCACCTGGCCGCCGGGCAGCGGGTCTGGCTGGTCAGCGCCGCGCCGGTGGAGATCGGCCGGGTGATCGCCACCCGCCTCGGGCTGACCGGCGCCATCGGCACGGTCGCCGAGGTGGTCGACGGGGCGTACACCGGACGGCTGGTCGGCGACCTGATGCACGGGCCGGCCAAGGCCGAGGCGGTCGCCCAGCTCGCCGCCGTCGAAGGGCTGGACCTGTCCCGCTGCGCCGCCTACAGCGACTCCGCCAACGACCTGCCGATGCTCTCCGCCGTCGGCCACCCGGTGGCGGTGAACCCCGACCCGGCGCTGCTGCGCCAGGCCCGCGACCGGGGTTGGGACGTCCGCGACTTCCGCACCGGCCGCCGCGCGGTGAAGATCGCCGTGCCGTCCACGGCCGCCGCCGGGCTGCTCGCCGGCGCGGTCACCGCCGGCCTGGCCCTGCACCGGCGCCGCCACCGGCCGGACTGACCGGGGCCCGGCCTCAGGGGCCGAACGGGTCGGGGCGGCGTTCGAGCAGCTTGTGCAGCGTCTGCTGGATCGTCTCCCGCACCTGGTCGGCGAGGTTGAACACGACCAGCGGGTCGTCCGCCGAGTCGCGCAGGTGCGCGGTCGGGATCGGCGGGCAGAACTCGATCAGCCACTTGCTCGGCAGCGGCACCATGCCCAGCGGCCCCAGCCAGGGGAAGGTCGGCGTCACCGGGAAGTACGGCAGTTTGAGTAGCCGGGCGAGCGGCTTGATGTCGGCGAGCATCGGGTAGATCTCCTCGCCGCCGACGATCGCCACCGGCACGATCGGCGTGCCGGTGCGCAGGGCCGCCGAGACGAAGCCGCCCCGCCCGAACCGTTGGAGCTTGTACCGGTCGGAGTAGAGCTTGCCGACGCCCTTGAAGCCCTCCGGGAAGACCCCGACCAGCTCACCGTTGCCGAGCAGCCGTTCCGCGTCCGGGTTGCAGGCCACCGTCCCGCCGGTCTTGCGGGCGATCTCGGAGACCACCGGCATCCGGAAGACCAGGTCCGCGCCGAGCAGCCGCAGGTAGCGGCGGGCCGGGTGCCGGTCGTGCAGCGCGGTGGCGAGCACCAGCGCGTCCAGCGCCACCGTCCCGGAGTGGTTGCCGACCACCAGGCCGGGCCCGTCGGTGGGGACGTTCTCCACCCCGCTCACCTCGGTGCGGAACCAGTCCCGGTAGAGCAGCCGGACCAGCGGGTGGAAGACCGAGTCGGTCAGGTCCGGGTCGAAGCCGAACTCGTCGACCTCGTAGTCGCCGGAGAACCGCCGCCGCAGGAACGCCAGGCCCTTGGCGACCTTCCGGTCCCAGTGGTCGCCCGGCCGGTCCGCGACCGCCGGCCCCGGAGGCGTCCCGGCACCGTCCGCCGTGCCGGCACCGTTGCCGGCCACGTCCGCCTGCTTCGCAACGGCCTTCTTCGCGACCGCCTTCTTCGCGACGGCCTTCTTCGCGACGGCTTTCTTCGCGACGGCCTTCTTCGCCATGGGCCGGTTCGCCACCGGCTGCGCCGGGCCGGCCTGATCCGGCGACTCGGCCGGCTCGCCGGCCGCCGGCTGGTGCCGGCCGGTCCCGCCCGCCGTACCCCGCGCCGGCTCGTCCGCCGAGGTGTCCGGCTCGTCGGCGGCGCCCGGCCCCGACGCGCTCGGCCCGCCGGCGGCCGCCGGGTCCGCGGCCATCCTGGGCGGGGCGGCGGGCGTCGCGCCGCGCCGGTGTCCGTTGCGCCGCGCCGGCTCCGTCTCCGGACCGGGCACGGCCAGCGGTACGTCGTAGCGGGCCTCCCCGCGCTCCTCCCCCGCGCTCACGCCGCCGCCTCGCATCCCGCCGCGGCGGCGCGCGGCGCCGCGCCACCGGTGCTGATCATGCGCGCGCTCACGAGCGCTCCCGGACGGCCGACCGGACCTGCCGGATGCTCTCCAGCACCAGTTGCTCGGCCGACTGGAGCTGATCCCGGGTCACCACCACGCCACCGTGGTGGGCCCGGATGAAGTCGTCGAAGGCGGCGGCCGTCGAGCGGGGCGTGAAGCCGTACTCCCGCTCGAGTCTGCTGGTGTCCACCACCCGACCGTGCACGAAGAGGTCGACCTGGTCCAGCCCGTACCGGCCGAAGCCCATGCTGCGGGCGATCGCGGCCACCCCGGCGAGGCCCGGTTCCAGCACCGGTACGGCCACCCGCCCGGCCCGCCGGATCGCCTGCGACAGCGACAGCACCCCGGGCCCGGCGACGTTGTACGTCCCCGGGTGCTCCTCGGCCACCGACCGGTGCAGCACGGCGAGGGCGTCGTCGAAGTGGACGAACTGCAGGCGCGGGTCCCGGCCGAAGACGGTGGGGACCACGGGCTGGGCGAAGTAGCGGGTGAGCGTGGTGTCCGCGGTGGAACCGATGAACGGCGCGAACCGCAGCACGGTCGCGGTCACGTCGGGGCGCCGGCGGCGGAAGCCCCGGACGTACCCCTCGATGTCGAGGATGTCGCGGCCGAAGCCGCCGCGCGGCACCTCGCGCGGCTCGGTCTCCTCGGTGAAGACGGCCGGGTCCCGGAACGACACCCCGTACGCGGCGGTGGACGAGCGGACCACGAGCTTGCGCAGCCGGGGCGCGCGCTGGCAGGCGGCGAGCAGCTGCATGGTGCCGATCACGTTCTGTTCCTTCATCGCCGGCCGGCCGCCGTGCTGCGGGTCGGGCGCGGTGACCAGGGCGAGGTGGACCAGGGCGTCGACGTCGAGGTCGGCCAGCAGGCCGCCGAGCGAGTCGAGGTCGAGCCGGATCCGCTCGACGCCGGCGAGCAGGTCGGCGAACTCGGGGTTGGGGGTGGCCGGGTCGACCCCGATGACCCGGTCGATCCGGGGGTCGGCGGCGAGGCGGGCGGCGACGTGCGCGCCCAGGTAGCGGCCGACCCCGGTCACGACGACGACCCCCGGAGCACCTGGGGTGCCACCGGGGGTCACGTCGTGCGCCTTGTCCGGCAGGCGGGATCGAGCCGGGGTCTCCCTGGCCTGATCACCTGAGCCTCCGAGGGTCGACAGTTGGCAAGTGCCGCGGAGTGCCGGGCCGCAGCCCGGCCCCGGTCACTTGCCGAGACGGCGACGCTGGACGCGGGTCTTGCGCAGCAGCTTGCGGTGCTTCTTCTTAGCCATGCGCTTGCGGCGCTTCTTGACCACCGAGCCCATACGACAGCCTTTCGATGCAACGTGCGGGGCGGACCGGGAGACACCAGCGGGTGGCGTCGTGACCGCTTGCGGACAACGGACCGGACCTGCGTGGTGGCAGGGCACACCATGGTGCGGTCACGGTCGGGGTCCAGGGTAGCGGGAGTGGGTCAGCAGGACCAACGCGCCCCCGTCGATGCCCCATTCGTCGCAGTCGGCGAGGTGCCTGAGGGGCGCGTCAGGCGGTCTCCTGGAACGCTCCCCGCAGGTATTCGTGCACGGCGTGCTCGGGTACCCGGAACGAGCGACCGACCCGGACCGCGGTCAGCTCGCCGCTGTGCACGAGGCGGTAGACCGTCATCTTGGAGACCCGCATGACCGTCGCCACCTCGGCGACGGTCAGGAACCTGACATCCGACAGCCGTGCGTCGGACTGCGACCCGGCCATGGCTCACCGACCCATTCCCATGCCCGGCGCGAGCCATCGGGCAGGCTGGTTCCGCCACGACGGGCAACGCGCGTGTTACCAGTACGGTAGCGGGGCGGCTGTGACCGGCGCGATCCCTTCCTGTGAATGATCATGGGACATCTGCCGTTTCACCCGCATTGACCTGGCGTTTTCTCCCCGGACGGGCGACCCGTCCCGTTGACCGGAGCCTGCCCCGCCGGCCGGAGCGGCGGGGCGGTGCCGGCGGAACGGGCCGGGCGCCGCCGGCCGGAGCGGCGGAGCCGCGCCGGCGCTCACTCGGCGCGCAGCGCCACCACCGGGTCGAGTCGCCCGGCGCGCTGGGCGGGCACCACGCCGAACACGATGCCCACCGCCGCCGACACCCCGAACGCCAGCGCCAGCGACCACCAGGTGATCGCGGCGGGGATCGGCGAGACCGCCTCGACCAGCAGCGCCGTACCGACCCCGAGCGCCATCCCGGCCAGCCCGCCGATCGAGGTGAGCAGCACCGCCTCCAGCAGGAACTGCACCCCGATGTCCCGGGGCCGGGCGCCGACCGCCTTGCGCAGGCCGATCTCCCGCGTCCGTTCGCGGACCGAGACCAGCATGATGTTGGAGACGCCGACGCCACCGACCAGCAACGAGATCCCCGCGATGGCGGCCAGCACCCCGGTCAGTACGCCGAGGATGTCGCCGAGCACACCGAGGATCTGCTGCTGGGTGACCGCGCTGAACTCGGTGTCCGGGTGCCGGCGGGACAACTCGGCGACGATCCGCTCGCCGAGCTGGTCGATGCGCTCCCGGTCGGGGGCCTTCACCGCGATCCCGTCGATCCGCTGGGTGCCCCAGAGCCGCTGCGCCGCGGTCACCGGGATGTGCACCTCGTCGTCCCGGTCCACGCCCAGGCTCTGCCCGAGCGGGGTGAACACCCCGATCACCCGGAACCGCACCCCGGCCAGGGCGACCTGCTGGCCGAGCGGGTCCCGGTCGGGGAAGAGCGCCCGCGCCACGGACGCGCCGAGCACCGCGACCCGGCGGCTGGTGTCCACGTCCGCCCCGGTGAGGTAGCGGCCGCGGGCCAGCGAACGGGTGAACACCTGCGGCGTGGTCTCCAGGACGCCCTGCACGGTGGTGAAGTCGGAGCGGGTGCCGGCCCGGGCGGTCGCCCCGGACGCCACGGTGACCGCCACCCGGCCCGGGTCGCCGACCACCCGGGAGACCGCGTCGACGTCCTTGAGGTCCAGCGGCGAGACCACCGGGGCGGTGCCGACGTCGATCCGCCCCGGGACGACCAGCAGCAGGTTCGAACCCAACCCCTCGACCTGCCGCTCGACCTGCTGCTTGGTGCCGGTGCCGATGGCCACCAGCACCACCACCGAGGCGACCCCGATGATCACCCCGAGCATGGTCAGCAGGCTGCGCATCCGGTTGGCCCGCAGCGCGTCCAGCGCCACCCGCCAGGCCTCGGCGAGCCTCACCCGGCACCTCCCGAGGCGGTCTCCGCGTCGGGTCGCGGCCCGTGCGCGCGCGCCGGCCCGCCGCTCGTACGCGGAAGGCGTCCGGTGGCTCCGGCGGCGCCACCGGAGCCACCGGACGGGTGCCCCGGACCGCTTCCGGACGCGGACCGGGGCTCCGCGCTGGGAGCGGCGTCCAGTGTCGCAGGTCCACCGTCGCCACCCGACAGCGGTCGATCATGAAAGGTGTCCGAGCGGATCAGGCCGTCCCGCATCGCGATCCGGCGGCGGGCCCGGGCGGCCACCTCCTGGTCGTGGGTCACCATCACCAACGCCACGCCGGACTCGGCGTTCAGCTGTTCGAGCAGCTCCAGCACCGCCTCGCCGGTGCCGGTGTCCAGGTTGCCGGTGGGCTCGTCGGCGAGCAGCACCGCCGGGTCGGTGACCAGGGCCCGGGCGATGGCCACCCGCTGCTGCTCGCCGCCGGAGAGCTGGTTGGGCCGGTGGTCCAGCCGGTGCCCGAGCCCGACCCGGCCGAGCATCGCCGCGGCCCGGTCCCGCCGCTGCCGGGCCCCGATGCCCCGGTAGACCAGGGGCAGCGCCACGTTGTCCACGGCGGACGTCCGGGGCAGCAGGTGGAACGCCTGGAAGACGAAGCCGATGGTGCGGTTGCGCAGCGTCGCCAGCTCGGGCGCGGAGAGGGTGGTCACGTCCCGGCCACCGATCACCAGCCGGCCGCCGCTCGGCCGGTCCAGCCCGCCGAGCAGGTGCATGAGCGTCGACTTGCCCGACCCGGACGGCCCGATCACCGCCACGTACTCGCCCGGGCCGATGGTGAGCGACACCCCACGCAGGGCCGGCACCGACACCCCGTCCAGCTCGTACGTCCGGGACACGTCGACCGCCTCGATCGCCGGCACGCCGGCGGGGAGGGCGCCGGTCACCGGCGGTCCCGCCGGGCGCGAGGCGGCGCGGGGATCACTTCAGCTCCTGGCCGTCGCGAACCTGGTCGGCGCCGCGTACCACGATCCGGTCGCCGGCCCGCACCCCGCTGACGATCTGCACCAGGTCCTGCCCCTGCACGCCGACGACGACCGGCACCCGGTCGGCGTGGCCGTCGCGCAGCACCCACACCGCGTCCCGACCGTCGGCGGAGAACACCGCCGAGGCGGGCACCGCCACGGCGTCCGCCGCCTCCCGGACCCGCAGGTGCACGACCGCGTTCATGCCGGGACGGGGGGTCGGCGCGGCCTCCCCCTCGCCGAGCCGGCCGGCGCCGAGGCTGAGCCGCACCCGGTAGGTGACCCCGCCCCGGGCGGAGGTGGTGGGCAGCACGTCCACCGAGCTGACCGTGGCGTCGTAGGTCGCGCCGGTCACCGCGTCCAGCTCCACCGAGGCGGCCAGGCCGGCCCGGACCAGCAGCACGTCCGTCTCGTCGACCTCGGCGAGCAGGCTGAGCCGGCCGGTGTCCACCACGGTCAGTACGGGGGTGCCGGCGCTGACCCGTCCACCCTGCGGCACCGCGTCGTCGACCCCCGGCGGCGGCCCGCCCGAGGAGGCCCCGCCCAGGCTGGCCGGGTCGACGCCGGGCAGCCCACTGCCGGCCGCACCCAGCAACGCGGAGAGGTCCGTCGGCTGGCCGGCCCGCGTCCCGCCCGGCTGCACCACCCCGCCGATCGGCGCGCGCAGGGTCAGCGCGTCGACGGTCGCCTTCGCCAGGTCGTACGCCTGCTGGGCCTGGAGGCGCTGCGCGGCCGAGAGGGAGCCCACGGCGCTGCTCAGTCCGGCGACGCCGCGCTGCACCGCGGCGACCGCCCGGTCGGCGGCGCGGGCGGCCGACTCGTACTGGCGCTGCGCGGACTCGACCTGGAGCAGCAGCGCGGAGCGCACCTGCGGGTCGCCGATCCGCCCGGCGGCCCGGCGGGCGGCGTCGAACGCGTCGGCGGCCGCCCGGTCGGTGCCGCGCCGGCTGCCGCCCAGGTCGCCGACGCCGATGCCGCGGCCGGCCCGCTGGGCCGCGCGCAGCGCCGCCCGCGCCTGCCGGAGCCGGTCCTGCGCGGCCGGCGAGTCGATCACGGCGAGCACCTGTCCACGGGTGACCCGCTGCCCGGGTCGGACCCGCAGGCTGGCCAGCGTGCCGTCGGCCGGGGCGGTGAGGGTGGCGGCGGCGCGGGCGGCCACCGTGGCGGGGGCGTCGATGACCTCGGCCACCTCGGCACGACCGACCTGCGCGACGGACACGGCGGTGCCGTCGTCGCCACAGGAGGCGGCGGTGGTGCCGGTCAGCGCGACGACGGCGAGCAGGGCGGTGAGCAGGCGGGGGCGGGTGACCGCGGGCAGTCGCGGAGGGTGGATGCGGGCCACCCGGCCCATGCTACGACCCGTCGACGACCGTCGACCCGAGCCGTATCCGCAGCACGAGGCCAGGGTCAGCCGGCGACCGCCCGGACGTACCCGACGCAGTCGTCGTGCAGCGCGGGCCAGGAGTCGCCGAGGATCGCCTCGGCCGCGTCGTCCAGCGGCTTCCGCTCGTGCACCACCGCCCGGAAGAAGTCCCGCACCCGCTGCTCGCCGTACCGGTCGACCAGGTGCCGCACCGCCAGGTAGCCGACCCCGTAGGCACCGCCGACCCGGTCGTCGGCCGCGTCGTCGGCGGGGGCGAGAGAGTCCAGCCGCCCGTTCCACCCGCCGTGGACCAGCCGGCGCACCTCGGCCAGGCCCTCGTACCGGCCCACCGGCTGGCCGTCCGAGCCCGCGTACTCGGCCAGGCCCTCGACCAGCCACCAGCTCGACCGGTCCGAGTAGCCGCCGTCGGGCAGCGACGCGGCGTGGGTCAGCTCGTGCCGGAGCAGCTCGCCGGTTCCGCCTGGGGAGAGGCTCGCCGCGTTGAGCACCACGTCGTGGTGCCCACCGCCGACGCCGACCGCGTAGCCGGCCGTCCACTTCGGCCGCCCGCCGCCGTACCAGCGCTGCCACTCGGTCCGCCCGGCGTAGAAGACCAGATAGCGGTCCGGGGGCCGGCCGGTCACCGCGTACAGGTCGGCGACCGCCGCGGCGGCCTCGGCCTCGGCGAGCAGCCCCGGCAGCTTGCCCCGCAGGGCGGGCGTGGTGGCCACGACGGCCCGCTTCCCCACCGCCACCGCCAGGTCGCCGAGCTCCCAGGGGCGCGCGCCGGCCGGCTTCGCCCGCGACTCCTCGACGGCGACCAGCCGGGGCTCCGCGCCGACGAGCCGCCAGCGGGTACCGAACTCCACGGCGGCCGGGCGGCACGACGGCACCAGGAAGCAGTAGCCGACAGTGACCGGCAGTCGCCACTGACCCGGATGCCCGTCGTCGCCGGTCGGCAGCCCCGCGGCCGCCGGCCGCCAGACGGTCACCCGCAACGCCCGCAGCCCGGCGTACCGCCGGGTGAGCGCCGGACGCGCGGCCGGCTCGGCGATCGCGAGGAACCCGCTCCGGTCACCGCCGAGCAGCGCCGTGGCCTGCCGCTCCAACTGCCCGGCCATCCGCTCGCCGAGGCGCCGCGCGGCCGCCGTGGCCGGGTCGTCACCCGCCGCGGCCGGCCGCCCGGCCGCGTCGCGCACCAGCCCTGGCAGCAGTACGCCCGCCGCGCCGCCCGCCACCAGCACGAACACCAACGTGACCGCCACCCAGCCCCGCCGCCAGCGACGCGTCCCGCCCGCACCGGCCCCACCGACGACCGGCCCTTGCCCGGCCGGCCCTTGCACGACCGGCCCTTGCACGACCGGCCCTTGCCCAGCCGATTCGGTCGCCACCGGCTCTTGCACGACTGGTTCTTGCACGACGGGCCCGGGCACAGCCGACCGGGCCTCGGCGGCCGGGGGCCCGGGAGCGGCAGCGGTCGGGGACGGCACGTCGGCGGCGGCCGTCGCGGCGGGGTGCGGAGCGGGGTGCGGGACGGCGGCCGGGGGCGGCGGAGGGAACGGCGACCCGCCACCGCTGGCGCTCGCGGCAGGCGGTTCGCCGCCGCTCAGCGCCGGGTCGGAAGCCCGCTCGTCACCGTCGGTCACCGGCGAAGGGTACGACCAATCGGGCGTTCCGACCAGAGCCCACCCGCGCGTCGTCCACCCGGGCCAACCGCGCCGCCCGGCGGCTCCTGTTCCGCCGCCCACCGATTTGATGGCGCGGCTGACTCAGCCGCGCACACCCCGCGCCTCCGACAGCCGGCGGGAACAGCGTCGGGACAGAAGCCGGTCGGGACGCCTGGCACCGGGCCGGGTTGGCGGACCGGAACGGTGATTCGTTCGCCACATCACGTCGGTAGGCGACCACAACCCATGACCGTCCCTGAAGGCCGGCCACCATTCGCATCGTTCCGCCGACAACCCCACCAACCACCTGACCCGGAAGTCGACCATCCGCACCATTCCGCTCGGCAACCCGACCAACACCCCGGTCCCGAAACCCGCGCCGCGCGCCGCCGGCGGTGCCCCGTACCCGTCGGGGAGCGCCCGCCGGGACCGGCCGGTGTGCGGACGGGCGCTACACCGATTCGCCGGAATGCAGCAGGAGGGCCTTGTCGAGCGCCCAGAGGGCGGCCAGCAGCGCCCCTGGCACGGGCCGGCCGGCCAGCGCGAGGAGCAGCCCGCCGGTGACGAAGCAGGCGGCCTGCACGCTGAGCTTGGCCGGCGCGGGCAGCACGACGGTGGCCTTCGGCGAGCAGAACGCGCCCCACACGACGGCGATCAGCAGCGGCGCGCCGAGCCCGGCGAGCAGGCGGAGCGGCCAGCCGGCGTCGAGCGTGAACCCCCACGTGGCGGCGGCCGCGAGCAGGGCCAGCTCGAGCAGGAAGATGAGCCCGATCAGCACGACCTTCATCAGGATCTCCAGTTCCGGTACGCGGTGTCCAGGCCGGCCACCAGCTGGTCGAAGGAGCGATCGACGTCGCGCGGCAGCCCGAACCCGCCGGCCGCCTCGAGGGTGACGAAGCCGTGCACCGCGGCCCGGAACATCCGGGTGGCGTCCACGGCGGCGTCGCCGCTGAGGCCGTACCCGCGCAGGATCGCGTAGACGGCGCCGACGGCCTGCTCGCCGGCGGCGAGGTGCTCCGGGTCCGCCGGGTCGGGGGCCCGCTGGGTGGCCGGGTAGCGGCCGGGGTGCCGGCGGGCGTACGACCGGAAGGCGGCGGCGACCGCGCGCAGCGCGTCGTCGCCGGCCCGGCCCGCGGCGGCTCTGGTCAGCTCGGCGGCCACCTCGGCGGTGGCCAGCGCGGACAGCTTCTGGTGCAGCGCGTCGATCCCCTTGACGTGCTTGTAGAGGCTGGGCAGCGCCACGCCGAGCCGGGCGGCGAGGGCGGCCAGGGTGAGCCGGTCGTGCCCGACCTCGTCGGCGAGCACGGCCGCCTCGCGGACCACCGTCTGCGGGGTCAGGCCGGCCCTAGGCACCGGTGGTCACCGCCAGGAACTTGACCAGGTCCGCGGCGGTGGCGTCGGGCTGGTCGGCGTGCGGGTAGTGGCCCGAGTCGGCGATCATGCGGGCCTCGGCGGTGGCGAAGAGCCGCCGGGCGGCCCGCGCCTCGGCGCCCGGGTCCGGGAAGTCCGGGTCCTTCGTACCCATCAGCACCAGCACCGGCTGGCGGACCGCCGCGGCCCGCGCGGTCCAGTGCGGCTCGACCGGCGCGACCACGCCGCGCACCGCGGCCATCCGGCCGCGCAGCCGGGCGACCATCTCCTTCCGGTACGCGGCGTCGTCGGCCGGCCGGCCGCACGGAAAGAGCGTGCGGTGGAACATCCCGAACAGCCGCGGGCTGCGCAGCACCAGCGCCTGCGCGACCCGCATGGCCGGGTTCGGCTTCGGCTGCGCGACGAACGGGCTGACCTGCACGACGCCGCTGACCAGGTCCGGCGCGTCGGCGGCGGCGAAGACCACCGCGGCGCCGCTGGACGAGCTGCCGACCAGGGTGGCCGGGCCGCCACCGAGGGCCCGGACCACGGCGAGCAGGTCGCCGCCGACCTCGGCCGGGGCGTACGTGGGCCAGTGCGGGCTGGAGTCGCCGTGCCCGCGCACGTCGACCGAGGCCACCCGGTAGCCGGCCGCCACCAGCCGGGGCACCAGGTGCCGGAAGGAGGCCCGGTTCTCCCCCATGCCGTGCGCGAGGACCACGAGGGGCCCGGCCCCGTGCGCCTCGTACGCGATGCTGCCGCCGTCCCGCGCCACCTGGCTAATCGTCATAGCCGTAAAGCTAATACTATTAGCTTTGCGGGTCAAGAGTTGACCTCAAGTCGGGTGCAGGTCGGAGGATCTTGCGCATGCCACTCTCCGCAGACACCCACGTACGCCTGGCCCGCCCGAGCCGCGACCTCGCCGCCGCCGAGCGGTTCTGGGCCGACGGCCTCGGCCTGGACGTGCTCTACCGGGGCGCCGGCGACGGGCCGGGCGAGCACGACCTGGTGATGCTGGGCTGGCCGGGGGCGGGCTGGCACCTGGAGCTGGTCGGCGGCGACCAGCTCGCCGTCACCCCACGCCCCACCGAAGAGGACCTGTTCGTGCTCTACCTCGACGGCCCGGCCGATCCCGAGCTGGCCGACAGACTGGTACGGGCCGGCGGGACCAGGGTCTCCGCCGGCCCGTACTGGGACCGCTGGGGCATGACGTTCGCCGACCCGGACGGCTACCGCCTGGTGCTCTGCACCCGGGCCTGGTCGAACGCGTGACTCACTTCTTCGACGCCAAGGCGCGGCCGAAGAACACCAGGTTCGCCGGGCGCTCGGCCAACCGGCGCATCAGGTAGCCGTACCACTGGTCGCCGTAGGGGACGTAGGTGCGCACCGTGTGGCCCTCGCCCACCAGGCGCTGCTGCTCCTCGGGGCGGATGCCGTACAGCATCTGGAACTCGAACCGGTCGGGGTCGCGGTCGAACCAGCGGGCCCGGTCCTCGCCGATGGCGATCAGCCGCGGGTCGTGGGTGGCCAGCATCGGGTAGCCGTCCCCGGACATCAGCACGTTCATGCAGCGCACGTAGGACTTGTCCACCTCGCGGGCGGACTGGTAGGCCACCGACTCGGGCTCGGAGTACGCGCCCTTGCACAACCGCACCCGGGACCCGGCGCCGGACAGCTCACGGCAGTCCGACTCGGTCCGCCGCAGGTACGCCTGGAGCACCGCCCCGGTCGACGGGTAGTCCTTGCGCAGCTTGACCAGGACGTCCAGGGTCGAGTCGGTGGTGGTGTGGTCCTCCATGTCGAGGGTGACCGTGGTGCCGGCCGCGTCGGCCGCCGCGCAGATCGCCCGCGCGTTGTCGTACGCGAGCTGCTCGTCGAAGAGCTGGCCGAGGGCGGAGAGCTTCACGCTCACCTCGGCGGCCGGGGTGAGCTCGGCGGCGGCGAGCAGCCGCAGCAGTTTGAGGTACTCGTCCCGGGTGGCGTTCGCCTGCTCGGGAGTGGTGGTGTCCTCGCCCAGGTAGTCGAGGGTCACAGCCTGGCCGTCGTCGACGAGTACGCGGGTCGCGCGCAGCGCGTCGTCGGTGCCGGCGCCGGCGACGAACCGGCGGACGACGTCCCGGGTGAACGGGGCCGTCGCGACGAGCCGCTCCACCTGGGATGACCGGGAGGCGGCGAGGATGACGGAACGGAGCATGAGCCGAGCGTAACGCCCGGGGGTGGGCCCGCGCCGGGGGGCGGCGGGGCAACGTCACGCTCCGTTCCGGCGCCGGCGGGCCGTCCGGCTACGGTCGGCTGGCGGCGGTCGGCTACAAACGATCATGTGGATCGACACCCCCGCCGCCGGCTCCGGTCGGCCACCGTGCAGCTCGGCGCGCTGACCGCACTGGCGCTCGCCCTCTCCGGCTGCAACAACGGCTACGACGACGATGACGACTGCGCCCTCGGCCCGGCCGGTGGGGGTGGCGGCGACACGGTGGCCCTCGCCCTGCGCGTCGCCGCGCCCGCCGCCGCCCGGGACACGCCGGCGCCGGTCGCCGGGCCGCTGCCCGAGCGGGGCGGCTTCGGCACCCACCTCGCCTCCTGCGGCGGCTGACGTGCGGCGCGAGGCGAGTGATCCGCGCCCCGACTGGGACGCGACCGTCCGGGCCCAGGGCCTCGTGTACGTCGACACCGAGCTGCCCGACGGCGGGATCATGTCGTACTGGGACGAGACCGCCGCATACGCGTTCGAGCTGGACGAGGTGCTCCGGCTGGAGGAGGCCACCGAGGAGCTGCACCGGATGTCGGTGGCCGCCGCCGAGCACGTGGTGGCCCGCCACCGGTACGCCGAGTTCGGCATCCCCGCCTGGGCCGCCGAGGCGGTCGCCCGCTCGCTGCGCGAGGCACCGCCCAGCCTGTACGGCCGCTTCGACCTCTGGTACGACGGCAGCTGGCCGCCGAAGCTGCTGGAGTACAACGCCGACACCCCCACCGCGCTGGTCGAGGCGAGCATCGTGCAGTGGTACTGGCTGGAGCACACCCGACCGGCGGCGGACCAGTGGAACAGCCTGCACGAGCGGCTGGTCGGCGCCTGGGCGAAGATCGGCGCCGGCCTGCACGACCCCCGGGTGCACGTGGTCTGGTCCGCCGAGGAGGAGTCGGGCGAGGACCAGATCACCGCCGGCTACCTGGCCGAGACGGCCCGCCAGGCCGGGCTGGACGCCACGCTCATGCCGATCCAGCGGATCGGTTGGGACGGGCGGCGCTTCGTCGACGGCGCGGACCGGCCGATCACCACCTGCTTCAAGCTCTACCCCTGGGAGTGGATGCTGGCCGAGCCGTACGGGCCGCCGGCGCTGGCGCCGGGCACCCCGACCACCTGGATCGAGCCGGCCTGGAAGCTGCTGCTGTCGAACAAGGCGCTGCTGGCGGTGCTCTGGGAGCTGTACCCGGGCCACGAGCTGCTGCTGCCCGCGTACCTGGACTCGCCGCGCGGAATGTCGGAATACGTGGCCAAGCCGCTGCTCGGCCGGGAGGGCGCCTCGGTCCGCATCGTGACCGGCGGCACCGAGCTGATCAACCCGGGCAGCTACGGCGACGAGGGCTTCTGCTACCAGGAGTTCCGCGCGCTGCCCGAATTCGCGGGCAGCCGGATGGTGCTGGGCAGCTGGATCGTCGACGGCGAGTCGGCCGGCGCCGGGATACGCGAGAGCGAGAGCCTCATCACGGACGGTTACGCGCGGTTCCTGCCCCACTACATCGACGCGCCGCGCACCCCGTGAGTCGTCTACCGTTGGTGTCGTGAACTTCGACGCGTACGCCCGGACCGGTGTTGATCTCGTCAACGCCCGTCTGGACGACCTCGACGACCTGCGGGCCATCTTTCCCGACGACAACGCCTGGATGCGCGACGAGGTGGCGGAACGGGACCTGGCCATCTTCCGGCGGGCGCAGAAGCGCCTGCGTGACGTCTTCGAATACGGCACCTCGGGCCGGGACGGCGACGCGGTGACCGAGCTGAACGCGCTGCTGGAGGCGTTCCCGGTGCAGCCGCGCATCTCCGGCCACGACTCCAGCGACTGGCACATGCACGTGACCAGCCGGGGCGCCTCGGTCTCGTCGGAATACCTGGCCGGCGCGGTCTGGGGCCTCTCCGTCTGGCTCTGCGAGTACGGCAGCGCCCGGTTCGGCGTCTGCGCCGACGAGCGGTGCGGCAACGTCTACCTCGACACCTCGTCGAACTGCTGCCGGCGGTTCTGCTCGGAGCGCTGCGCCACCCGCTCGCACGTGGCGGCGCACCGGGCCCGCAAGCGCGCCGCGGTCGGCGAGCAGGTCCCGGCCCCCGCCCAGCCGGCGGAGACCCTCACCCCGGTCAGCTGACCAGGCCGCCCTCGCCGGTGCGGCGGCGAGCCGCCCCGGCGGCTCAGGCGTCGACCGGGGACGGGGCGGTCAGGTTGGCGCGGGCGAACTCCAGCGCCTCGCGCAGGTCGGCCTCGCGCACGGCGCGGCTCTTCGCGCCCCGGGTGGTCACCTCCACGGCGACCGAGCCGGTGAAGCCCCGGCCGGCCAGCGAGCGGAGCAGCTCCGCGCAAGGCTGAGCGCCCCGGCCCGGCACCAGGTGCTGGTCGCGCCCCTCACCGGTGCCGTCACCCAGGTGCACGTGGGCCAGGCCGGCGCCCATCCGATCCGCCATCGCGAGGGCGTCGGTGTGCGAGGCGGAGCAGTGCGACAGGTCCAGCGTGTACGACGAGTAGCCCGCGTCGGTCGGGTCCCAGCCCGGGACGTACGGCACGAACTGCCGGCCCGCCATCCGGACCGGGAACATGTTCTCCACCGCGAACCGCAGGCCACCGAACTGCCCGGCGATGGCGTCCAGGCCCTCGGTGAAGTTCCGCGCGTAGTCCCGCTGCCAGGTGAACGGCGGGTGCACCACGACGGTCGGCGCCTCCAGCGTCTCGGCCAGCTCGGCGGCCTTGCGCAGCCGCTCCCACGGGTCCGGGCTCCACACCCGCTGGGTGACCAGCAGGCAGGGCGCGTGCACCGAGAGGACCGGGACGCCGTAGTGGTCGGCCAGCCCGCGCAGCGCACCCGGGTCCTGGCTCACCACGTCGGTCCAGACCATCACCTCGACGCCGTCGTAGCCGAGCGCCGCGGCCAGCTGGAACGCCGCCGCGGTCCGCTCAGGGAAGACCGAGGAACTGGACAGGAGCACCGGGACGTGGGAAGTCACACCCCTCAGGGTAGCCGCCCCCGTCGCCCGACATCGGGACGAGCAGCCGCAAAGCGGGCGACGACTCCCGCCCGGATCACATCGGCGCGAGCTGATCCAGCCGGCGGAGGATGACCCCTTCCCGCAGCGCCCACGGGCAGATGTCCAGGCTCTCCACGTCGAGCCGGCGCAGCACCGCCTCGGCCACCACCGCCCCGGCGAGGAGCTGGTGGGCCCGTCCGGCACTCACCCCCTCCAGCTCCTGCAACTGGCTCGGCGGGATGTGCCGGATGAAGCCGAGCACCTGCCGCAGCCCGGTGCGGGTGAGGCTGCGCCGCGCCCACAGCCCGGCCCCGGAGGGCGCCGCGCCGGCCAGCCGGGCCAGCATCCGGAACGTCTTCGAGGTCGCCACCGGTCGCTCCCAGCCCACCTCGGTGAGCTGGGCCAGCACCCCGTCGAGCCGGCCGTCGACGTACTCCCGCAGCTCCTCGACGGTCTCGGCGGCCGGCGGCACCACGCTGGCCGGGTCGACCGCCAGCCGCTCCCGGCTCAACCGCCCGGCGCCGAGCGGCAGCGAGATCGCGACGTCCGGGTCCTCGTCGATGCCGGCGGCCAACTCCAGCGAGCCGCCGCCGATGTCCAGCACCAGCAGCCGGCCGGCGGACCAACCGAACCACCGCCGCACCGCCAGGAAGGTCATCCGCGCCTCGTCCGCACCGGAGAGCACCTCCAGGCGTACGCCGGTCTCGTCGCGGACCCGGGCCAGCACCTCGCCGGCGTTGGTGGCCTCCCGGACCGCACTGGTCGCGAAGGCCAACAGGTCGTCGGTGGCCATCCCGTCCGCGGCGGCCCGGGCCATCCCGACGGCCTTGACCAGCCCTTCCGCGCCCGCGTCGGTGAGCGCGCCGTCCGGGCCGATCTGCTCGGCCAGCCGGAGCACCACCTTCTCCGAGTGCGCCGGCCAGGGGTGCGCGCCGTGGTGGGCGTCGACCACCAGCAGGTGCACCGTGTTGGAACCGACGTCGAGCACACCGAGTCGCATGATGACGACCCTAGGGCCAACACGTTTCGTCGGCTCGCCGGCCGGCGAGGGTCACCGCGCGTACGCTGGTCCGGGTGACAGGGCAGATCGAGCTTCACGTGCTGGTGGACGACCCGGACGACCCGCGCAGCCGCGAGGTGGGGCTGGACTTCCCCCGGGAGTGGATCGAGTTCGTCGACCCGGCCGACGCCAAACACGTGGTCCGAGCCGACCTCACCTGGCTGCTCTCCCGCTGGACGTGCATCTTCGGCAAGGGCTGTCCCGGCATCGTGGCCGGCCGGGCAGCCGACGGCTGCTGCTCGCACGGCGCGTTCTTCA
Source organism: Micromonospora sp. NPDC050495 (assembly GCF_040655175.1). Lineage (NCBI taxonomy): Bacteria > Bacillati > Actinomycetota > Actinomycetes > Micromonosporales > Micromonosporaceae > Micromonospora > Micromonospora sp. NPDC050495. The sequence continues at coordinate 1,147 of NZ_JBFAJK010000027.1, read as the reverse complement.
CCGACGGCGACGACGAGAAGCGGGTCCGGGCAGCGGTCAAGCGGCTCACCCCGCAGACCTGGCAGCACTTCCGTCGCGGCTTCAAGAACTGGACCGAGAGCGACACGATCGACGGGAAGAGCCCGGCCCGGCGCACGGCCACCCGGGACGTCGACGCGCCCTGCGTCTTCCTCAACGACGCCGACTTCCCCGCCGGGGGCGGCTGCGCGCTGCACGCCCAGGCGCTGCGGGACGGGGTGCACCCGCTGGAATACAAGCCGGACGTCTGCTGGCAGCTGCCGATCCGCCGGGACCAGGACTGGCACAAGCGGCCCGACAACACCAAGGTGCTCATCTCCACGCTCGCCGAGTTCGACCGGCGGGGCTGGGGCGCGGGCGGGCACGACCTGGACTGGTGGTGCACCTCCTCGACCGACGCGCACGTCGGCGCCGAGCCGATGTACATCTCCTACGGCCCGGAGCTGACCGCGCTGATCGGCGCCCCGGCGTACGCGAAGCTCGCCGAGCTGTGCGCGGCGCGGCTCCGGCAGGGGCAGGTGGCGCCGCACCCGGCCAGCTCTGGCTGATCGCTGGTTGCGCGCCTTGTTTCCTGGTTGCGCCTTGTTGCTGGTTGCGCCTTGTTGCTGGTTGCGGCTGCGTGCTGGTTGCGCTTGGGGCTGGGGGCGAGGGTGACCGGCTCCGGGCGGTCAGGCTTGATCCCTGCGCCGGTCACCCTCGCCCCCAGCCCGTCGTGGGCCTTCGCCGTCCGGCGGTGACCGGCTGTGCTTGCTCAGGCGGTTGTGCTGGGCCGCCGGTTCGGCAGGCGGCCTCACCCCTTCGGCCCGTGGTGGGCCTTCGCCGGCCGGCGGTGACCGCTCTGCGCGCTCAGCCCGTCGGGCTCGACCGTCGTTCGGCAGGCGGCCTCACCCCTTCGGCCCGTGGTGGGCCTTCGCCGGCTGGCGGTGACCGCTCTGCGCGCTCAGCCCGTCGGGCTCGGCTTGGGGGAGACGCCGCTGGCCGGCACCCGTTGTCGGGTGCCGGCCAGTGTGCGCTTGGTGCTTGATGGCTGGCGCTTGGTGGTCAGCTGTTCCAGTGGTGGGCGACGATGTCGGCGGCCTGCTGCTCCCACTGGGCGTAGGCGTCCGGGTAGGCGGAGACCTGCACGGTC
>NZ_JBFAJK010000026.1:0-96990 GCF_040655175.1 Micromonospora sp. NPDC050495 | reverse complement strand
CCGCCGCCCTTCCTATCCCCCGCCCGGGGCGGCGGGGGTCGGCCCGGCCGGCCCGGTCAGGCTCGCGCCGGCCGGCCCGGTACGGCCTTGACATGGCACTCGTCGAGGAAGTCGACGATGTAGCCGAACACGTCGAGCGCGGCGTTGCGGCCGATGATCGGATCGACGTGGCCGTAACCCGGCACCTCGGTGTACCGCACGTCCAGCTCCGGGTAACGCGTCGACAGGACCTGGTGGCAGAGCTTGTTGGAGTCCAGCCAGAAGCCGTTGTCGCTGCCGGAGATCAGCAGCACCGGCGCGTCGATGCGGCCGGCCTCGTCGAGGGCGTTCTCCGGTAGGCGGTCGTAGCGCCCGTCATCGGTGCTGAACCGGACCACGCTGTGCGCCAGCTCGACCCGGCGCAGGTGCGGCAGGATCCACACCGGGACGGTGCCGAACAGCTCGGCCAGCCGGTCATGCGTACGCTCGTGCAGGTTGTCGTGCTCGAAGAGCGACGCGCCGACGCCCCAGGCGTCGTTCTGCAGGATGTGGCAGGTGGGGTCCTTGCACTCGGCGCCGATCGACGCCTCGGCGAAGATGAGCGAATAGCGCGACCACATCCCCACCTTCTTGAAGTCGACCGGGAAGTTCGCGAACCGCGACCGGAGGAACTCGCCGCCGAAGTGCAGCCGGGCCCGGGTCTGCCAGGAGATCTTCGGGGTCAGGAAGACGCCCTGCGCGACCACCGCGCTGAGCCCCGGCACCAGACCGGCCGCCATGCTCATCGACAGGCACAGCGCCCCCATGCAGTGCGCGACGATCGACAGTGGCCGGTCGTCGATCCGCTGCCGGACCGCCGCCACCGCCTCGGGGATGTCGTAGAGGGCCACGTCGTCGAAGGAGTAGCGGACCCGCCGTTCGTTGTGCGGCAGCCGGCAGCTTCCCCGCCAGTCCAGCAGCCACGGCTCGTACCCGGCGTCGAGCAGCACCTCGACCAGGTTGCGGGTCTCCGGAAGCACGAACATGTCGGCCGAGGCGGTCAGCCCGTGCAGCAGCAGCACCACCGGGCGGTCGGTGTCGCCACCGCGCGGCACCACCCGGCACAGGCCGAGTTCCGTGCCGTCGGAGGCGACGAACGGGATCTGCTCGACGGTGCCGGCGTCGAGGCGGGCGTGGAGGGGCCTGAGTGTCATGACAACCGCTTCCTGTCCTTGCTCAGCTTGCGGATCTTGCGGCGCAGGATGTCCCGGTCCCGGTCGATGGCGTCGCGGCGCAGATCCAGCAGGTCGGCCACGGCCCGCATGCCCGGCTCCGCCAGCCCCTTGCCCATCTGGACGAAGAACCAGCCGAGCCAGGTCAGCTTGGCCAGCCGCTGCTCCTGGGGGGACAGCCGGGGGTCGACGTGGATGCCGTCGATCTGCTCGCGTACATAGCTGGCGGCCGGCACCCGCACGACGCCGGCGAAGCTCGCCGGCTCGCCGGCCCGGCCCACCGTGATCTCCAACGTGCGGGACTGCCGCCACAGGTCGCGGCGGGCGCGGGCGGTCTTCCAGCCCTCCAGCCACCACTCCTGACCGTCGTTGTCGACCAGGGCGAGGCGGTAGCGCAGCAGCGGGTGGTCGGTGCCGTGCTGGTGCGGGATCCCCTCGTCCGGCCGTACCCAGATCTCGCCCTGCCGGACGGTGAGCGGCTGCGGGTGCAGCCGGTTGCAGCGCACGGTGCCGCTGACGTCGATGCGCCGGTGCTGGAGCACCTGGTACATGCTGGCGATGGAGAGCGTCAGCGACATGGTGCAGCGGCTCTCCCCCACGTCGTCCACCCCGCCGATCCGCCCCTCGGTGGTCTCGGTGAACCACAGGTACGGCGCGTCGTCGCGGTCCGGGAGCTTGACCCGGCCGTCGCCGGCCATCCGCTCGATGGTCCGCAGTTGGGCCCGGGAGTCGTAGCGGGCCGGCTCGGGCAGGTCGTGCCGGGCGATGAACGCCTCGGTACGTTCGGCGGTCGCCGGCGGCCCGAACATCAGGCCCTCGCAGAGCTTGGTGGCGGTGGAGCTGCGCAGCAGCCGGGCGACGAACTCCAACTCGGGCAGCGGATCGGCGTCCTGCCGGCGGAGGATGTCGGCCCGCCACTGCTCCCACCCGGTGACCCGGACGTTCATGCCGGCCACCTTCATGTCCCGGCGCAGTTCCGGCAGGGTGTCGGGGCGGCCGGTGAGGTGGTAGTTCTGCCCCCACGCCTCCGGCTTGCAGATGATCGCGGCGCCGATCCGGCTGACCCAGTCCACCGGGGCGGTGTTCATCGCCCGGAACGCCGGGACGGTGCGGTACCGCGAGAAGGCGGTGAGGAAGCCGGTGCTGAGGTCCTGCGGGTTGTAGGCGCCGGTACGGGTGTGCCCGGCGATCGCGCCGGGGCGCAGGATCGTCACCTTCAGGCCGTGCTCGCTGGCCCGGCGCAGGGCCGCCTCCCCCGCCCACTTGGACTTGTCGTAGCCGGCGACGAGCCGGGTGATGTGCGCCACCGGGTCGTCCTCTCCCATCGACTCGATGCCCAGCTCGTTGAAGACGGCGACCGAGGAGACGTGGTGCAACGGCTTGGGCGGTCCGGTCATCGCCAGCTCCGCCAGCCGCAACGGGCCGATGACGTTGGTACGGCGCAACGAGGGGTAGCCGCGCAGGAAGTCCACCGCGGCGGCGACGTTCACGATCGAGTCCACGCCGCCGGCCAGGTCGGCCCAGCGCTCGTCGCTCAGCCCGAGCCGGGGCTCCCGGATGTCCCCGGCGAGCACCGTGACCCGCCGCCGCACCTCCGCCGACCAGGGCAGCGAGAACCGGTTCAGCGCCGCGCCGAGGCGGTTCTCGGCGGCCTCCTCGTCGGCCGCCCGGACCAGGCAGACCACGTGCGCGTCGCTGCGCCGCAACAGGTCCAGCAGCAGGTGACCGCCGAGGAACCCGGTGGCCCCGGTGAGCAGGATCCGGGTCGGCTCCCGCGGCTCCGGGGCGTCGCACCAGGGCAGCCGGTCGGCCAACGCGAGATCCGCGAGGATCATCTCGATGTCGTCGTCCGCGCCGGTCGGCTCCGCGGCGACGACCGCGCCGGCGGGATCGGGCACCAGGTCGGTGCCGTTCGCCGGCAGTGGTGCGAGGTCCGGCAGCCCGCTGCTCTCGGCCCAGCGACGCGCCAACCGGCCGGGCCGGGCGTCGGCGAAGACGTCGTCGAGGCTCAGCCGCACGCCGCCCTCCCGGGCCAGTTCCGCGACGAGTTCCACCGCGTCGACCGAGGTCAGGCCCGCGTCGAACAGATCCAGTTCCGGGTCGGTGTGCCGGCCCCGCAGGAACCGGGACGCCGTCGCCGCGATCACCGCGGCGGCCTCCTCGACGGTGCGCGGACCGGTGCCGGTCCGGGCCGGCGCGGCCGGGGCATCCGGGGCGTCCGGCTGCCGGAACCGCGCGAGCAGGTCCGCCGCCTGCCTCCGCCCCCCGCCTGCCTCGATCAGCTCGCCCTCGGACCGTCGATCGACGTCCCGGTTACGGCTCGTGCCGATGTGCGTCTCAGGCATTGCCTACCTCCGCAGCGCTCGTCGACCCGAGGTCCCAGGACCGGAACTCTCGGAGTCGCGTCAAATCCACCGTGACCTGCAGCCGCTCGGCGTCCACGTCGCCGCCGCCGAGGCGGGCGACCAGCCGGCGGGCCGGAATGTTGCGGGGCGTGTGCTCCGCGGTGAGGCGCACCGCCGGGCAGCCGAGCGCCTCCGCCCGGTCGGCCAGCCAGGCCAGCAACCGGTCCTCCACGCCGCGGCCGAGCACCCGGCAGCTCAGCATCCACGCCACCACGTCGAGCACGCCGCCGTCGGGGCGCACGACGAGCACCCCGATCTGCCCGTAGTCGCCGAACCGGTCCCGGGCGGCGGCGGTCCAGACCTCGCCCTCGCCGCGCAGCCGGGCCAGCATGTCCGCGTCCAGCGCCAGCGGCCGGAGGTTGAACTGGTTGGTACGCCGGCTGAGCTGGATGGTGCGCTCCGCGGTCCGCTCGTCCACCGGCGCCACGTCCAGCTCCAGTCGCAGCCGGGCCAGGAACTCCGCGAAGCCGGTCTGTTCCCGGACCTCGGTGCGCGCCTGCTCCTGGCGGTAGAAGTCGGCGCGGACGGCGTCCTCGGTGGTGGCCGCCCGGGGCACCACCGGCCAGATCCGGCGCACGAAGCCGGCCAGCTCGGCGGCGGGCGGACAGGTCAGGCAGAGCACCTCGGGCAGGGCGGCCCGGACCGCGGCGATCTCGACCGGGTTGTCGTCGAGGAAGAGGAAGGAGTCCAGGCCCAGCCCCAGCCGATCGGCGATCGCGGCGATCCGCACCGGCTTCGGGTCCCACGCCGCGGAGATGACCGCGAAGTGCTCCCGGCCGAGGAGGCTGTCCGCGCGGTCCAGGATGGCGTGCACGGTGCCCTCGTCGTTGTTGGACACCAGCGCCAGCAGCACACCCGCGGCCCGCCACTGCAGCAGCCGGCGGGCCAGCAGCGCGCGCGGCCCGGTGAGGTCGACGTGCTCCGGCCCCAGCTCGCCGGCGATGCCGCCCCACACCGTGTCGTCGCCGTCCACCACGATCACCTTCGGCGGTGGGCGGCGGGCGTACCCGATCACCTCGGCCGCCGAGAGCGCCACCTGCGCCTGGAACTCCTCCCGGAACGGCAGGTGGGCGATGGCGTCGGTGTCGTCGTCGAAGATCTCGGCGGCGGTGAACCCGGCCGCCCACCAGGACGGCGGCAACACCGCGACACCCGGCTGCTCGGCCAGCTCCGCGGCGATCTGCTCCGGCCACTGCCGCAGCCGCTCGTCGTCGACGCGGTCCGGCAGGAAGCCGACGAGCACCGGGATCCCGGCCCGCTCCGCGAGCGTACGCAGCGCCGCCGCGTACTCCCCGGCCAGTTCGGTGACCAGGTCGGCGTTCGCCGGCTGGAAGCGGGTCAGGTCGGCGGCGCGCAGCAGGATCAGGTCGGCGACCGTCCCCGGCGCGGCGAGCACCCCGGACGGGTCGTGCAGGGCGGCCAGCACCTGGTGGTACGGCGCCTCGGCGACCGCGTACCGCTCGGTGCCGCCGTCGAGGGCGAGGCCGAGCAGCGCCGGGAGGTTGCCCAGCGCGAACGTGGCGGCGACCGCGACCGTGCCCGCCGGTCCCGGCTCGGGCGCGGTGGTGAGCGTCTGCGGGTCGGCGACGACCTCGGCCACCACCGCCAGGTAGTCGGCGGCGAACCGGGCGCAGCTGGCCTCGTCGAGGATGTCGACGTTGTAGTCGAGGCCGATCCGGCCCAGACCGGGCAGCACGGTGACCATCAGGTCCAGGTCGGAGTGGCCGGTGCCGGCGGGCAGGATCTCCACGTCGGCGGCGCCGGGCGGCTGCGGCGGCAGGTAGTTGAAGTACACCTCGACCAGCGGCGCCTCCGGCCGGTGGAGGCCCTCCGCGACCAGCGCCGACATCGCGTCGAAGAAGCTGATGCCCTGCTCCAGCACGGTGCTGAGCCGGTGGTCCGTCCGCCGCACCACCTCGGCGACCGGCGTGCCGGGCGGCACGTGCGCGGCGTACGGGATGGGCACCCCGAAGAACCCGATCGCGTCGGGCGCCTCCACGTGCAGCCGGGTGTCCACCGGCACGGCGAGGACGAACCGGTCCCGGTCGCGCAGCCGGGCCAGCAGCACGGTGAGACAGCCCAGCCAGAACGCGGCCGGCGTGACGCCGAGCCGGCCGGCCTGCTCGGCGACCCGCTCCACCAGGCCGGCGGGCAGTTCGGCGAAGTGGCTGTCGGCGCGGTAGGAGCGCGTGGCGGGCCGGGGCCGCGCGAGTTCCAGGTCGAGCCGCCGGCAGCCGGCGAACCCGGTGCCGCCGCGGTCGTCCGACGGCGTCGTGAGCAGCCCTGCCTGGGCCCGGAGCAGCAGGTCGAGGTCGGCGTTCGTGGCCGCCGGCAGCGGCGCGCCGGCCAGCGCCTCGCCGGTCCGGGCCGCCATCAGCAGCAGGGACGCCAGGTCGGACACCGCGTGGTGGGCGCCGACCAGCAGCACCTGCCCGCCGTCGGGGTAGGCCAGCAGCTCGAACCGCCACAGCGGGGCCGCCGCCAGGTCGAACGGCGCGGCCAGCAGGTCCCGCAGCCGGTCCTGGGGGTCGGTCCCGGCGGGCACCGGCGACCAGCGCACCAGCCCGGCGCCGGCCTCGGGGCGTACCTCCAGGCGGTATCCCCCGTCGGCGTCCGCGACGATCCCGGTACGCAGCGCGGCGTGCGCGCCGGCCAGGGCGGTGAGCACCTCGGTGAGCCGTTCCGGGGTGGCGGTCGGGCCGAGGCGGACGGCCAGTCCGATGTGGTGCGTGACGGCCGGGACGCCGCGCTGCTCGGTGCGGACCAGCCGGACCACGTCCCGGGTCGCCGGCCGGATCACCGTCTCGTCGAGGGGCGCCGCCGGGGTGCCGTCGTCGCCCTGCCCGGTCGCCGCGTCGGCGGCGTCGATCAGGTAGCCGGCGATGCTCTCCACGCTGGCGCCGTTGAACATCATGGCGATCGGCAGCGAGCGGCCGAAGTCGGCCTGGATGAGGCCCCGGGTCTGCATGGCCATCGCCGAGTCCAGTCCCTGGCCGACCAGCGGCGCCGCGGTGTCCAGCCGGTCGACGGCGAAGCCGAGCACCCCGGCGAAGCGCTGCCGGATCCGGGCCACCACCTCCTCCCGGTCGTGCAGGCCGACGGGACCCGGCGCGGCGGCGGGGCGGGCCCGGCGCGGCAGCACGGTGGCCAGCAGGGGCGGCAGCAGGTCGGGGTCGGTGGCGCGCAGGGTGGGCAGGTCCACCGCCAGCGGCAGCAGCAGCGCCTCGGGTACGGCGGCCGGCCGGGCCAGCGACCGGGCGAGCGCGGCCTCGAGCAGCGCCAGCCCGGCCGCCGTGTCCAGGGCGGTGATGCCGCCGCGCCCGATGCGCCGCACGTCCTCCTCGGTGAGGTGGCCGGTCATCCCGGTCGCCTCGGCCCACAGCCCCCAGGCCAGCGAGGTGCCGGCCAGCCCGGCCTGCCGGCGCTGCTGGGCCAGGGCGTCGAGGAACGCGTTGGCGGCGGCGTAGCCGCCCTGGCCGGCCCCTCCGAGGACGCCGGCCACCGAGGAGAACAGCACGAACGCGTCCAGGTGCAGGCCGGCGGTCAGCTCGTGCAGGTGCCAGGCACCGTCGATCTTGGGGCGCAGCACCGCCTCCAGCCGCTCGGCGTCGATGGCGGTCACCAGGCCGTCGCTGAGCACGCCCGCCGCGTGCACCACGGCGGTCAGCGGATGCTCGGCGGGAATCGTGGCGAGCACCCGTTCGAGCTGGTCCCGGTCGGCCGCGTCGCAGGCCACCACCCGCGCCTGGGCGCCGAGCCCGGCCAACTCGTCGCGGAGCCGGTCCGCGCCGTCGGCCGCCGGACCGCGCCGGGACAGCAGCAGCAGGTGCTTCACGCCCAGCCCCGCGAGGTGCCGGGCGACCAGCGCGCCGAGCCCACCGGTGCCGCCGGTGACCAGGACGGTGCCGGCGCCGAGCGCGGCGACCGCGCCGCCGGTGTCCACCGGGTGCCGCGCCAGCGCCGGGACGAGCAGGCGGCCGTCCCGGACGGCCGCCTCCGGCAGCCCGGCGCGCACCGCGGTGAGCACCCGCGGGTCCGCCGCGTCCCGGGCGCCGTCGACCAGGATGATCCGGCCGGGGTTCTCGGCGCGGGCGGCCCGCACCAGACCCCAGACCGCGGCCTGGGCGGGATCGATCCGTTCGGTGCCGCTGCCGGTGAGGACGGCGTCGCGGGTCAGCACGACCAGCCGGGAGGTTTCCGGGCCGGGACCGTCGAGCCACCGCTGGAGCCCGTGCAGCGTCTCGGTGAGCAGGGTGCGGGTGCGGTGCGGCAGGTCGCCGTCGACCGGGTGGTCGGCGGTGCTCAGCACGGTCAGCTCCCCGATCGGCCGGGAGGCCGGGCCGGCGTACGCCGACCAGCCGACCGAGCAGAGCGCCTCGTTGCCGGCGCTGGCCGGACGGGCCAGCAGGGAGGCGATGCGGGCGACCGGTCGGCCGTCCGGGTCGGCGAGGTCGAGGCCGTACGTGTCGCCGTCGGTGGTGATCCGCACCCGCAGGTCGGTGCGGCCGGGCTGCCAGACCGACACGCCGCCGAAGGAGAACGGCAGCAGCGCCCGGCGCACCCCGGCGGCCGCGGCGGCCGCCTGGAGCGCGGCGTCCAGCAGCGCCGGGTGCAGCGCGTAGCGGGCCGCCTCGTCGGCCAGCTCGGCGGGGAGGGTGATCCGGGCGTACCGGTCGTCGCCGGCGGCCCACAGCTCGGCGAGGCCCTGGAACGCGGGGCCGTACTCCAGCCCGGCGTCGGCCATGGCCGGGTAGTGCTCGGCGAGGTCCACGACCCGGGCGCCGGCGGGTGGCCAGGGCGCGTCGTCCGGCGGGCCCGGCGGCTCGGCCTCGCCGAGCAGGCCGCTGGCGTGGTGCCGCCAGCCCTCGTCGCCGTCGGCGTCGTTGTCGTCGCCGGTGCCGTCGGCCCGGGAGTACACCTCGATCCGGCGGCCGTCGGCGTCCAGCGGCCCGACCGACACCTGCAACCGCAGCTGGCCCTGTTCGGGCAGGGGCAGCGGCTCGTGCAGGATCAGCTCCCGCACCTGGGGGCAGCCGGCCTCCGTCCCGGCCCGGACGGCCAGTTCGACGAAGGCGGCGCCGGGCAGCAGCGCCGTGCCGAGCACCACGTGGTCGGCGAGCCAGGGATGGGTGGCGCGGGAGACCAGGCCGGTGCAGACCACACCGTCCGCGCCGGCCAGCGGGACGGCGGCGCCGAGCAGCGGGTGCCGCACCGGGTCGAGGCCGGCGGCCCGGACGTCGGCGGTCGCGGTGCCCGCCGGCAGCCAGTAGCGCGCCCGCTCGAACGGGTAGGTGGGCAGGTCGACCAGCCGGCCGCCGGCCGTCCAGGTGGACCAGTCCACCCGGATCCCGGCCGCGTACGCCGCGCCGAGGCCGCGCAGCAGGCACACCTGCTCGTCCTCGCCGCGCCGCAGCGTGCCGGTCACCGTCACCGGCCGGCGCTGCGCCTCGGCGACCTGGGTCACCGCGCCGGTCAGCACGGGATGGGGGCTCACCTCGACGAACACCCGGTGCCCGGCCGCGAGCAGGTGGCCCACCGCCGCGTCGAAGCGGACCGTCCGCCGCAGGTTCCGCAGCCAGTACGCGCCGTCCATCGCGCCGGTGTCCAGGACCTCCCCGGTCACCGTCGACACCAACGGCACCTGCCCCGCCCGGGGCTCGATGCCGGTCAGGGCCGCCAGCACCTCGTCGGCCAGCTCGTCCACCTGCGGTGAGTGCGACGCGTAGTCCACCGCGACCAACCGCGCCGGCAGCCCGTCGGCGTGGCACGCGGCCACGAACGCGGTCACCTCGTCGGCCGGGCCGGAGACCACCACCTGCTCGGGCGCGTTGACCGCGGCGATCTCCACCGTCGCCGGCAACCGGTCCGCCACCGCGGCCGGCTCGGCCAGCACCGACGCCATCCGGCCCCGCCCGGCCAACCGGGCCACCGCCCGGCTGCGCAGCACCACCACCCGCGCCGCGTCCGGCAGCGACAACGCGCCGGCCACACAGGCCGCCGCGATCTCGCCCTGCGAGTGGCCCACCACCGCCACCGGCCGCACCCCGGCCGACCGCCACACCTCGGCCAGCGACACCATCACCGCGAACAGGGCCGGCTGCACCACGTCCACCCGGTTCAGCCACTCCTCGTCCCGGCCGGTGATCACGTCGAGCAGGGACCAGTCGGTGAGCGGCGCGAACGCCGCGGCGCACTCCCGCATCCGGGCGGCGAACACCGGCGAGGAGTCCATCAGGGAACGGCCCATCCCGGCCCACTGCGCGCCCTGGCCGGGGAACACGAACACCGCACCGTCGCCCGGTACGGCCCGCTCGGCCACCTCGACGTCGGCCAGCAGGCCGGCCAGCTCGTCCCGGTCCCGGCCCACGACCACGGCCCGGTGATCCCACTGGGCCCGGCCCGTCGCGAGCGTGTACGCCACGTCCCGGGGGTCCAGGTCCGCGGCCTCGCCGACCCGCTCGCGCAGCCGATCGGCCAGCCGGCGTACCCCGTCGGCGGTCCGCGCGGAGAGCACCCAGGCGACCGGGTTCGCGGCCGGCGCGGCGGCCGGTTCGGCGCCGCCCGCCGGGGGCTCCTCGATGATCACGTGCGCGTTGGTGCCGCTGTAGCCGAAGGAGGAGACACCCGCCCGGCGGGGCCGGTCCCCGGACGGCCAGGCGCGGCTCTCGGTCAGCAGCCGGACCTCGCCGGCGGTCCAGTCCACGTGCCGGGAGGGTTCGTCGACGTGCAGGGTGCGGGGCAGCAGCCCGTGCCGCATCGCCAGCACCATCTTGATGACCCCGAGCACCCCGGCGGCGGCCTGGGCGTGCCCGATGTTCGACTTCAACGACCCCAACCACACCGGACGCTGCGCCGACCGATCCTGACCGTACGTCGCCAACAACGCCTGCGCCTCGATCGGATCACCCAACGTGGTACCCGTACCGTGCCCCTCCACCACGTCCACGTCCGCACCGACCAACCCGGCCGAGGCCAACGCCTGCCGGATCACCCGCTGCTGCGACGGACCGTTCGGCGCCGTCAACCCGTTCGACGCACCGTCCTGGTTCACCGCGCTGCCCCGCACCAGCGCCCGGACCCGCCAGCCGCGCTCCTGGGCGTCGGAGAGCCGGGCCAGGACGAGCATGCCCGCGCCCTCGCTCCAGCCGGTGCCGTCGGCGGCGTCCGCGTACGCCTTGCACCGGCCGTCCGGGGCCAGGCCGCGCTGCCGGGAGAACTCCAGGAACGGCGCCGGCGTCGCCATCACGGTGACCCCGCCGACCAGGGCCAGCGAGCACTCCTGGGCGCGCAGCGAGCGGACGGCCAGGTGCAGCGCCACCAGCGACGACGAGCAGGCGGTGTCCACGGTGACCGCCGGTCCTTCGAGGCCGAGCGTGTACGCGACCCGCCCGGAGATCAGGCTGGCCGCGTTGCCGCCGTCGCCGTAGTCGTGGTGCAGCGAACCGGTGAAGACCCCGGCCGGGGTGCCCTTGAGCGTGTGCGGGTCGATCCCGGCGTCCTCCAGCGCCTCCCAGGCGGTTTCCAGGGTGAGCCGCTGCTGCGGGTCGATGGCCGGCGCCTCGCGCGGCGCGATGCCGAAGAACGCGGGGTCGAAGTCGCCGGCGCCGGGCAGGAACCCACCCGAGCGGGTGTAGGTGCGCCCCGGCTGGCCGGGGGTGGGGTGGTAGAGGGCGTCGACGTCCCAGCCGCGGTCCGCGGGGAAGTCGCCGATCACGTCCGCCGCCCCGGCCACCACCTCCCAGAGCTGGTCGGGCGAGGCCGCGCCGCCGGGCAGCCGGCAGCTCATGCCGACGATGGCGATCGGCTCGTCCCGCTGGCGCTGCAGGGTGTCCAGGCTGGTGCGGGCCACGTGCAGTTCGCCGGCCACGCGCTTGAGGTAAGCGACGAGTTCCGCTTCGGTGGACATGCGTCTCCTCTTGTTCGGACCGAAGGTGGCCCGGTCAGCTGGCGGGGGCGTCGTCGGCGGTCAGCGAGATGCCGAGGTTGTCGGTGATGAAGTCGAGGACCTCGGCGGTGGTGGCCGTCTCGAGGGCGGCCACCGCCGGCCCGGCGGGCGCGGGCACCCCACCGGCGTCCCACCACGCGGCCATGCCGCGCAGCGTGGTGCCGACCCCGGCCCGCTCGTCGGCGGAGAGGTCGAGCGAGGCCAGCCGGGTCCGCAGCCGGTCCAGCTCGCCGAGCAGGTGCGGGTAGCCCGGGGCGGCGGCGGGCGGCGCGAGCCGGTCGTACAGGTGCCCCGCGAGCGCCTCCGGACTGGGCAGGTCGAAGACCGCGGTGGCCGGCAGCTTCAGGCCGGTCCGCTGGGCGAGCTGGTTGCGCAGCTCGATGCCGGTCAGCGAGTCGAAGCCGAGATCGCGGAAGGCGAGCCCGGCGGGGACCGCGGCCGGGTCGGGGTGGCCCAGGACCGCCGCGACCGCCGAGCGCACGATCTCCAGCAGCAGGTCCCGGCGCTCCTGCTCGGGCAGGCCGGACAGCCGGGTGGCCAGCGGCGCCTCGGCCGGCGCGGCCGTCCCGGCGGCGCGCCGCCGGGGCGCCCCGAGCAGCTCGGCCAGGAGCGGCGGTACGGCGGCGTCCGGCGGCGCGGCCCGGTCGACCCGGAGCGGGACGACCAGCGCGTCCGGGCCGCGCAGGGCCCGGTCGAAGGCGCGCAGCCCCTCCTCGGTGCCGGTGGGCCGGATCCCGGCGCGGGTGAGCCGGTTCCGGTCGGCCTCGCCGAGGCCGGCCGTCATGGCGCTGGCCTGCGTCCACAGGCCCCAGGCAACGGCCACGGCGGGACGCCCGGCGGCGTGCCGCCGCGCGGCGAAGGCGTCCAGGTAGGCGTTGGCGGCCGCGTAGTTGGCCTGCCCGGCCGAGCCGAGCAGCCCGGCGGCCGACGAGAAGAGCACGAACGCGGCCAGGTCGGCGTCGGCGGTCAGCTCGTGCAGGTGGTTCACCGCGTCCGCCTTGGGTCGCAGCACGGCGGCCAGCCGCTCGGTGCTCAGCGCGTCGAGAACGCCGTCGTCCAGCACCCCGGCGGTGTGGATCACCGCGGTCAGCGGGTGCTCGTCGGGCACCGCCGCGAGGGCGCGTGCCACCTGCTCCCGGTCGGCCACGTCGCAGGCGAGCGCCTGGACCCGGACGTCCGGCGGCAGGTCGACGGCGCGGGGCTGCCGGCGGCTCAGCAGCAGCAGGTTCCGGACCCCGTGCTCCTCGACGAGCCGCCGCACCACCAGCGCGGCGAGGGTGCCGCTGGCGCCGGTGACCAGCACGGTGCCGGCCGGGTCGAGCGGGCGCGGCAGGGTCAGCACCACCGTGGCCGGGTCCGTCGCCTCGGCCAGGTAGCGGTGCGCCTCGGCCCGCTGCCGGGCGTCGAACGCGCGTACCCGGGGCGGGGGTGTCACCGTCGGGTCCGGGGTCGCCGGGTCGGCGGCGACTGCCTCGGCGAAGCTCCACCCGGTCGGGACCGGGGCGAGCAGCCGCGCCTCGGTCACCGGCCCGTCGGGGAACGACCCGGTGACCCGGTCGCCCACGGCGATGCCGGTGACGGCCGGCCCGACCTCGGTCACCACCCCGGCGGCCCGGTCCTCGGCGGCCAGCCGGCGGGCGCGCAGCGACACGCGCACCTCCCCGTCGTCGAGGGTCCGGCCGGCGGGTTCCGGTGCCACCTCGGCGGGTTCCGACGCCGCCTCGGCGGGTGGGGCGACCCGGGCGAGCCGCGGCACGTACGCCCGGCCGGCCCGGACCGCGACCTGCGGCTCGCCGGTGCCGACCGCCACCGCGAGCGCCGCGTCCGAGGGCTCGTCGAGGTCCACCAGCAGCAGCCGGTCCGGGTGTTCGGTCTGGGCCGACCGGATCAGGCCCCAGACCGCGGCGCTGGCCGGGTCGGGGACGTCGGTGAGTGCACCCCGGGTGACCACCGCGAGCCGGTCCCGCGGCCCGGCGTCGGCGAGGAACCGCTGCACGCGGGCGAGGACACCGGCCAGGGTGGCGTGCACGTCGCCGTCGGGTTCGACGTGCACGGTGGCCGGCGCGGCGGCGCCGGCGTCCCGCGCCGCCGGGACCGGCCGCCAGTGCAGCCGCAGGTCGGTGTCGGCGCGGGGCTGCGCGATCCCGGCGAACGGGCGCAGCGCCAGGGACTCCGCCCGCAGCACGAGCCGCCCGGCGCGGTCGACGGCGGTGACCGAGACGGCGCGCTCGCCCGCCGGGGCGAGCCGGACCCGCAGCGCGGTGGCGCCCGTGGCGGCCAGGGTCACGCCGGTCCACGAGAAGGGCAGCACCTGCTGCCCGCCGTCGCTGCCGGCGACCGGCGGGTCGGCCAGGTGCATCGCGTGCAGGGCGGCGTCCAGCAGGGCGGGGTGGATGCCGAAACTCTCCGGCTCGACGGGGAGGCCGACCTCGGCGTAGACCTCCGCGCCGGCCCGCCAGGCCGCCTGGACGCCCCGGAACGCCGGCCCGTAGTCGTAGCCGCGCTCGGCGAGGTCGTCGTAGAGGTCGCCCACCGGCACCGGCTCCGCGCCGGCCGGGGGCCAGTCGGCCGCGCCGTCCGATACCGGGGCGTCGACGGCGGGGGCCACCGTGCCGGTGGCGTGCCGGATCGCCGCGGTGTCCGCGCCGTCCGGGGTGGACGCCGAGTACACCTCGACCGTACGCCGACCGGCCGGGTCCGCCGGGCCCACCACGACCTGGAGGAACACCGGGGCGGTCGCGGTCAGCGGCAGCGGCGCCTCCAGGGTCAGCTCCTCCACCACCGCGCACCCGACCTGGTCGGCCGCGCGCAGGGCCAGTTCCAGCAGCGCGGTGCCGGGCAGCAGCGTCGTGCCCCGGACCGCGTGGTCGGCGAGCCAGGCGTGCGCGCCGGGCGCCACCCGCCCGGTGAGCAGCGCGCCCGACCGGCCGCCGGCCAGCGACACGGCCGCCCCGAGCAGCGGGTGCCGGGCGTTGCTCAACCCGGCCGCGTTCATCCCCTGCCCTGGCCCGGTCGCGTTCAGCCAGTAGCGCCGGCGCTGGAACGGGTAGCCGGGCAGGGTCACCCGGCGCGCGCCGGCCAGGTCGCGTTCCCAGGACACCGGTACGCCGGCGACGAAGAGCTGGGCGAGCGAGCGGCGCAGGGCCAACGGCTCCGGCTGGCCCCGGGTCAGCGCCGCGATGGCCAGCGCCCCGCCGGGTCCGTCCTGGTCGTCGAGGGTCTCGTGGACCATCGGGGTGAGCACGGCACCCGGGCCCAGTTCGACGAAGGTGGTGACGCCGAGGTCCCGCAACGCCCGGACCCCGGCGGCGAACCGCACGGTACGGCGCACGTGGTCCACCCAGTACCCGGCGGTGCGGATCCGCTCCGGGTCGGCCGGGGCGCCGGTCACGTTCGAGATGACCGGGATGCGGGGCTGCTTCGCGGAGATGGCGGCCAGCTCCGCGGCGAACTCGGCGAGCATCGGCTCCATGTGCCGGGAGTGGAAGGCGTGCGAGACGTCCAGCCGCCGGACACCGTGCCCCGCCGCGCGCACCGACTCGGCGAGCGCGAGCACCGGCGCCTCGTCACCGGAGACCACCACCGACCGCGGACCGTTCACCGCGGCCAGCTCGACCCCCTCGACGTGGTCCAGGTGCGCCCGGATCTCCTGCTCGGACAGGGCGATCGCGGCCATCGCCCCGGTGGCCGGCAGCGCCTGCATGAGCCGGCCACGGGCCGCGACCAGCGCACAGGCGTCCGGCAGGGAGAACACCCCCGCGGCGTACGCGGCGGTGATCTCGCCCAGCGAGTGGCCGGTCACGTAGTCGGGGGCGAGCCCGGCCGCCCGTACCACCTCCAGCAGCCCGACCTCCACGGCGAACAGGGCGGCCTGCGTGTACATGCTCTGCGGCAGCAGGCGGGCCGGCTCGGAACCGGCGGGCGCGAAGACCACGTCACGCAGCGGGTGCTCGGCGTGGCCGGCGAGCCGGGCGTCGAGGAGTCCGCACGCCGCGTCGAAGCCGGCCGCGAAGGCGGGGTGCTGGTCGTACAGCTCCCGGCCCATGGCGGCGCGCTGCGCGCCCTGCCCGGAGAAGAGCAGGGCCAGCCGGCCGCGTTCGGGCCGGGCCACGCCGGTGACCACGGCGCCGCTCTCCCGGCCGTCGGCCAGCGCGGTGAGCCCGTCCAGCAGCGCGTCGTGGCCGTCGCCGAGGAGCACGGCCCGGTGTGCCATCGCCGAGCGGCCGGCGAGCAGGGTGTACGCGACGTCGCGCGCCGGCGGCGCGTCGTCCGCCGCC
Source organism: Micromonospora sp. NPDC050495 (assembly GCF_040655175.1). NCBI lineage: Bacteria > Bacillati > Actinomycetota > Actinomycetes > Micromonosporales > Micromonosporaceae > Micromonospora > Micromonospora sp. NPDC050495. The sequence goes on along the minus strand of NZ_JBFAJK010000026.1, from coordinate 81,173 downwards.
AGCTGGCCGAGCAGCCGGGTCGCCTGGTCCCGCAGGCCGGCGGCGGATTTGGCGGAGAGCACCCACGGCACGGGCGGGCCGGCCGGCTCCGGCCGCGGCGGCTCGTCGGTGGGCGGCTGTTCGAGGATGACGTGCGCGTTGGTGCCGCTGATGCCGAAGGCGGAGACAGCCGCCCGGCGGGGCCGCTCGGTCTCCGGCCAGGGACGCTGGTCGCGGAGCAGCTCGAGCGCGCCGGACGTCCAGTCGACCTGGCGGGAGGGTTCGTCGACGTGCAGGGTGCGGGGCAGCAGCCCGTGCCGCATCGCCAGCACCATCTTGATGACCCCGAGCACCCCGGCGGCGGCCTGGGCGTGCCCGATGTTCGACTTCAACGACCCCAACCACACCGGACGCTGCGCCGACCGATCCTGACCGTACGTCGCCAACAACGCCTGCGCCTCGATCGGATCACCCAACGTGGTACCCGTACCGTGCCCCTCCACCACGTCCACGTCCGCACCGACCAACCCGGCCGAGGCCAACGCCTGCCGGATCACCCGCTGCTGCGACGGACCGTTCGGCGCCGTCAACCCGTTCGACGCACCGTCCTGGTTCACCGCGCTGCCCCGCACCACGGCGAGGACCGGGTGCCCGTGGCGGCGGGCGTCGGAGAGCCGTTCCACCACGAGCATGCCGGCGCCCTCGGCCCAGCCGGCGCCGTCGGCGTCGGCGGAGAACGCCTTGCACCGGCCGTCCGGCGACATCGCCCGCTGCCGGGAGAACTCGACGAACGTCGCCGGGGTGGACATCACCGTCACGCCGCCGGCCAGCGCGAGCGTGCACTCGCCCCGGCGCAGCGCCTGGGCGGCCAGGTGCAGCGCCACCAGCGACGACGAGCAGGCGGTGTCCACGGTCAGCGCCGGCCCCTCCAGGCCCAGCGTGTACGCGACCCGCCCGGACGCCACACTGGTCGCGTTGCCGCTGAGCCGGAACCCGTCCAGCTCCTCCACCAGCTCGTGCATCGGCGGCCCGTACTCCGTCGGCATGGCGCCGACGAAGACGCCGACCGGCTCACCGCGCAGACCGGCCGGGTCGATGCCGGCGCTCTCGATCGCCTGCCAGGACGTCTCCAGCACCAGCCGCTGCTGCGGGTTCATGGCCGTGGCCTCCCGGGGGCTGATCCCGAAGAAGGCGGCGTCGAACTCACCCACCCCGTCGACGAAGGCGCCCCGACGCGCGTAGCTGGTCCCCGCGTGGTCCGGGTCCGGGTCGTACAGGGAGGCGAGGTCCCAGCCGCGGTCGGTCGGGAACTCCGAGGTGGCGTCCACCCCGTCGGCGACCAGCCGCCACAGCGCCTCCGGGGAGTCCACGCCGCCCGGCAGCCGGCAAGCCATCCCCACCACGGCGACCGGGTCGTCGTCCGTGGCCGTGGCGGGCGCGGCGCCCGGCGCCTCGGCGGGAGCGCCGACGACCAGGGCGTCCAGGTGGTCCGCCAGCGCCTGCGGGCCCGGGTAGTCGAAAACGAGCGTGGCGGGCAGCTTCAGGCCGGTCACCTGTTGCAGGCGTTGCCGCAGCTCCAGACCGGTCAGCGAGTCGAAGCCGAGGTCCTTGAACGCGCGCCCGGCGTCGACCGTGCCCGCGCCGGCGTGCCCGAGCACCAGCGCCGCCTGGCCGGTGACCAGCTCGAGCAGCGCGGCCCGGCGGCCCGCCCCGTCCAGCGCGGCCGTCCGCCGCAGCCACGCCGAGCCGCCGCCGGCCGCGCCACCCGTCGCGCGCCGCGCCGGGGTACGCACCAGCTCAGCGAAGATCGGCGGCAGGGTTCCCTGGGCGGCGCGAGCCCGTAGCGCCGCCAGGTCCAGCAGGGCGGGCACCAGCACGGACCGGTCGGTCGCCAGGGCCCGGTCCAGCAGGGCCAGCCCCTGCTGCGGGCTCATCGCCGCCAACCCGGCGCGCGACAGGCGGGCCAGCTCGGTCCGGCCCACGTGCGCGGTCATCGCGCTGTCGGCGTCCCACAGTCCCCAGGCCAGCGACACCGCCGGCCGGCCCGCGGCGCGGCGGGCCACGGCCAGCCCGTCGAGGAACCCGTTCGCCGCCGCGTAGTTCGCCTGCCCGGCCGATCCGACCACGCCGGCCGCCGAGGAGAAGAGCACGAACGCGTCGAGCGCGTGTTCCCGGGTCAGTTCGTCCAGCCACCGGGCCCCGTCCACCTTGGGGCGCATCACCAGGTCCAGTTGCGCGGCGGTCGACGCGGCCACCACCCCGTCGTGCAGCACCCCCGCGGCGTGGAACACCGCCGACACCGGGTGCTCCGCCAGCACCGCCGCCAACGCCTCCCGGTCAGCGACGTCGCAGCGCACCCGGACGATCTCCGCGGGCAGCTCCCCCACGTCGGCGGTGCCGCTGCGACTGAGCAGCAGCAGCCGCCGCACCCCGTACTCGGTGGCCAGGTGCCGGGCCAGCAGGCGGCCCAGCGCCCCGGACGCGCCGGTGATCAGCACGGTGCCGGAGGTGGACCAGCGGCTGCCCGTGGGCGGCGGCACCGGCACCAGGCGCGGCACCAGCGGCACCCCATCGGCCAAGGCGACCTGCGGCTCGCCGCTGGCCACCGCCCGCGCCACCGCACTCCCGACGCCCGCGCCGATGCCGGCGTCCGCGCCAGCCTCGCGGTCGGCGTCGGCGTCGGCGTCAGCGTCGCGGCCGGCGTCGGCGTCACTTCCGGTGTCGGTGTCGGTGTCGGTGTCGGTGTCGGTGTCGACCAGCGTGAACCGGCCCGGGTGCTCAAGCTGCGCGGACCGGACGAACCCCCAGACGGCGGCGCTCGCCGGGTCGGCACCGCGGGCCCCGCTGGTCACCACCGTCAGGGACCGGTCGACGGCCAGCGCCTGCTGCACCGCGGCCAGCACCTCGCCCACCCGGGCGCGCGGGTCACCGCCCGGCTCGACCCGCAGCACGTCGGCGGCGTCGCCGGGACCGGTCCCGACCTCGGCGGGCGCCGGCAGCCAGCGCAGTTCGTAGAGGCCGTCGCCGGCCGGCGCGCCCGACGCGGCGGCCAGCCGGGCCGGGTCGACCGGCCGGGACGCCATGGCCCGGACCGACAGGATCGGCGTGCCGCTCTCGTCGACGGCCGCGATGCCCAGCGCGGACGGCCCGGCCGGGGAGATTTGTACCCGCGCCACCGGTCCCCGGCCGGGTCCGAGGCTCACCCCGGACCAGGAGAAGGGCAGCTCGACGGGGGCGTCGGCGCCCTTGTCGAGCAGCGCGCCGTGCAGCAGCGCGTCGAGCAGCGCCGGGTGCACGGCGTAGCCCTCGGCGGCCGCCTCGTCGTCGAGCACCACCTCGGTGTAGACGTGCGCGGCGTCCCGCCAGGCGGCGCGCAGGCCCTGGAAGAGCGGGCCGTACTCGTAGCCGGCCCCGGCCAGCCGCGGATAGAGCGCGTCGACCGGGACCGGTTGCGCACCGGGCGGCGGCCAGGCGGCCGGGAGGGCCGCGGTCGGTTCGGTCTCGGCGGCCAGCCAGCCGCGCGCGTGGCAGGTGACCCGGCGTTCCGCGTCGCCGTCGGTGTCCTCCGCCGAGAAGATCTCGACCGCGCGCCGGCCGTCCTGCCCCGGCCGGCCCACGGTGACCTGCACCTGCCGGACGGTGTCCGTCGGGAGGACGAGCGGGGCCTCGAGCACCAGTTCGTCGACGACGGGGCGGTCGACCCGGCGCCCGGCGGTGTGCGCCAGTTCGACCAGCGCCGCGCCCGGCACGACCAGCGTGCCGACGATCGCGTGGTCGCGGATCCACGGCTGGCCGTCGGCGGAGAGGTGCCCGGTGAACAGCCACTCGTCCCGGTCACCGAGTTGGATGGCCGCGGTGAGCACCGGATGCTCGACGCGGCTCAGCCCGGCCGCGCCCGGGTCGGCGGCCCGGACGCCCGGGGTGAGCCAGTAGCGCTGCCGTTGGAACGCGTAGGTGGGCAGCGCCACCCGGACCGCATTGGTTCCGGCGTGGAAGGCCGCCCAGTCGATCGCTACGCCGGCCAGGTGGGCCTCCGCCAGGGCGGCGGCGAACCTGGCCGGTCCGCCCTGGTCCCGCCGCAGGGATCCGACGACCCGCACCGGCTCGGCCGGGTCCACGGTCGCGACGGTCTCCTCCACCGCCATGGTCAGCACCGGGTGGGCGGAGACCTCGACGAAGCAGGTGGCCCCGTACTCCACCAGGGCGCGCACCGCCGGCGCGAAGTCGACCCGGCCGCGCAGGTTGCGGTACCAGTAGCCGGCGTCGAGCCGGGCGGTGTCGAGGAAGGTGCCCGCGGTGGTCGAGTAGAACGGGATCTCACCCGAGCGCGGCGCGATCGGCGCCAGATCCCGACCGATCTCCTCCTCGATCGCCTCGACCGAGGCGGAGTGCGACGCGTAGTCCACCGGGATCCGCCGGGCCCGGATGCCGTCCTGCTCGCAGTCCCGCATCAGCTCGTCGAGGACGGCCGGGTCGCCGGCCACCACCGTCGTGCGGGGACTGTTGACGGCGGCGACGGAGAGTTGGCCGTCGTACCGGGCGAGCCGCGCCTCGACCTGCTCGGCGTCGAGGGCCACGGAGACCATGCCGCCGAGGCCGGCGAGCCGGTCGCCGACCGCGCGGCTGCGCAGCGCGACCACCCGGGCGGCGTCGTCGAGGGAGAGCCCGCCGGCGATGTACGCGGCGGCGATCTCACCCTGCGAGTGGCCCACCACGGCGATCGGCCGGACCCCGTGCGCCTGCCACAGCCGGGCCAGGGAGACCATCACCGCGAACAGCGCGGGCTGCACCACGTCGACCCGGTCCAGCGACGGCGCGCCGGGCCGCCCGCGCAGCACGTCCGCCACCTGCCACGGCACGTACTTCGACAGCGCGGTGCCGCACGCGTCGATCTCGGCGGCGAAGACCGGGGAGGAGTCGAGCAGTTCGACCGCCATCCGCTCCCACTGCGAGCCCTGACCGGGAAAGACGAGAACGACCCGGCTCGCGGTCGGGCCGACGTGGCACACCGCCGGGTCCGGCTCGCCCGCGGCCAGGGCGGCGAGGCCCGCCGCCAGGGTGTCCCGGTCGGCGGCGACGACCGCCGACCGCCACTCCAGGTGCGCCCGACCGGTCGCCGAGGCGTACCCGACGTCGGCCAGGGTGAGGTCGGGATCGGCGGTCAACCGGGCGTGCAGGCGGCCGGCCTGGGCCCGCAGGCCCGCCTCGCTGCGCGCCGAGACGAGCACCGGGACGGCGGTCGGCGCGCCGGCCGGCGGGACCGGCCCGCCGTCCCCGCCGGCAGCCGGCTCGGGCGCCGGCGGCTCCTCCATGATGACGTGGGCGTTGGTGCCGCTGACGCCGAACGACGAGACCCCGGCGCGTCGGGTACGCCCGCCACCGGTCCACGGCTCGGCCTCGACCAGCAGCCGTACCGCGTCCTCGTCCCAGCGCACGTGCGACGAGGGGGCGTCCACGTGCAGGGTGCGCGGCAGCGTGCCGTACCGCATCGCCTGGATCATCTTGATCACCCCGGCGACGCCGGCGGCGGCCTGGGTGTGACCGAGGTTGGATTTCACCGAGCCGAGCCGCAGCGGGCCGTGCTCCCGCTCCCGCCCGTACGTGGCGAGCAGCGCCTGCGCCTCGATCGGGTCGCCGAGCGTGGTACCCGTGCCGTGCCCCTCGACCACGTCGACGTCGGCCGGGCCCAGGCCCGCGTCGGCGAGCGCCTGGCGGATCACCCGCTCCTGGGCGGCGCCGTTCGGCGCGGTCAGGCCGTTGCTGGCGCCGTCCTGGTTGACCGCGCTGCCCCGGATCACGCCGAGCACCCGGTGGCCGTTGCGGCGGGCGTCGGAGAGCCGCTCGAGCAGCAGCAGACCGACCCCCTCGGCCCACCCGACGCCATCGGCGGCCTGCGCGTACGCCTTGCACCGGCCGTCCGGGGCGACCCCCCGCTGCCGGCTGAACTCGACGAAGAGGTCCGGGCGGGCGAGCACGGTGACGCCGCCCACCAGGGCGAGCGAGCACTCGTGGGCGCGCAGCGCCCGGCCGGCCAGGTGCATCGCCACCAGCGACGACGAGCAGGCGGTGTCGACGCTGATCGCCGGGCCCTCGAAGCCGAACGTGTAGGCGATCCGCCCGGAGGCGACGCTGCCGGCCGAGGCCGTGCTCAGGTAGCCCTCGATCTCCGGGCGCCGGTCGCTCTGCCCGGCCACGAAGCCGTAGTCCTGGTACATCACCCCGCAGAAGACGCCGGTGTCGGAGCCGCGCAGCGCGGTCACGTCGAGGCCGGCGTCCTCGAACGCCTCCCAGGCCACCTCCAGCAGCAGCCGCTGCTGGGGATCCATGGCGAGCGCCTCGCGGGGGCTGATGCCGAAGAAGTCGGCGTCGAACTCGCCGACCCGGTCCAGGAAGCCACCCCGCCGGGTGTACGAGGTGCCGGGGTGGTCCGGGTCGGCGTCGTAGAGGCGCTCGACGTCCCAGCCGCGGTCCACCGGGAAGTCGGTGCTCGCGTCGCGTTCCTCGGCCACGAACCGCCACAGCTCGTCCGGGGAACTGATGCCGCCGGGGTACCGGCAGCTCATGCCGACGACGGCGAGCGGTTCACTGGCCCGGTCCTCGAGCTCGCGCAGCCGCGCCCGGGTCTCGTTGAGGTCGACGGCGACCCGCTTCAGATACCGGACGAGTTTCTCCTGTTGCGCCTCCGTGGCCTCAGCGCTCATCCCCGTGCCCCCGCTCATCCGTCGTACCTGTCACAGCTCGCCGTAGTCGGCGTCGATCAGCTCGAAGACCTCGTCGGCGGTGGCGGCCGCCAGGATCCGCTCGCTCGTGCGCTGCTCGTCCTCGGTGATCGAGGCGAGCAGGGTGCGCAGCCGGCCGGCGACCCGCGCCCGCTCGTCGGCCGGGGCCGAGTCGAGCGCCGCCGCCAACCGGCCGACCTCGTCGTCGAGCGACGGCGGCGCGCCGCTGTCCCCGCCGCCGAGTTCGGCCAGCAGCAGTTCGACGACGGCGGCCGTGTTGGGGTGGTCGAAGACCAGGGTGGACGGCAGCTGGACCCCGGTCGTCTCGGTGAGCCGGTTGCGCAGGTCGATGGCGGCCAGCGAGTCGAAGCCGAGGTCCTTGAAGGCGCGCTCGGGGTTGACCGCCGCCGGCGAGGTGTGGCCGAGGACCGCGGCGACCTGTGTCCAGACCAGTTCGAGGGCGACCTGCCGGCGTTCGGCCTCCGGGGCGCGGGCGAGCCGGTCGGCGAGGGAGCCGCCGGCGGCCGGCGGTCGTGCCGTGGCGCGCACCAGCCCGCGCAGCAGCGGCGGCAGCGTCCCGGCGCGGCCCTGGGCCCGCAGCGTGTGCTGGTTGAGCTTGGCCGGTACGAGCAGCGCCGGGTCGCGCTGCCACGCCGCGTCGAAGAGGTCCAGGCCGTCCTCGGCGGAGAAGCCCTCGACGCCCAGCCGCGCCCACCGGCCGACGGCCACCTCGTCGAGCCGGCCCGCCATCCCCCGTTCTCCGGCCCACATGCCCCAGGCGAGCGCGCTCGCCGGAAGGCCCTCGGCCCGGCGGTGTGCGGCGAGCGCGTCGAGGAACGCGTTCGCGGCGGCGTAGTTGCCCTGCCCGGGACTGCCCAGCACCGAGGCCACCGAGGAGAAGAGCACGAACGCCGACAGCTCCGTGCCGGCGGTCAGCTCGTGCAGGTGCCACCCGCCGTCGATCTTGGGTCGGGTGACCCGCGCCACCTGCTCGGCGGTGAGCGACGCCAGCACGCCGTCGTCGAGTACGCCCGCCGCGTGCACCACCGCTGTCAGCGGCCGCTCCAGCCCGACGAGCAGGTCGGCCACCTGGTCCCGCTCGCTCACGTCGCAGGCGGCGACCCGCACCGCGCAGCCCAGCTCCGCCAGCTCGGCGGTCAGCTTCCCGACCCCGTCCGCGTCCGGTCCACGGCGACTGACCAGCACCAGCCGCCGGGCGCCGTACGCGGTCACGAGGTGCCGGGCGACCAGGGCGCCGAGCCCGCCGGTACCGCCGGTGATCAGCACGGTCCCGTCCGGGTCCAGGGCCGCCGGGCGGTCACCGTCCGCCGGCGCGTCCCCGGTCGCCGGTGGCTGCTCGTCGCCGGCCGCCGTCGCCGGCCGGGCCTCCCCGGCCGGTGCCGCCGGCCGGCCGTCCCCCGCCGGCGCGGATGGCCGCTCGTCCCCGGTGGGCGCCGGCGGCCGGCCGAGCCGGGGGGCGAGCACCCGCCCGTCCCGGACCGCCAGTTGCGGTTCGTCCAGCGCGGCCAGCGCGGCCCAGTCGGGTTCCGCCCCGTGGTCGAGGTCGACGAGCAGGATCCGGCCCGGATGCTCGGACTGGGCGCTGCGGACCAGTCCCCAGACCGGGGAGAGCGCGAGGTCGAGCGCCTCGTCGGCGGTCGCCACCGCGAACCGGGTCACCACGACGAGCCGGGTGCCGGCCGTACCCGGGTCGCCGAGCCAGTCGCGCAGCAGGTCGAGCGCGGCCAGGGTGACGTGCCGGGCCGCGCCCGGCACGTCGCCGTCCGGCTCGCCGGGGTGGGCGACGGTGGCGACGACGAGGTCGGGCCGCTCGGCGGGCTCGACCGTGGCCCGGTCGAACGAATCGAAGCGGCGCACCCGCGCCGGTCCCGCCTCGCCGACGGTCAACGGCGTCCAGTGCACCGCGTAGAGCGCGTCGGCGCCGGCGGGCGTGGCGCCGGCGAGCTGGTGCCGCGCGACGGGACGGAAGGCGAGCCGCTCGACGGCGGCGACCGGCCGGTCCTGCTCGTCGGTGATGTCGATGCGCAGCGCGCCGGGACCGGCCGGGCCGATGCGGACCCGCACCCGTTCGGCGCCGGGCCGGTCGACCCGGACCCCGGACCAGCTGAACGGCAGGCTCGCTCCGGCCGGGTCGTCCCCGTCCAGCAGGTCGGCGCCGCCGTGCAGGGTGGCGTCGAACAGCGCCGGGTGCAGCAGGTACCCGGTCCCGGTGGCGTCCGCCGGCAGGGTGACCTCGGCGTAGCGCTGCTCCCCGGCCCGCCACGCCGCCCGTACCCCCTGGAAGGCCGGGCCGTACTCGTAGCCGGCGTCGGCGAGGCGGGCGTAGAGCGCGTCGGCGGTGAGCGGCTCGGCGGCCGGTGGTGGCCGGTGCGGGCCGCCGGAGGGCGGCGGTGCGCTGCCGGTGAGCACGCCGCGGGCGTGGCAGCGGGGGTCGTCGGCGCCGGAGAGCGAGTAGACGCCGACCCGGCGGTGTCCCGCCGCGTCGGGTTCGCCGACGGTGACCTGCAACCGGACCGCGGCGGTGTCCGGCAGGACCAGGGGCGCTTCGAGGGTGAGTTCGCCGATGACCGGGCTGCCGGTGTGCCGGCCGGCGGCGAGCACAAGGTCGACCAGGAGGGTGCCGGGCGCGATGACCGTGTCGAGCACCGTGTGGTCCGCCAGCCAGGGCGCGCCGTCCCGGCTCACCCGGCCGGTGAACAGCCACTCGTCGCGGTCACCGACCCGGGCGACGGCGGCGAGCAGCGGGTGGTCCAGCGGGGTCAGGCCGGCGCCGGCCGGGTTGCCGCCGGTGGTGGGGTTGAGCCAGTAGCGCCGCCGCTGGAACGGGTAGCTGGGCAGATCGACCCGGCGGGCGCCGGCCAGGACGGCGGACCAGTCGACCGGCACGCCGGCCAGCTCGGCCTGCGCCAGGAAGGTGGTGAACGCCGCCGGCTCGGGCTGCCCGGCCCGCAGCGCGGGGAGGAACACGGCCTCCGCGTCCTCGACGCCCTGCCGGGCCAGCCCGGTCAACACGGCGTCCGGGCCCAGCTCCAGGAACCGGCTCACCCCCTGCTCCCGCAGGGTCCGGATCCCGTCGGCGAAGCGCACCGCGTGCCGCACGTGCCGGACCCAGTAGTCCGGATCGGTCAGCTCCGCCGACACCACCCGGCCGGTCAGGTTCGACACCACCGGGAGCCGCGGCGGGTGGGCGGTCAGCCCCTGCGCGACCGCGCGGAACTCGGCCAGCATCGGATCCATCAACGCCGAGTGGAACGCGTGCGAGACGGTCAACCACTTGGACCGCCGCTCGTGCCAGCCGGGCAGCCACGCCTCCAGCTGCGCGATCTCGCCGGAGACCACCACGGCACGCGGGCCGTTGACCGCCGCGAGCGACAGCCCCGGCGGCAGGGTGGGCAGCACTTCGTCCTCGCCGGCCTGGAGCGCCACCATGCCGCCGCCGGCCGGCAACGCGCCCATCAGCCGGCCCCGGACCGCCACCAGCCGGCACGCGTCGGGCAGCGACCACACCCCGGCCACGTGGGCGGCGGTCAGCTCACCGACCGAGTGTCCGATCAGGAAGTCCGGGCGTACGCCGAACGACTCGGCGAGCCGGTACAGCGCCACCTCGACGGCGAAGAGCGCGGCCTGGGTGTGCGCGGTCTCGTCCAGCTCCGGGGCGTGCGGCGCGGCCAGCAGGTCCCGCAACGCGCCGCCGAACTCGGCGCACACCTCGTCCAGCGCCTCGGCGAAGACCGGGTACACCTCGGCCAGCCCGGCGCCCATCCGGGCCCGCTGCGCGCCCTGGCCGCTGAACAGCACGGCCGTCCCGCCGGCCACCGGCCGCCCACGGGGCACGCCCGGCTCGCCCGCGGCCAGCGCCGCCAGGCCGGTCAGCAGCTCGTCCCGACCGGCCGCCACCACGGCCGCCGCCCGCTCGAAGCGGGCCCGCGCCGTCAGCGCCGAGTACGCCACGTCCGCCGGCCGCGCCTGCGGGTGCGCCAGCAGATGCGACCTCAGCCGCCCGGCCTGCGCCCGCAACGCCGCCTCGGTCCGGCCGGAGAGCAGCACCGGCACCGGCGCCGCGACCCGCTCGGGCGCGGGGTCGGCCGGCACGCCGGTGGGGTCCGCCGGCACGCCGGTGGGGTCGGCCGGCGCCTCTTCCAGGATGACGTGGGCGTTGGTGCCGCTGATGCCGAAGGACGACACCCCGGCGCGGCGCGGCCGGCCCGCGGCGGGCCACGGTTCGGCCTCGGTGAGCAGCCGGACCTGACCGGCTGCCCACGGCACGTGCGGGGACGGGGCGTCCACGTGCAGGGTGCGCGGCAGCGTGCCGTTCCGCATCGCCAGCACCATCTTGATCACGCCGGCGATGCCGGCCGCCGCCATGGTGTGCCCGATGTTCGACTTGACCGAGCCCAGCCGCAGTGGCCCGTCGCGGCGCTCCTGGCCGTAGGTGGCCAGCAGCGCCTGCGCCTCGATCGGGTCGCCCAGCCGGGTCCCCGTCCCGTGTCCCTCGACGGCGTCCACGTCGGCGGCGGTCAGCCCCGCACTGGCCAGCGCCTGCCGGATCACCCGTTCCTGCGCCGGGCCGTTCGGTGCGGTCAGCCCGTTGCTCGCGCCGTCCTGGTTCACCGCGCTGCCCCGGACGACCGCCAGCACCCGGTGGCCGTTGCGGCGGGCGTCCGACAGCCGCTCCAGCACCACCAGGCCCAGGCCGTCGGAGAACCCGGTGCCGTCGGCGCCGGCCGCGTACGACTTGCACCGCCCGTCCGGCGCCAGCCCGCGCTGCCGGCTGAACTCCACCAGCAGGAACGGTTCGGCCAGCACCGTCACGCCACCGACCAGGGCCAGCGAGCACTCCCGCGCCCGCAGTGCCCGTACCGCCAGGTGCAGGGCGACCAGCGACGACGAGCACGCCGTGTCCACCGACACCGCCGGACCCTCCAGGCCCAGGACGTACGCGATCCGTCCCGACACGACACTGGCCAACGTGCCGGTGAGCCGGAAGCCCTCCAGCTCCGGCGGCATCGAACCGCCGTAGTCGGAGGAGAACGCGCCGCAGAACACCCCGGTGTCGGAGCCGCGCAGCGCGGTCGGGTCGATCCCGGCGTCCTCCAGCGCCTCCCAGGACGCCTCCAGCAGCAGCCGCTGCTGGGGGTCCATCGCCAGCGCCTCCCGGGGGCTGATCCCGAAGAACTCGGCGTCGAAGTCGCCGACCTCCGGCAGGAAGCCACCGCCGCGCGTGTAGACGGTGCCGGCGCTGTCCGGGTCCGGGTCGTACAGCCGCTCCAGCTCCCAGCCGCGGTCCTGGGGAAGCCCGGTGACGGCGTCCCGCTCGTCGGCAAGAAGCTGCCACAGCCGCTCGGGCGAGTTGGCGCCGCCGGGGTAGCGGCAGCTCATGCCCACGATGGCCAGCGGTTCGAGATCCGACTCCTCCAGCTCACGCACCCGGCGCCGGGCGGTGAGCAGCTCGCCGGTCACCTTGTGCAGGTACTCGCGGAGCTTCCGCTCCTCTCCGGTACTGGCGTTGCGTGGGTCGTGGCTGCCCTGCGTCATGCTGATCGAAGCTCCTCGTGGATCAGGTCGAGACTCTCGCGGAGGAGACCTCGTCGCGGCCGTCGTCCAGGTCACCGCGACGCGGCCGGTCAGGCCGGGGCCGTGTCCCGGCTCCCTCGGCGCGCTCGCCTTGGCCGGACCATACGCAGCGGTTTCCGCGCCTGTCAGTCCGTCCAGAGGGGATCGTCCGGAAGCTGCCAAACCGTTCCGGCAGCCCGGATACGGCCCGCGTCAGGCCGACCCGAGCTCCCTGTCGATCAACGTGAACAGGTCCTCGTCGGAGACCGTGCCGAGGCCGTCCTCGGTGCCGGCGTCGGCCTCGTCGTGGTGGCCGGCGGCGCCGCTGAGCACGTGTCGCAGCCGGTTGCCGAACGCGCGCAGGCGCGGCTCCGCCTCGGCGAGCCGCTGCGCGTCTCCGGCGAGTTCGCTCAGCAACGCCTCGACCTGGCGCAGTTCCCGCTCCAGCGGGGAGCCGGACGCGGCGTCCGCGCCACCGATCGTGCCCAGCAGGTACGCGGTGACCGCCGCCGGGTTCGGGTGGTCGAAGATCAGGGTGGTGGGCAGGCTCAGCCCGGTGGTCCGGCTCAGCCGGTTCCGCAGCTCGACCGCGGCCAGCGAGTCGAACCCCACCTCCTTGAACGCCCGGCCCGCGTCGACGGCCTCCGGCGCGGCGTGCCCGAGCACGGCGGCGACCTGGGCCCGGACCAGGTCGAGGGTGACCTGTTCCCGCTCGGCCGGCGCGACCCCGGCCAACCGCTCGGCCAGCGACCCGGTGGTACGCCGGGTCCGCTGAGCCGGCGCCCGGACCAGGTCACGCAGCAGCGGGGTGAGCGCCGCCGTGCCGGCCTGCACCCGCAGCGCGGCGAAGTCGAGCCGTACCGGGACCAGCAGCGCCTCGCTGCGCCCCATCGTCTGGTCGAACAGCCGAAGGCCGAGGTCGGTCGGGAGCGTCGCGATGCCGCTGCGGGCGAGCCTCGCCCGGTCGGCCTCGCCGAGCTCGCCGGTCATCCCCGTGGCGTCGGCCCACAGCCCCCACGCGATCGAGGTCGCCGGCAGTCCCGCCGCGCGCCGCTGAGCGGCGAGGGCGTCCAGGTAGGCGTTCGCGGCGGCGTAGTTGCCCTGCCCGCCGTTGCCCATGGTCGCGGCGACGGAGGAGAACAGCACGAACGCGGACAGGTCCCGCCCGGCGGTCAGCTCGTGCAGGTGCCGCGCCGCGTCCAGCTTCGGCCGCATCACCCGCTCGAGCCGCTCGGGGGTCAGCGACTCGACGACCCCGTCGTCGAGCACGCCCGCGGCGTGGACCACCGCGGTCACCGGATGCTCCAGCGAGTCCAGCAGCTCGGCCAGTTGGCGCCGGTCGGCCGCGTCACAGGCGACGACCCGGGCCTCGGCGCCGAGGGCGGCCAGCTCGTCGACCAGCTCGCCGGCGCCGGGAGCGGCCGGGCCGCGGCGGCTGACCAGCAGCAGGCGCTTCACCTGGTGGGTCCCGGCGAGGTGCTTGGCGACGGTCGCGCCCAGGCCGCCGGTGCCGCCGGTCAGCAGGACCGTCCCGTCGGGGTCCAGCGGCGCCGGTGCGGTCAGCACGATCTTGCCGACGTTGCGGCCCTCGCGGAGGAAGCGGAGCGCCTCCCGCCCGTCGCGCATGTCCCAGGCCCGGACCGGCGCGTGCCGCAACACGCCCCGTTCGAAGAGGGCGAGGACCTCCTGCAGCAACTGCTGGATCCGGTCCTGGTCGACGTCGAAGAGGTCGAAGGCCCGGTAGCGCACGCCCGGGTACGCGGCCGCGACGTCCGCCGCGTCCCGGATGTCGGTCTTGCCCAGCTCGACGAACCGGCCTCCGCGCGGCAGCAGGTCCAGCGAGGCGTCGGCGAACTCCCCCGCCAGCGCGTTCAGCACCACATCCATACCGGCACCGTCGGTGGCCCCCAGGAACTGTTCCCGGAACGCCAGCTCCCGCGACGAGGCGATCCGCTGCTCGTCCACGCCGAGGGCGCGGACGGCGGGCCACTTCGCCGGGCTGGCGGTCGCGAACACCTGCGCGCCCAGGTGCGTGGCGAGCTGCACCGCGGCCATGCCGACGCCCCCGGCGGCGGCGTGGACCAGCACCCGGTCGCCGGGCCGCACCCCGGCCACGTCCACCAGCCCGTAGTACGCGGTCAGGTAGGTCACCGGCACCGCGGCCGCCTGCGCGAAGGTGAAGCCGGCCGGCATCGGCACGAGCATCCGACGCTGCGCCACCGCGACCGCACCGAACGAGTCCAGCACCAGACCCATCACCCGGTCACCCGGCGCCAGGTCCGACACTCCCGAACCGACCTCCAGCACCACGCCCGCCGCCTCAGCGCCGAGACCGGTCAGCCCGGGAACCATGCCCAGGGTGACCACGAGGTCGCGGAAGTTGACCCCGGCCGCGCGGACCGCGAGCCGTACCTCGTGCGCCGCCAGCGGCCGGTGCGCGTCGGACTCGCCGATCGTGAGGTCCTCCAGCGAGCCGGCCCGGCCCACCGTCAGCCGCCACCCGTCACCGGCCGGCACGGGCGCCGCCCGCTGCAACCGGGGCACCAGTGGCCGGCCGGCCCGCACCGCCAGCTGGGGCTCCCCGAGGTCGGCCAGGGCCGCCCACGCCGGTTGCCCACCGTCGCGGTCCAGGTCCACCAGCCCGAAGCGGCCCGGGTGTTCGGACTGCACGCTGCGCAGCAGGCCCCACACCGGCGACTGGGCGAGGTTGACCGGCTCCCCGCCGGTGGCGATGGCGTTCCGGGTCGCCACCAGCAGCCGTACCCCGGTCGACCAGCTCGCGGCGAGCCACCCTTGCACCAGCGTCAGGGCCTGACGCGCTGCCGCGTGCCCGGCCGCCGTGCCGTCGCCGTCGCCGTCGATCGCGGCGATCACGAGGTCCGGTGCTGCCTGGCCCTCGGCCATGGCCCGGTCCAGCGCCGCCAGGTCGGGGTACCGGTCCGCGATCCCGTCCACCGCCGCGCCGACGGCGGCGATCCGCACCGCCGCGGCCGGGGTCGGGTCGGCGGCTGCCCGCCACTGCACGTGGAACAGGAACTCCTGCGGGTCCGCGGGCATCCGGTCGAGTTGCGTCCGGTCGATCGGCCGGGAGACCAGCCGGGCCACGCTCGCGACGGGCTCGCCGGTGTCGTCCACGATGTCGACGCTCGCGGCGCCGTCCGGGGCGAGTGCGATCCGGGCGCGGGCCCGGGTGACCCGTCCGTTCCCGGCGTGCACCCCGGACCAGGAGAACGGCAGGTCGGTCGCGGACCCCGCCGCCTTGTCCAGCAGGGTGCCGTGCAGCGCCGCGTCCAGCAGCACCGGGTGTACGGCGTGCCCGTCGCCGCAGGCGTCGTCCGGCACCGCCAGCTCGGTGTAGACGTGCGAGCCGTCCCGCCAGGCGGCGCGTACGCCCTGGAACACCGGCCCGTACTCGTAGCCCGCCGCCAGCAGCCGGAGGTAGAGGTCCTCCACCGGCACCGGCTCGGCCCCCAGCGGGGGCCAGTGGGTGGGGCGCCAGGCCGGTGCGGTGTCGTCGGGTTCGCGCAGGAATCCCCGGGCGTGGCGGGTGGCGCCGTCACCCAGTTCCTGCTGCTCCGGACGGGAGTAGATCGTCACCTCGCGGCGGTGGTGGTCGGGGTCGGGTGGGCTGATCTGGACCTGGACCTGGACCGCGGTGTGTTCACCCAACACCAACGGCGTGTGCAGCACCAACTCCTCGACCAACCCGACACCCAACTGCCCACCCGCCGCCGCGGCCAACTCCACCAACACCGCACCCGGCACCACCACCGAACCGAACACCACATGATCGGCCAACCACGGCTGCGCCCGCACCGACAACCGACCCGTGAACACCCACTGCCCACCATCACCCACCGGCACCGCCGCGACCAACAACGGATGCCCCACCCGCCGCAACCCCGCACCCACCACGTCACCGACCGCCCCACCCCCGGACAACCAGTACCGCTGCCGCGCAAACGCATAACCAGGAAGATCAACCCGAACCGCACCCGACCCCGCGAACACCCCCGACCAATCCACACCCACCCCGGCCACAAACGCCTCAGCCACCGACGTCACAAACCGCCGCCCACCACCCTCACCACGCCGCAACGAACCCACCACCGCCACCGACTCACCCACCCCGACGGCCTGCACCACCTCCTGCACCGCCACCGTCAACACCGGATGCGGCGACACCTCCACAAAACACGACGCCCCATCGGCCACCAACGCCCGCACCGCCGGCTCAAACCCCACCGGCTCCCGCAAATTCCGATACCAGTACTCC
This sequence comes from Micromonospora sp. NPDC050495, assembly GCF_040655175.1. Taxonomy (NCBI): domain Bacteria; kingdom Bacillati; phylum Actinomycetota; class Actinomycetes; order Micromonosporales; family Micromonosporaceae; genus Micromonospora; species Micromonospora sp. NPDC050495. The sequence goes on along the minus strand of NZ_JBFAJK010000026.1, from coordinate 64,625 downwards.
GCCCCCAACTCCACCGGATCCACAAACCGACCACACACCGTCGAAAACAACGGCACCCCACCCGAACGAGGCCGCACCGGCCCCAACACCCGCAACAACTCCTCCCGCACCACCTCCACCTGCGCCGAATGCGACGCGTAATCCACCGGCACCCGCCGCGCCCGCACCCCCCGCCGCTCACACACCCCCATCACCTCATCAACCGCACCAACCTCCCCCGCCACCACCACCGACGACGGACCATTGACCGCAGCCACCGACACCCGCCCACCAAACGGCGCGATCAACCCACCCACCTCAGCCACCGGCAACCCAACCGACACCATCGCCCCCGCACCGGCCAACCGATCCCGCACCACCTGAGAACGCAACGCCACCACCCGCGCCGCGTCCTCCAACGACAACACCCCCGCCACACACGCCGCCGCGATCTCACCCTGCGAATGCCCCACCACCACCGACGGCCGCACCCCCACCGACCGCCACAACCCCGCCAACGCCACCATCACCGCAAACAACACCGGCTGCACCACATCCACCCGCTCCAACGACGGCGCACCCACCACCCCCCGCAACACATCCTCAACACGCCAATCCACAAACCCCGACAACGCCCGCCCACACGCCCCCAACTCCGCCGCGAACACCGGCGAAGAATCCAACAACTCCACCGCCATCCGCTCCCACTGCCCACCCTGACCAGGAAAAACAAACACCACCCCACCACCACCAGCAGCAGACCGGCCCTCCACCACCCCCCCAACCGACTCCCCCGCCACCAACGCCGACAACCCCGCCACCAACTCACCCCGACCAGCACCCACCACCACCGCCCGAGACCCCAACTGCGCCCGCCCCACCGCAGCCGAAAACCCCACATCCACCACACCCACACCCGACCCCACCAACACACCCCGCAACCCACCCGCCTGCGCCCGCAAACCCACCCCACCCCGACCCGACACCACCAACGGCACCACACCCGCGCCCACCAAACCCGACCCAACCAACGGCGCCTCCGGCGCCGGACGGTCGTCGGCGGCCGGGTCGCGGGGCGGGTCCTCCAGGATCACGTGAGCGTTCGTGCCGCTGATGCCGAACGATGAGACGCCCGCCCGGCGGGGCCGTTCGGACGCCGGCCACGGCACCGGCTCGGTCAGCAGCCGGACCTGGCCCGCGTTCCAGTCGACGTGCGGGGACGGCGCGTCCACGTGCAGCGTGCGGGGCAGCAACTCGTGCCGCATGGCCAGCACCATCTTGATGACACCGGCGATGCCGGCGGCGGCCTGGGTGTGGCCGATGTTCGACTTCACCGATCCCAGCCACAGCGGGTCCGCACCGACCCGGTCCCGACCGTAGGTCGCCAGCAGCGCCTGCGCCTCGATCGGATCCCCCAGCCGCGTCCCGGTGCCGTGGCCCTCCACGGCGTCGACGTCGGCGGGGGCGAGGCCGGCGTTCGCCAGCGCCTGCGCGATGACCCGCTCCTGCGACGGCCCGTTCGGGGCGGTCAGCCCGTTGCTCGCGCCGTCCTGGTTGATCGCGCTGCCGCGTACCACGCCCCAGATCCGGCGACCGTTGCGCCGCGCGTCGGACAACCGCTCCAGCACCAGCACGCCCAGACCCTCGGAGAAGCCGGTGCCGTCCGCGGCCGCCGCGTACGGCCGGCACCGGCCGTCGGCGGAGAGGCCGCGTTGCCGGCTGAACTCCACCAGCAGGAACGGCTTGGCCATCACGGTGACCCCGGCGGCGAGCGCCAGCGAGCACTCCCGGTTGCGCAGCGCCTGCGCCGCCAGGTGCAGCGCCACGAGCGACGACGAGCACGCGGTGTCGACGGTGATCGCGGGACCCTCCAGCCCCAGGGTGTACGCGACGCGGCCGGAGACCACGCTGTTGGTGGTGCCGGCCAGCCGGAAGCCCTCGAGTTCCGCGGCGCCCGGCGCCCCGTAGTCGTCCGACGACATGACCCCGCAGAAGACGCCGGTGTCCGAGCCGCGCAGCGAGGTGGGGTCGATGCCGGCGTCCTCGAAGGCGTGCCACGACGCCTCCAGCATCAGGCGCTGCTGCGGGTCGGTGGCCAGCGCCTCGCGAGGGCTGATGCCGAAGAAGTCGGCGTCGAAGTCGGCCGCGTCCGGCAGGAACCCGCCGCCGCGGGTGTAGAGCGTGCCGGCGCGGTCCGGTTCGGGGTGGTAGAGCCGTTCCAGGTCCCAGCCCCGGTCCCGCGGCAGCTCCGAGATGGCGTCGCCCCCCTCGGCCAGCAGGGTCCAGAACTCCTCCGGCGAGCCGATCCCGCCGGGGTACCGGCAGCCGATCCCCACGATCGCCAGCGGCTCGTCGGTCGTCTCGGGGCGCGGCGGAGCCGGCGACCGGTCGGTGTCGTGGTCGGCGCCGGCCGCCAGCCGGCCCAGCAGCCGGGCGACGTCCCCGCCGGTCGGGTGGTCGAAGACCAGGGTGGACGGCAGCGCGAGCCCGGTGGTCCGGGTCAGCCGGTCGCGCAGCTCGACCCCGCCCAGGGAGTCGATGCCGAGTTCCTTGAAGGTGCGCAGCGGGTCGATCGCCCCGGGCGAGGAATGGCCGAGCACGGCCGCCATCTGCGCCCGGACCACGTCGAGGATGGCCCGGTCGCGCCGCGCCGGCGGCAGCCCCGACAGCCGTCCCGCCAGCGACCCCGGCTCCGGTGCGGTGCGGCGTGCCGGCGCCGGGACCAGGTCCGCGAAGAGCGTCGGCAGCCCGCCGTCGCGGGCCTGCTGGCGCAGCGCGGCCCGGTCCAGGCCGACCGGCGCCAGCACCGGTTGCGCGTACCCGCCGGCCCGGTCGAACAGGTCGAGCGCCGGGCCGGCGGGAAGTGGCCGCAGGCCGGCGCGCGCCCAGCGGGCGGCAGCGGCCTGGTCGAGGTCGCCGGTGGTGTCGTCCCGCAGCGGGCCCCAGGCCAGCGCGGTGGCCGGCAGGCCGGCGGCGTGGCGGCGGGCGGCCAGCGCGTTCAGGTACGCGTGCACGGCCGCGTGGCCGGCCTGCCCCGGCGTCCCGAGCCACGCCGTGGCGCTGGTGAGCAGCACGAACGCGGCCAGTGGCAGCGCCTCGGTCAGTTCGTGCAGGTGCCGTGCCACGTCCGCCTCGGTACGCACCAGGTGGTCGATCCGGTCCGGGCTCAGCGACTCGAGCGTGCCCTCGTCCGGCACGTCGGCGGCGTGGACGACCGCGGTCAGCGGGCGGTCGAGGGTGGCGAGCAGGTTCGCGACCTGGTCACGACTCGCGAGGTCGCAGGTCACCACGTCGACCCGGCAGCCGAGAGCGGTCAGCTCCCGACCGAGACCCGCCGCTCCGTCCTCGGCCCGGCCGGGCGTGTCGCCGTCGGCCGGATCCGCCGGGTTGCCGTCCGCCGGGTCAGGCGCTTCGTCGTCGGCCGGGGCCGGGCGGTTGACCAGCACCAGGTGCCGGGCCTGGTGGACCCGCACCAGGTGCCGGGCGAGCAGCGTGCTCGTACCGCCGGCGCCGCCGGTGACCAGCACGGTCCCGGCCCCGTCCAGCATCGGCGCCGCGGGCTGCCTGGGCGGGCCGACGCGGGTCAGGCGCGCGGCGAGCAGCCGGCCGTGGCGTACGGCGAGCTGCGGTTCGTCCAGGTCGGCCAGGGCGGCCCAGTCCGGCTGGCCGGCGTCGCCGGCCAGGTCCACCAGCACGAACCGGCCAGGGTGCTCGGCCTGTGCGGTGCGGACCAGGCCGTACGCCGCGGCCGCCAGCGGGTCGGGGGCCTCGTCACCGATCGCCACCGCCCGGTGGGTCACCAGGACCAGCCGGGTGCCGGCCAGTCGCGGCGACGCCAGCCACCGCTGGGCGAGCGTGAGCGCGTGGCCGGCGGGCGTGCGCCCGTCGGGCTGGCCGGGATCCGCGACGGCGGCGACGACGACCTCCGGAACGGCGGTGCCCTCGGCGATCGCCTGCTCGATGGCGGGCAGGGTCGGGTACCGCTCGCCGTCGCCGGGAACGCCGTCGCCGAGCAGCACGACGGATGCGCCGGAACCGGGGCGCGTGCCGCTGTGCGGCACCGGCACCCAGTCCAACTGGCAGAGGTCGCCGACCGGCCGGGCGGCGTCCAGGTCGGCGGCGTCGAGCGGGCGGAGGTCCACCGTGTCGACGGCGGCGAGCGGCACGCCGTCCTCGTCGACGAGGTCCACGCGGAGTTGGGCGGGGCCGGACCGGGCGAGGCGGGCCCGGGCCCGTACGGCGCCCGGCTTCGACACCCGCAGCCCCGACCACGAGTACGGCGTCCCGCCGGTCTCCGCCCCGTCGGTCCGCAGCGCGAGCCGGCCGTGCAGGGCCGCGTCGAGCAGCGCCGGATGGAGGTCGTACCCGGTGGCCTCCTCGGCCTGCTCGTCGGTCAGCGCGAGGTCCGCGTAGACGGCCTGGTCGTCGCCCTGCCAGGCGGAGCGCAGGGCCTGGAAGGCGGGCCCGTGGTCGTAACCGGCCGCGCCGAGCCGGGCGTAGAGCAGGTCGGCGTCGATCGGCGTCGCGCCGGCCGGTGGCCACTGGGTGGGGCGCCAGGGGTGGGGCCGGTCGTCGGCGGGGCGCAGGTACCCGCGGGCGTGGCAGGTCGGTGGTGACCCGTCACCCATCGAGGTGTCGGGCTGGTGGGAATAGATGCCGATCTCGCGGCGGTGGTGGTCGGGGTCGGGTGGGCTGATCTGGACCTGGACCTGGACCGCGGTGTGTTCACCCAACACCAACGGCGTGTGCAGCACCAACTCCTCGACCAACCCGACACCCAACTGCCCACCCGCCGCCGCGGCCAACTCCACCAACACCGCACCCGGCACCACCACCGAACCGAACACCACATGATCGGCCAACCACGGCTGCGCCCGCACCGACAACCGACCCGTGAACACCCACTGCCCACCATCACCCACCGGCACCGCCGCGACCAACAACGGATGCCCCACCCGCCGCAACCCCGCACCCACCACGTCACCGACCGCCCCACCCCCGGACAACCAGTACCGCTGCCGCGCAAACGCATAACCAGGAAGATCAACCCGAACCGCACCCGACCCCGCGAACACCCCCGACCAATCCACACCCACCCCGGCCACAAACGCCTCAGCCACCGACGTCACAAACCGCCGCCCACCACCCTCACCACGCCGCAACGAACCCACCACCGCCACCGACTCACCCACCCCGACGGCCTGCACCACCTCCTGCACCGCCACCGTCAACACCGGATGCGGCGACACCTCCACAAAACACGACGCCCCATCGGCCACCAACGCCCGCACCGCCGGCTCAAACCCCACCGGCTCCCGCAAATTCCGATACCAGTACTCCGCCCCCAACTCCACCGGATCCACAAACCGACCACACACCGTCGAAAACAACGGCACCCCACCCGAACGAGGCCGCACCGGCCCCAACACCCGCAACAACTCCTCCCGCACCACCTCCACCTGCGCCGAATGCGACGCGTAATCCACCGGCACCCGCCGCGCCCGCACCCCCCGCCGCTCACACACCCCCATCACCTCATCAACCGCACCAACCTCCCCCGCCACCACCACCGACGACGGACCATTGACCGCAGCCACCGACACCCGCCCACCAAACGGCGCGATCAACCCACCCACCTCAGCCACCGGCAACCCAACCGACACCATCGCCCCCGCACCGGCCAACCGATCCCGCACCACCTGAGAACGCAACGCCACCACCCGCGCCGCGTCCTCCAACGACAACACCCCCGCCACACACGCCGCCGCGATCTCACCCTGCGAATGCCCCACCACCACCGACGGCCGCACCCCCACCGACCGCCACAACCCCGCCAACGCCACCATCACCGCAAACAACACCGGCTGCACCACATCCACCCGCTCCAACGACGGCGCACCCACCACCCCCCGCAACACATCCTCAACACGCCAATCCACAAACCCCGACAACGCCCGCCCACACGCCCCCAACTCCGCCGCGAACACCGGCGAAGAATCCAACAACTCCACCGCCATCCGCTCCCACTGCCCACCCTGACCAGGAAAAACAAACACCACCCCACCACCACCAGCAGCAGACCGGCCCTCCACCACCCCCGCAACCGACTCCCCCGCCACCAACGCCGACAACCCCGCCACCAACTCACCCCGACCAGCACCCACCACCACCGCCCGAGACCCCAACTGCGCCCGCCCCACCGCAGCCGAAAACCCCACATCCACCACACCCACACCCGACCCCACCAACACACCCCGCAACCCACCCGCCTGCGCCCGCAAACCCACCCCACCCCGACCCGACACCACCAACGGCACCACACCCAACGGCGCCTCCGGCGCCGGCCGGTCGGCGCGGACGGGGAGCGGGGCGGCGGTGAGCACCAGGTGGCAGCACGAGCCGCCGATGCCCAGCGAGGTGACGCCGGCGGCGATCGGCTCGCCGTCCGCCGGCCAGGGCTCGTGCCGGGTCGCGACCCGCAGGCCGAGTTCGTCCAGCGGGATCCGGGGGTTCGGCGTGACGAAGTTCAGCTGGGGGACGAGTTCCCGCCGGTGGACGCAGAGCGCCGTCTTGATGAGACCGGCGATGCCGGCGGCGCCCTCCAGATGGCCGATGTTCGTCTTCACGGAGCCGACGACCAGCGCGGTACGGCGGGAGCGGCCGTACGCCGCGCCGAGCGCCTCGGCCTCGATCGGGTCGCCCACCGGGGTGCCCGTGCCGTGCAGTTCGACGTACTGCACCTGGTCCGGACGCAGCCCGGCACGGCTCAGCGCCTCGCCGATGGTCTGGGCCTGCACCTCGGCGCTCGGCACGGACAGTCCACTGTCGTCACTGCCGGTACGCACGGCGCTGCCCTCGATCACCGCGTAGATGCGGTCCCCGTCGGCGACGGCCCGCGCCAGCGGCTTGAGCACGACCAGGCCACCGCCCTCGCCGCGCACGTACCCGTTGGCCCGCTCGTCGAAGACGAAGCACCTGCCGTCCGGTGACAGTGCTCCGGCGGCCGCCACGGCGGCACTGCTGCGCGGCGAGACGTTGAGGTGGATCCCGCCGGCCAGCGCCACCTCGGCCTCGCCGCGGCGCAGACTCTCGCAGGCCAGGTGCACCGCGACGAGCGAGGACGACTGACCACTGTCGACGGTCATGCTGGGACCGTCGAACCGGAGCGCGTGGGAGACCCGGTTGGCGATCAACGCCCGGCTGACCCCGGTCAGGGTGTGCCGGCCCACCTCACCGGACATGGCGACCAGATCCGCGTAGTCGGCCGCCATGACACCGAGGAAGACGCCGACCCGCGCGCGTTCCGTGGCCGTGACCGCGACGCCCGCGTCCTCCATCGCGTGCCAGGCCATCTCCAAGGCGAGCCGCTGCTGCGGGTCGGTCGCGGCGGCCTCCCGGGGGGACAGGTGGAAGAAGTCGGCGTCGAACTCCTCCACGCCGTCGACGAAGCCGCCCCGCTCGGGTCCGTACGGGCGCCGGGGGTCGCGCCGCCGGATGGTGTCGGTCCCGTCGCGCAGCAGGCGCCAGTACTCCTCCGGCCCGGAGGCACTCGGCACCCTGGCCGCGATACCTACGATGGCGATCCGCTGTCCGTCCGTGCCGGTCATGGCACCCCCGTTGTGGCTCCGTGTGGTCCGGTGTCCTCGGGAGGCTACGTATCGCGAGCAGGGCTCAAGAGTTCGTTGGCCGGAAGCTGTCAACATTGGTCGGGCCGCCCCCGGCCGGCCCGTTCCGGGCCACCGGCAATGTCCACAACTGCCCGGCGAGCCTTCGGGGCGGGCAGAACCGGCTGTTCGGCCGGAAGGGCTGACCGGCCGCGCCACAATGGCATGGTCATGCCAAATCTGGAAAGGCCGGCGGGCGATTGACCCGTACCGCCGAATGCGTGCCGCCGCCGGACGCCGGGCGGCTGGCACCATGAGGATCCGCTTGATCTGTAGCATCGACATCTGTTGCCTTGATCGATCTTCGGGGAGATTTGATGAAGAGGCCAGATGTCAGTGATTTGCGTCGCCAGGAACCTGGTGATTTCGCAACCGTCGTGGCAGACAGAAATGGCGCACGCGGGCGTTCCGACGACGATGACGACGTCGAGACGAGCCTGCACCAGGCGCAGGAGTTGATCGGGCGGGCCATGCTGAGCCGCCGGCGCGCCAGCCGGGGGGTCCGACACCTGCCCGGCGACGACGCGGTCTTCCACTCCGCGATCGGCGACATGATCGCCACGGCCCGGCGGGAGGTCCTCTACGTCCACTCGACCCGCGATGCCTCCGCCGAGCGCCGGCGCCGGACCCTCCAACTACTACAGGAGGCGGATCAGCGGGGTGTCGACGTCAAGGCCCTGGTGCCGCCGCACCTCGTCGGTACGACCGCCGGGACCATGCGCGAGCTGGGCGAACAGGCCAGCTACCGGACCTGTGAGATGCCGAGCCAGGACCTGCTGATCGCGGACGGCCGGGAGGCGGCGCTGCGCATCCCGCGCCGCGACGAGGAGCCGGACGGGACGCTGCTCGTCTCGATCGACCCGCTCGTGCACGTCCTCCGCGCGATGTTCGGCGTCACCTGGAGCTACGGGGTTCCGATCGCGGAGCTTCGCCAGATCCGGGAGAAGCTCCGGGGTCAACCCGCGCGCTCGATCCTGGCCAGCCTGGTCGCCGGCGACAAGGACGAGGTGGCCGCCCGCAAGTTGGGCATCTCGGTGCGTACCTACCGTCGCCACGTCGCCGAGATCATGCGGGGGATCCGCGCGAACTCCCGTTTCCAGGCCGGTGCCCGCGCCGCCGAGTTGGCGTTGTTCACCAATCCGGCGTTGCAGGAGGTCATGGACTGAGCGACCACGCGCCGGGCGGACGTACGTCTGGACGGGTGGAGTGGCGGTCGACGCGGCACCCTGCCGGCTGGTCCGCGGTGCCGGTCGTCCGATCGGCGCCGCGGCCGGCTCGACCCGCCGGGGTAGGCGCCGGAGCGCTGCGGGGAAGGTGACGACTGGTGTCGACGGTGCGGGGCCGACCAGGCCGTACCCGGAGGACCGTCGCGGCGCGCGCCGGGCCGGCACGGTACGGGTCAGACCGCGGCCGCGAAGGCGAACCGCACCCCGGTCGCCTGCTCGGACAGCTCCCACAGCCGGCGGCCGTTCGCCGGGTCGGTCGCGGCGGCGGCGAGCTTCACCGGCCTGGGGTGGCCGCGCAGCTCGGCGATCCCGTCCGGGCCGATGAGCTGGCCGGCCTGGGCACCCGGATCGGTCGCCGCGTAGAGCTGCGGCCAGGCGCCGCGCTCCACGGGCTGGGCGAGCATCGGGTTGCCGAGCCGGCCGAGCAGCAGCTTCCACATCCCGGTGGTGGCCGCCGTCTGGAGGTTGGTCGCGGTGTAGCCGGGATGGGCCAGGATGCTGCGTACGGGGCTGCCCGCGTCGGTCAGTCGGCGGTGCAGCTCCCAGCCGAAGATGGCGTTGGCGAGCTTCGACATGTTGTAGAAGCCCATCGCCGAGTAACCGCGCTCGCCGGTCAGGTCGTCGAAGCGCATGCGCCCCTGGCGGTGGTTGGTGGAGGTGACCGTGACGACCCGCGGGTCCCGGCCGACGGTGAGCAGGTCGAGCAGGAGGCCGGTGAGGGCGAAGTGCCCGAGGTGGTTGGCGGCGAACTGCACCTCGTGCCCGGCGGGGGTCAGGGTCCGCGGTGGCGCCATCACGCCGGCGTTGTTGATCAGCACGTCCACCCGGCCGTGCTCGTCGTGCAGCCGCTTGGCGAAGCTCCGGACCGAGTCGAGGTCGGTGAGGTCGACGCCGTGCACCCGCACGGTGGCGCCGGGCGTGCCGGCGGTGACCTCGGCGGCCGCGCGCCGGCCCTTCTCCTCGTCCCGGACGGCGAGGACGACCTGTCCGCCGTGCGCGGCGAGTGCGCGGGTGGTGGCGAGCCCGAGGCCACTGTTGGCTCCGGTCACCACGAAGACCCTGCCGTCAAGGTCGGGAATCTGCTCGGCTGTCCAGCGTTGGCGCGGCATACCGGGCACTATGGCAGTCGTGGCACTCAGTGTCAAGGTGCCCGTGAGTGCCAGGTCTGGCATCGCGTATCATCGGGGCGTGAGGGCACCCCAGCGATGAGCATGGCCGAGCGGAAGCGCCAGTTCGTGACCGACGAGCTGGTCGAGGCCGCACTACAACTCCTGGCGCAGCGCGGCTTCCACGCCGTCACGGTCGACGACATCGTGGCCGCCGCGGGCGTCTCGCGGCGGACCTTCTTCCGCTACTTCGCCTCCAAGGAGGACGTGGTCGTCCAGTTCCTGGCGGGGATGGGCGCCGCCATCGTCGAGGCGCTCGCGGCCCGCCCGGTGGACGAGCCGCCGTCCGTGGCACTGCGCCACGCCGCCTGGGTGCCGGTCGCGGCCTGCGCGGATCACTCCGACCGGGCCCTCCCGGTGGTCCGGCTGATCATGCAGACCCCCGCCCTGCGGGCGCGTTACCTGGAGCGCCAGACGCAGTGGCGCGTCGGGCTCGCCGCCGAGCTGGCGACCCGCCTGGGGCTGGATCCGGAGAGCGACCTCTACCCCACCTTGGCCGCCGGGATGACCCTGACCGCGATCGACGCCGTACTGCAGCGCTGGCAGGCGGGGGACGAGAAGGATCGGCTGGCGGACCTGACGGAGCGGGCCATGGCGATCATCGCCCCGGCGCTGGACGCCCCCGTGACGCCGGCCGACCGACGCCGTACTCCGCCAACTGTCCGAATCCGGGGCGAATGACGTGAAAGGCCATGAAGGACAGCGAAGTCGACGCATCGCCGATAGGTTGACGGACCCGTTCGCTCGAACGTCTGTCGAGGTGTTGCCATGTCCGATGTCGACGTCGCCGAACTTCCGGCGTTTCCCTTCCTGAGCCCCCGGGCCCAGCCGTTCATCCCGGTCGGCGAGCCCGACCTGGCCCGCCTGGACGGGCCGGTGACCAGGGTGCGGCTGCCCTTCGGCGGCTGGGCCTGGCTGGTCACCCGCCACGCCGACGTCCGGGCGCTGCTGCGGGCGCCCGGACTGAGTTCCAACCCGTACCGTCCCGGCTTTCCGGTGCTCAACCCGATCCCGCCCGAGCAGGAGAGCGCTGCGGGGGCGTTCATCTACCTGGACGGCGTGGAGCACAGCCGGCTGCGCAAGATGCTGCTGCCGGAGTTCATGCTCCGCAACATCCGGCGGATCGAGCCGCTGATCGAGCAGACCGTGGTGGACGCGCTGGAACGGATGCGGGCGGCCGGGCCACCGGCCGACCTGATCAGCTCGTTCGCCTTGCCGGTCACCTCGATGACCATCTGCCACCTGCTCGGCGTGCCCTATGCCGAACACGAGCGGTTCCAGCGGCAGAGCCTGGCCATCATGGACCGGGCCTCCGGACCGGCGGAGATCAACGCGGCCCTCGCCGACCTCGGCGCCCTGATGTTCGAGCTGATCCAGGCCAAGCGCGTCGAGCCCGGTGACGACCTGCTGAGCCGGCTGACGGTCGACCATGTCGTCCCCGGGGAGCTGGGCGTGGAGGAGCTGCTGGGCATCGGCATGCTGCTGCTCATCGCCGGCCACGAGACCACCGCCAACATGATCGGGCTCTCGGTGCTCGCGCTGCTCGAGCATCCGGAGCACCTGGCGGCGCTGCGCGACGACCCGGAGCGGGCGCCGGACCTGGTGGAGGAGCTGCTGCGCTACCTGACCGTGGTGCGCGCCGGCCTGCCCCGACTGGCGCTCGAGGACATCGAGATCGGCGGCCAGCGGATCCGGGCGGGCGAGGGGGTGGTGGCGATGCTGCCGCTGGCCAACCGCGACCCCGCCGTCTTCCCGGACGGCGACCGGCTCGACCCCGGGCGCGCGGACGTCCACCAACACCTCGCCTTCGGGTTCGGCGTCCACCAGTGCATCGGGCAGCCGCTCGCCCGGGCCGAGCTGCGGATCGCCCTGGTGGAGCTGGCCCGCCGCCTGCCCGACCTGCGGTGTGCCGTACCGGCGGGCGAGGTGCCCTGGCGCCCGAACGCGGTGACCTTCGGCCTGGCCGAGCTGCCGGTGACCTGGGCGACGCGGGCCGCGCCGCCCGGATCTGGCGACGCGGCCCGCGCGGGTGACGCGGGCGCGGATCGGGCCGGCCGGCGCTGACCGCTCGGCGGCCGGCCGGGTCGTCCCCGGCCGGCCGCCGATCACCGCGAGCTAACCGGCCGCTCCGTTCAGCCGCCGCAGCGTGGCCTCCAGGCCGGCGATCTGCGCGGTGGCGCCGCCGGCGGTCGTCGTCGCCAACTGGGTCACCGGGCCCGAACCGGCCGCGGCCAGCCGGGTCGAGGCCAGCCGCTGCACCGCCCGCTGGTTCTCCAGCAGCGACGAGACGAACCGCAGGTCCAGCTCGGCACCGGCCGGGGCGTTCGGCCAGGCCGACGCCGATCCGGCCGGACCGGACGGGCGGCGGCCCCAGCCGCTCAGCAGGGCGGTGGCCCGCTCGATCTCCCCGGGATAGACCGTCACCACCCCGGACGCCAGGCCGGCGACCTCCCGATCACGGGCCTGGTCCCGCATGGCGGTGGCCATCGCCACCGCCTGCCTGCGCCGGGCCAGCAGCCCGTCGACGAAGACCACGTCCGCCTCGGTGAACGCCGCCGGGGAACTCATGCTGCCCGGCGCGCCCGGCACCGTCCCGTGCGGGCTCGGGCGCGGCGTGACCCGATCGGGGCCCCCGTCGTCGCACCCGGCCAGCAGCAGGAGCCCGGCCAGCAGGGCGGCGGCCTTCCGGTACGTCAGGAGCATGTGCGTCGCTCCCCCGGGCTGTCGTACAGGCCGTCGATCTGGTACTGCCCGCAGGTGACCAGGGTCCGCCAGTCCTCGACGCCGTTGGCGGTCAGCTTCGGGTAGTGGATCACCTCGTAGGACGGGAAGTGGTCGGTGGTGAGCCGCGCCGCGCTGACGCCCTGCAGGTCGACCCGGGTGTCGATGTGGGCGCTGAGTGGCCAGATGCTGTTCGTCTGGGAGTTGCTCGCCTTCCAGTTGAAGGTCAGGGCACTGCCGGTGCCGCTGTACCAGAAGTAGTTCAGGCTCACCGTGTCGAGGTCGTCCGCCGGCGAGGAGGAGTTGACCACCGGCAACGCGTCGACGCAGGCACTGAAGACACAGCTGCCCTGGGCGAGGACGCCGAACCTGCCGTACCGGTTCCCGGGGCTGCCGTCCGACGCCCAGGCCACGTGGATCCGGGCGCTGGCGTACGGGCGGTAGTCGGGGTTGACCCGGCCGTCGCTGATCGGGTTGTACGGGAACTTGTCGCCGATGTAGGCGCGGGCCACCAGGATGCCGTTGCTCGGCGCGGCCGGCGCACCGTAGACCGACCGCCGGTCCTTGGACAGGACCGAGCCCTGGAAGTAGCGGTACTGGGCCTGGAAGAACAGGGGATTCGTCATCAACGGCGACATCAACGCCTCGCTCGAGCGGGAACCCGTGCGGCCGTACTTCGTCGCCGCCACCTGGAAGTGGTGGATCCCCTTGTCGACCAGGTACTCCATGGTGAAGCTGGTCCCGGTCACCGGGAACGGCAGCGGAGTCATCGCCGCGTCCTCGTCCGGCCGGCTGCTGACGCCGTGGTAGATGATGTAGCCGTCCGCGCCCGGCACCGCGTTCCACTTGAGCTTCGCCTCGTAGGCCCCGCCCTGGCTGGCCGTCAGGCCGGTGGGCGCCGCCGGCAACAGGATGGTCACCCCGACGGTGTTGGAGTACGCCCCCCGTTGCAGGCCGTTCACGGCCTGGACCTTGAACTCGTACCGGTCGCCGGGAACCAGGAACTTGGCCTGGAAGGTCGGCCCGGAGACCGCGAACTCCAACTGGCTGAACGCCTGGCCGGCGGTGACGTCGCGCATCCAGATGTAGTAGCCCGTCGCGGTGCCGGAGCGGCCCCAGGACAGGGACGCCTCGCCGAGCTTCGGGGTCACCGAGAGCGTGCCGACCTGCGGCGTCGGGCCCAGTGGCACCACCGCGACGGTGTTGGAGTAGCCGCCGGCGATGTAGCCGTCGACCGACTGCACCTTGAACTCGTAGGTGGCCCCGTTGACCAGGTTGTTGGCCACGAAGTAGCGGTAGCCGATGGCGTACGGCAGCCGCTCCCACGACTTGCCGAAGGTGATCTCCCGGACCCAGATGTAGTAGCCGGTCGCGCCGGAGGCGCCGGTCCACTGCAGGGTGGCCTTGTGGTCGCCGCCGGTCACGGTGAGCGTCTCCGGTCCGGCGGGCGGCGGCGCGGTCGGCCGTACCGAGACCGCCGCCGTGGTGCCGCCGGCGATCAGTCCGTCGTACGCCTGGAGCTTGAACTCGTAGGTCGCGCCATTGATCAGCGAGCCGGCCGTCCAGGAGTCGTCACAGATCGCGATCGGCAGCTTGGCGAAGCTCTCGCCCGCGGTCACGTTCCGCGTGTACACGTATACGCAGGTGGCGTTGGCGGGCATGCTCCAGGTGAGCACCGCCTCCCGGTCGCCCGCCTTGGCGACCAGGTTGGTGGGTGCCGGTGGCGCCGGGCCGGTCGGCCGCGCGGTGACCGTCGCGGAGTAGCCGCCGGCGATCAACCCGCTCTCCGACTGCAACTTGAACTCGTACGTCGCGCCGTTGGTCAGCAGTTCGGCGGTCCACCTCGTTCCCGACACCGCGAAGGGCAGCCGGGTGAAGCTGCTCTCCCCGGCGCTGACGTTGCGCATGTAGACGATGTAGCCGGTGGCGTTCGTCGCGGCCGTCCAACTCAGCGTCACCTCGCGGTTTCCGTTGCTGACGCTCAGGTTGGTCGGGCCCGCGGGTGGCGCCACCGTCGGGCGCACCGACACGGTGCTGGAGAAGCCGCCCTTGACCAGCCCGTTGACCGACTGCAACTTGAACTCGTACGTCGCGCCGTTGACCAGCAGGTCGGCGAGCCACTGGGTGCCGGAGACCGGGAACGGCAACTCGGTGAAGTCGCTCTCGCCGGCGGTCACGTTGCGCATGTGCACCAGGTAGCCGGTCGCGTTCGCGGCGGCGGTCCAGCGCAGCGTCGCCGTGCCGTTGCCGGCGGTGGCGCTGAGGCCGGTGGGGGCGGCGGGCGCCGCGATCGTCGGACGCGCCGTGACCACGTTCGACAGGCCACCGTCGATGAGCCCGTTCGCAGACTGGAGCTTGAATTCGTAGGTCGCCCCGTTGACCAGGTCCTCGGCCGTCCACTGCGGGCCGGGCACCGGCCACGGCAGCCGGGTGAAGGAGGTCTCCCCGGCGGTGACGTTGCGCTGGTGGATGTAGTACCCGGTGGCGTTCGCCACCTCGGTCCACTGGAGGCTCGCCTCGCCGTTGCCGTTGGTGACCCGCAGGTCGGTCACCCCGGCCGGCGCGGGTCCGGTGGGGGTCACCGCCACCGCGCTGGAGGTCCCGCCCGCGATCCTGCCGTTGAGGGACTGGATTTTGAACTCGTACCGGGCGCCGTTGATGAGCCCTTCGGCGACCCACGGCGACGCCGCCACCGGGTAGGGCAGCTGGGTGAAGGTCGTCTCGCCGAGGGTGAGGTTGCGCATGTGGATCAGATAGCCGCTGGCGTTCGGCGCGGCGGTCCAGCTCAGGGTGGCCGAGCGGTTCCCCGGCGCGGCGCTCGGCGCGGTGGGCGCGGCCGGTGGCGTCCCCGGCACGGTGAGGGTCACCTCGTTGGAGGTCGCCCCGGCGTCGTTGCCCTTGGCCGCCTGCACCTTCCACTTGTACGTCGCGCCCGGCACCAGGTCCGTCATGTGCCAGGGGTTGTAGTCGGCGGTCAGCGGGATGGGCAGCTTCGTCCACTCGGCATTGAGCACGTCGTCCTGGGTCCAGACCCAGTACTGGTTCGCCCCCACCGACGGGGTCCAGGACAGGTCCGCCTTGCCGGCCCCGGTGGAGACGACCGACGCGACCGGCGCCTGCTGCGGTCCCAGGGGCGGTTCCTGATACGGGCGCGGGTAACTGGCACCCACCGCGAAGCGGCTGGCGAGGACGTCGGCGAAGGCGGCGGCGATCCGCAGCTCACCGCGGGCGTTCGGGTGTACGCCGTCCCAGGTGTGTTCGCCGGGCACGAACTCACCGGTGGGATCGGCCACCACCACGGGTGAGGCGGTGGTGGTCAACTGGGCGGCGACGGTCACCAGCCGCTGGTTCACGTCCGACACCTTCGCCGCGAAGGCGGTCTCGTCCGCGGCGCGCTGCGTCGGCAGGAGCTTGCTGAAGACCAGCTTGACGTTGGGGTTGCCGAGCCGCGCGTTGGCGATGAAGGTCCGCAGGTTCGCCTCGACCTGGGCCGGCGTGTGCGACAGCCAGACCAGGTCGTTGATGCCCAGCAGCACCAGCAGGTAATCGGGCCGGTAGGTGGTGACCCGGTCCCGGATCACCCCCACCTCGGTGTCCAGGGGCTGACCCCAGGTCGCCTCGTGGTCCTGGTCGAAGGCCGGGTCGGCGTAGGTGTGGTCCTCGTCGCCGGACTCCGGCGTCATCATGTTCTCCAGGCCGGTCTTGGGCCCGACCAGGTCCACGGTCACGTTGTTGGCGACCAGATGCTTGTACAGCCGGTAGCGCCAGGTCCAGTCCCCGCTGCTGCCGTGCGAGATGGAGTCCCCGACCACCATCACCTTGCCGGCCGTGCTCGCCGTCGGCACCACGGCCTGGGGTGCCACCCGGGCCGGCGCGGTGGAGGTGGGAGACGGCGGGGGCGCGGCCGACGCCGGGGGCGCAAAAACCATTCCCGTGAGCAGTAAAAGGGCGCAGAGCATTGCCAACCGACATCTCATAGATGCCTCTCCCCGTGTGGCCGGACCTCGCCCGGATGGTCTACTTCTTATCGATCAAGACCATCAGCGTCAACGACGCATAACGATTTTCTTTAAAGCATTCATCCGGCCTTAAGGGGCGGCAGCCCGCCAAAAGACAATTCCGCGTCGCTTCGGGACATTCCGTTTCGCGCGACGGTCCACCGCGGCCACGGGGGCGGGTCCGCGCTCGCCCCGCCGCCGCGTGTCGGGCCCGTCCTGGAATCCGCGGCGGGGGTGACCGACGACGTGCTCGAACCCGGTTGATCGGCCAAAGGCCGGGGCGGGATCATGACGCCCATGGCGCTGCCCACTCCCACCCTGCACACCGCTCGGCTCCGGCTGCGCCCCTTCGGCGACGCGGATGCCGACGACCCCTTCGCGCTGCACCGCGACCCCCACGTGTTGCGCTACTGGGACGCGCCGCCATGGCGCGAACCCGAGCGGGCCGAGCGGTTCATCGCGGCCTGCCGGCAACTGGCCGCCGAGGGCACTGGGGCCCGGGTGGCCGTGGACCGCGCCGCGGACCAGACCTTCCTCGGCTGGTGCGGCCTGGTCCGGTGGAATCCGGAACACCGCAGCGCGACGCTGGGCTACTGCTACCGGCAGGCGGCGTGGGGCCGGGGGTACGCGACGGAGGCCGCGCACGCGTTGCTGCGGTGGGCCTTCGACACGCTGGACCTCAACCGCGTCCAGGCGGAGGCCGACACCCGCAACGTGGCCTCGGCCCGGGTGCTGGAGAAGGTCGGGTTCGTGCGGGAAGGGACGCTGCGGGAGGACTGCGTGGTGAACGGCGAGGTCTCCGACTCGTGGGTCTACGGGCTGATCAGGCGGGAGTGGCAACCGTCACCGGAGCCGGACCGGGCCCGCTGACTCCCCGCGCCGCCGCCCGGCGTCCGGGTGGGTCGCCTCGGTTTCCCGCCCCCGGAGCGGCTCAGGCGTCCACCGCGCACCGGAAGCCGGCGTGACCGGTCGTGCTGTCCGGCGTGGACGAGGTACGCGCCGACACCCGGTAGCGGTTGCAGTAGGACTCGTGGCAGAGGTACGAGCCGCCACGCATGACCCGGGTCATGCCGGCTGACGGGCCCACCGGGTCGATCCGGGTCGCCGGCGAGGGCTCGGCGTGCCAGTCGGTGCTGAACCAGTCGGCACACCACTCCCAGACGTTGCCGCTGGTGTTGTAGAGGCCGTGGCCGTTGGGCCGGTACGCGCCCACCGGCGCGGTGCCGAGGTGGCCGTCCTCGCCGGTGTTCCGTCGTGGGAAGTCGCCCTGCCAGATGTTGCAGCGGTGCTGGCCGCGCGGGGTGAGTTCGTCGCCCCACGGGAGGCGGGCCTGGTCGAGGCCGCCCCGGGCGGCCTTCTCCCATTCGGCCTCGGTCGGCAGGCGCTTGCCGGCCCACGCGGCGTAGGCGGTCGCGTCGTTCCAGGACACGTGCACCACCGGGTGGTTCGCCCGCCGGGACACGTCCGAGCCCGGTCCCTCGGGCGCGCGCCAGGACGCCGCCTCCACCGGGAGCCACCACGGCGCGCCGGGCACCTGGCCGTCGAGCACCCGGTGCGCCGCCTCGCCCCGGACGAACAGGTGGAACACGTAGGACCAACCGAACCGTTCGGCGTCGGTCTGGTAGCCGGTGGCCTTGACGAACGTGGCGAACTGCGCGTTGGTGACCGCCTTCGCGTCGATCCGGAACGCCGCGACCGACACCTCGCGCACGGGTCCCTCGCCGTCGTCGGGGAAGACGTCGGGGTCGTCGCTTCCCATCCGGAACGGGCCGGCCGAGATCAGCACGGTGCCGCGCGCGGCCTGCTGCCGGTCGACGACCCGCACCGGCACGACCGGTGCGGGTGCCTCGTCGTCGTGCGGGCGGCGGGCGGGGGAACAGCATGCGTGGGACACGATCAGACCTTCGATAGGGGTACGTCGAACGCCAGCCCGCTGGTCTCGTCGCGGCAGATCCCGCGCAGCTGGTCGTAGAGCGCGGCCACCACCTCGGGCTCGGAGTCCCAGCGGTCGGTGGTCTCGCGCGGATCGGCGCCGAGGTCGTAGAGCTGGCCGCGCGGGTGGTCGGCGTCCCACGGCGGGTTCTCGTGCGCCTTGCCGGAGCCGGAGCTGAACAACGCGTCGATCGACGGCTCGGAGAATCCGCCGCCCGAGCCGGGCGCGAAGACGGCCTTCCACCGGCCGGCCCGCAGCGCGAACCGGCCGCCGAGGCTGTGGTGCACGATCGGGCGGTCGGCCGGTGGCGGCGGCGCTGCTCCGGTGAGCGCGCCGAGGAGGTCGACGCCGTCCTCGGCGGCGCCCGCGGGCAGGGTCGCGCCGGCGGCCGCGGCGGCGGTGGGCAGCACGTCGGTCAGGCAGACCGGCGCGCCCAGCTCCCCGCCCGCCGGGATGCGACCGGGCCAGGACGCGACGAACGGCTCCCGGTGGCCGCCGTCCCAGAGGTCGCCCTTCTGGCCGCGCCAGTCGCCGTTGGGCCGGTGCTCGGACATGTCACCGTCGTCGGTGAAGATCATGGGAGCGCCGTTGTCGCTGGTGACGATCACCAGGGTATTGTCGCGCTGACCACGTTCGTCGATGGCGGCGACCAGCTGCCCGACGATGTCGTCGACCAGGCAGACCCCGTCGGCGCGGTCGCCGAGCCCGGACCGCCCGCGCACCCCGTCCGGCGGGACGACCGGGCGGTGCGGCGCCGAGGGCGTGACGTAGCAGAGGAACGGTTGGTCGGTCGGCACCGAGCGGATCCAGCGCACCGCCTCCGCCGCGAAGCGGACATCGACCGCGTCCTCCCGGAAACCGGGCGCCTGGAGGCCGGGCCGCTGCTCGGTGAGGTACTCCCCCTTCTCCCGGTCCGGGACGCCGAGGGTGCGGTCCTGGTCGATGAACGCGTACGGCGGCATGTCCAGCGAGCCGGCGATGCCGAAGAAGCGGTCGAAGCCGAGTGCGGTCGGGCCACCGGTGATCGGCGCGGTGTAGTCGATGTCCCGCCCGAAGTCCGTCTCGACGTCGTCGTGCAGCCGCGCGCCCGGGGCGAAGGCGTCGCGGACCGTGCCGTCGGTGTGGCGCCAGCCGAGCCCGAGGTGCCACTTGCCGAACGCGCCGGTGGCGTAGCCGGCGTCGCGCAGCACCGACGCGAGGGTCGGCCGGCCCGGTTCGATCAGCGCCGGACCGTGGCCCATCAGCACGAAGTTCTTCAGCGGCCCGCGCCAGGCGTAGCGGCCGGTCATCAGGGCGTAGCGGCTCGGCGTGCAGACCGCCGAGGCGGAGTGCGCGTCGGTCGCGCGTACGCCCCGGGCGGCGAGCGCGTCGATGTGCGGGGTGGGGATCGCCGAGCCGTAGCAGCCGAGGTCCCCCCAGCCCAGGTCGTCGGCGAGGACGACGACGATGTTGGGTCTCATGTGCGGCAGCTCCCGTCGGTGCTGCGGTAGATCCGTACCGCGTTGGTGGTCGCCGGATCGAGGATGAAGTTGCCGGCCTGGACGTTGTTGAAGCAGACGCCGTCGGCGTACACGTTCTGGAAGTTGATGTTGCGCATCTTGTGCGTGCCGTCGAAGCCCTGCACGACGTTGGGCTTCTGGTACGTGGTGTACGCGTGGATGTTGCGGAAGATCAGTTGTTCGATCTCCCCGTGCCCGCGCGCCGGGTCGTACCACTTGTTGTTCTCGATGGTCAGGTAGAACAGCCGCCAGTTGGCGTTCTCGATCCGGATGTCGTCGAAGAGGTAGCGGGACAGCGTGCCGCTGCCGGCGTGCAGCGACCGGAAGATGCCGGACTTCTCGATCTGGTAGTGCTCGGCGTGGATCACGTCGTTGTCGTGCACGTGGAACGTCTGGCTGTTGTCGTGGATGTTCCAGCTGATCATGAACGGTGCGCCGTTCTCCAGCTGCCAGATGGTGTTCCCACGGGCGGTCGTGTCGCCCCAGAACAGCTTGATCGAGTCGTCGTTCGACTTGACGAAGTTGTTCTCCAGCAGGCTCTTGTTGCCACCGACCATCCCGTCGGTGCTGTACCACCAGGACATCGTCTTGACGTTGTGGATGGTGGTGTACCGGGCCAGCGCGCGCACGTTGAACCGGGGCGCGTCGACGAAGGTCACGCCCTCGACGAGCAGGTTCGACGAGGACTGGTCGGCGATGTCGATCATGCCCGGTTGGTTCTTGTTGAGTTCCTGGCTCCCGGTGTCCATGAACAGGCCGGAGATGATGCCGCGGCCCTTGATGGTCACGTCGGAGACCGGCCCGGTGGCGATGAACGCGGCGGAGACGAACGCCCCGCCGGCGACGTAGATGGTCTGCCCGGAGGTGATCGGCTGACCGGCGCCGACGGTGTGCACGCCGGGCCCGAAGTAGCGCACGTTCGGGTCACCGGGGTCCGGGACGTCGACCTCCGGCGGGTTGGCGAAGACCAGCATCGGGTGCGGCACCGGGTTGTGGATCTCGGGCGCGAACTCGACCGAGAGATTGCCGGGCCGGGTGAGGGTGAACGTGCAGGTGCTGCCGCTGAAGCTGGTCGCGACGGCCGCCGAGTACGGCCGGACCAGGCAGCCGGTCGCGCCCGGCCGCGCCCGGGTCACCCGCACGGTCACCGCCCCGGAGAACGAGAACGAGGTCCACGACGTGTCCAACTCCCGGTTGGTGTCGGTCTTGCGGGCGAGCGACTGGTAGACGAACGACGGCACCGGGCCGCCCGACTGCTCGACGGTGACCGTGTACTGGTCGGAGGCCGGGATCCCGGCCGGCCCCGGATAGGTGGTGAGCTGGTCGGGCGTGCCCGGCGCGGGATAGATGTCGCCGTAGGGCAGCGCCGCCCGGTGCGCCGCGATCTCGTCGACGGTGGCCGCGGTCGACGCGGTGATGCTGTCCGCGATGTCGTCGACCACCGGCACGTCGCCGCTGATCTGGGTGATCGTGCCGCCGAAGTCGTACTGCTTGCCGGTGTAGGGGGCGCCGTCGGCGTGCGCCGCGCCCGCCGGGGCGAGCGCCAGGGCGAGGACGGTGGCGGTGGCGAGGAGGGGAAGGCCGCGTGGCATGGGGGTACCCGCTTCCTGGTCGTCGGGGGGTCAGCCGAAGCGGCGCTGGAACTTCGCTTCCGGGTCCCACTCGTTCAGGCCCGGCGCGCCGAACGCGGGGGCCAGGACGTAGTGGTCGTGGGTCTCCACCAGCCGGTCGCGGAGCAGCGCGTGGTGGCGGCTCACCTCGGCCGCCTGCGCCGGGTCGTCCACCAGGTTGGTCATCTCGTAGGGGTCGTTCTCCAGGTCGAAGAACTGCCAGGGCCGGCCGCCGTGCGCGTCCCCGAGGACCGTGTACTTGTAGCGCCGGGTCCGGATCCCGCGCCAGGTCTCCTCGTGGAACGGCAGCCCGGGCCGCATCTCCGCGACGAACTCGAGCAGTACGCCCTCGCGCGGCACGCCGGCGGCCTCGCCCCGCACCACCGGGCTCAGGTCGAGCCCGGGCTTCGGCGCGGCGGGGGTGACCCCGGCGAGGCCGAGCAGGGTGGGGAACAGGTCCTCGGTGCAGACCGGATCGGCCACCGTGGCGGCGACGGCGGGGCCGCCCGAGACGATCAGCGGGACGCCGAGGGACTCCTCCCAGGGCCGCTGCTTGGCCAGCAGGCCGTGCGACCCGAGCAGTTCGCCGTGGTCGGCGGTGAGCGCGATCACGGTGTTGTCGAGCTGCCCGTTCTCGCGCAGCGCGGCGACCAGCCGGCCGATGTTGTCGTCCAGGTTCTCGATCATCGCGTAGTAGACGCGGAGGTCGTCGAGCAGGTCGCGGCCGTGCGGTCCGCGCTTGTTGTACTGCTTGCCCAGCTCGACGTTGTCCCGCAGCACGATCTCCCGGTCCCGCCAGCGCTCCAGGTACGGTTCGGGCGCCGTGAAGATCGGGTGCGGCGGCTCGACCGAGAGCACCGTCGCGAACGGCCGGTCGACCTCACCGAGGTGCGCGATGGCCAGGTCGAAGAGGCCGTCGGTCTGGAAGCCGTCGATCTTGTGCGGGGTCGGGTCGTCCTCGTTCCAGTAGTACGTGTCCCACGGGTCGTTGCAGATGTCGAACCCGGCGAACCGCTGGAACCGCCCCTGGAAGGGCCGCGGCACCGGCGTCCGGGACGCCTTCACCACGTTGTGCCCCGGGTAGTGCCCGAAGTTGCCGTAGAGGTGCCACTTGCCGAACAGCGCCGTCGCGTACCCGGCCTCGTTCAGCTCGTCGGCCAGCGTCCGCTCCGCCGGCGACATCCGCCACTCGATGGACGGGATGAAGCGGGTGTGCGCGTACTCGCCGGTCATCAGCGAGAACCGGTAGGGGACGCAGACCGGATAGGTCGAGGAGGCGGCGTCGAACCGGGTGCCGGCGGCGGCGAGCGCGTCGATGTGCGGGGTGTTGACGTTCGGGTCCCCGTAGCAGCCCAGCGCCTGGCGCCGCAGCTGGTCGGCGATGATCAGGATGAGGTTGGGACGGCTCATTTGATACCTCCGGAGGTCAGGCCGCTCACGAACTTGCGCTGCAGCACCAGGAACAGGATCACCACGGGCCCGAGCATGAAGATCGCCGCGGCGCTGGTCAGACCCCAGTCGGTGGAGTACTGGTCCTGGAACGCGAGGAAGCTCGTGGAGACGGGCCGCAGCTCGGGGGTGTGGATGAAGGTGATCGCCCAGAAGAACTCGTTCCACGACCAGAGCGCGACGATCAGCGCCACGGTGAGGAATCCCGGCCGGGCCAGCGGCAGCACCACCCGCCAGGCGATCTGCAGGCTCGACGCGCCGTCGAGCCGGGCCGCCTCGGTGAAGTCCTTAGGGATCTTCAGCAGGAACGACCGCAACAGCAGCGTCGCGAACGGCGCGTCGGTCGCCCAGTAGATGACGATCAGCCCGAACAGGTTGTCGGTCAGGTGCAGCTGCGTCCAGAGGAAGAACAACGGCACCAGGAACAGTTGTACGGGCAGCGCGCTGCCCAGGAACAGGTAGGCGACGACCGCCCCGCCGCCGGGCACCCGCAGCTGGCTCAGCGCGAACGCGGCCAGCCCGGCGACCAGGCAGGTGCCGAGCACCGAGCCCAGGCAGATGATCAGGCTGTTGCGCATCGTGGTGGCGAAGTCGCCGCGGGTCCAGGCCTCGACGAAGTTGTCGAGGCTGAACGAGGTGGGCGGCGCGAGCGGGTTGGAGCCGATCTCGGCGTTGTTCTTGAACGCGTTGAACAGCACGGCGACGAGCGGCCCGATCGCGAACAGCGCGAGGACGATCAGCACGACGTAGTGCGTACCCCCGCTGAGCCGCACGCGACGGCGGCCGCGCCCCGGCGCGCTCGGGGTGGCCCCGGCGGGCGCCGGCCGGTCGACGGTGGTGGCGGTCATTCGTCCTCCCATCCCTTCTTCCGCATCCACTGGTAGACGGCGAGGATCACCGCGGTGACCAGCGTCATCGACAGGCCCAGGGCGGCCGCGTAGCCGGCCGAGTACTCGTTGAACGCCTGCTTGTACATGAGCGTCGAGACGACCTCGCTGGACCCGGCCGGCCCGCCCTGGGTCATGATGAAGATGTAGTCGAACGCCTTCAGCGACCAGATCACCGTCATCAGCACGATGAACACCATGGTCGGCCGGATGCCGGGCAGCGTGACGTTCCGGTACTGCTGCCAGCGGCTGGCGCCGTCGACCTTGGCCGCGTCGTAGAGCGCCGGGTCCACGCCCTGCATCGCGGACAGGAAGATGACCGCGAGGAAGCCCCACCAGTGCCAGTCCACGACGAAGTTGACCGACAGCAGCGCGGTGCTGGTGTCACCCAGCCACGACTGGTCGATGCCGAACTGGTGGGTGATGCCGCTGGTCGGCGACAGCAGCATCTTCCACACCGCCGCGTTGACCACGCTGGCGACCACGTACGGGATGAAGTAGAGCGCCCGGAACAGCATCTGGAAGCGCCGGACCTGGCTGAGCAGGTAGGCGCCGAGCAGCCCCATCGCCATCGGCACGGTCAGGAACAGCACGAACCAGACGAGGTTGTGCAGCAGCGCCTGGTGGACCTTCGCGTCGCCGAAGGCGGTGACGTAGTTGTCGAGGCCGATGAAGGTGGCCGGCCCGAGCCCGGACCAGTCCGTGAACGAGTAGTAGACGGTGGCCACGGACGGTCCGAGCACGACGAGCAGGTTGAGCACCAGCAGCGGCGCGAGGAAGGCCCAGCCGACCACCGCCGCGCGCAGCCGTGCGCGGCGGGCGCCGGACGCGGTCAGCGGCGCGGCGGTGGCGGTCACTTTCCGGACCCCTTGGCGGGCAGCTGCGGCAGGTTGCCGTTGGCCTTCTCCTCGGTGAACATCTGGTCGATCTGCTTGCAGTACGCGGCCGGCGTCAGTTTGCCGGTCAGCACCTGCTCCAGGCCCTCGTAGACGAAGACGTCGGTCTTCGGCGGCCACCAGGTCCAGGTGACGAAGCCGTACTGGCCGTCGGCGACCGCCTTGTTGAGCGAGGTGAGCACCCGGCCCGCGCGCGGGTCGATGCTCGACGGGATGTCGCCGTCTGCGAAGTCGATCGGGATGTTGTACGTCGAGGGGACGTCGGCCATCCGCTTGAGCGCGGCGGCCCGGTCGCCGTAATACCAGTTCAGGTACTCGGCGGCGGCGTCCTTGTTCTTGCTCGCCTCGTTGATCGCCAGCGAGCCGCCGATGCCCATCTCGAACAGCGGATACTTCACCTCGGACCGCAGCGCGGGCACCGGCATCCAGTCCCAGTCGTTCTCGTTCTTGGCCTTCGCCCCGAAGTACTGGCCGACCTGGCTCATGAACCAGTTGCCCTGCGGGACCATCGCGACCTTGCCCTTGCCGAAGTTGGCGCCGATCTCCTGGGACGGGACGGAGAAGTACTTCTCCACGCTGCCGCCGATCCAGCCCTTGTCGAAGTAGCTCTTGATCAGCGCGACCGCGTCGACGAACACCGGGTCGGTGAACTTGATCTCGCCGGAGAGCGCCTGCCGCAGCGCGTCCGGGCCGGAGTAGTGGTTCCAGAAGACCGTCATCAGCCACTCGCCGGCGGCCTTCCAGTCGACGTTCGACGAGCCGAACGGGACGATGCCCTGGCCGGCCGCCTCGGTGGCGAGCGCCTCCAGCGACGCCCGGTCGGTCGGCTGCTGCCAGCCCTTCTGCGCGAACAGCGTCTTGTTGAAGTAGAGCAGCATGGTGTCGACGCGCATCGGCAGCGCGTAGAGCTTGCCGTCGGTGGTGAACGCCTCGACCGCCCAGCTGGACAGCTTGTCCTTCCAGCCGAACTTCTTGGCGTACGGGGTCAGGTCGGCCAGCACGTGCGCCTTGCTCCACGCAATGGTCTGGGTGGCGCTCGGCCCGCGCACGATGTCCGGGCCGGAACGCGACTGCAACGCGGTCTGCACCAGCCGGCGCAGGTCCTCGCCCTTGTAGAAGGTGGTGTTCAGGTCGATCTGCGGCTTGGCCTTCTCGAAGACGGCGGCCACGTTGTCGGTGAAGTACTTCTGGTTGACGTCGCCCTGGATGTCCAGCCACAGGTCGACCTTGCCGGTGCCGTTGCCGGCGCCGCCGCCACTGTCCCCACCGCAGCCGGAGAGCAGGCTGGGGGTGGCGATACCGAGAGCGGTCAGGCCCGCACCGGCGAGGAACCGCCGGCGACTCAGCGAAGCGGTCACGATGTCTCCTCAACGGGAATGGGGGTGATGCGGACGGTCTGCGTGGCGGCGCGCCCCTGTGTGACGAGGAGCGCGACGCCGCCGCAGCTGAGCGCGTCGTCGTCGAGGTCGAAGAGCACCCGGTCGTCGACGCTGGCGGTAAGACGGGTACCGGCCACCCGGATGGCGAGCCGGTAGGTGGTGCCGTACTCCCAGGGGAAGTCGCGGCTGCCGAGCACGGTCTCGTGGCGGACCAGCTCGACCCGGTCGCGGCCGGCCAGCCGCAGCGCGTAGTAGCGGGTCAGGCCCTGCACCCGGGCGGCGAGGCCGGCGGCCTCGGCCAGGTGGGGGGTGACGTCGGCGTGCACGGTGTAGTCGCGCCAGCCGCGCTCACCCTGGACGAGCAGGCCGGTGCCGCGGTTCTGCACGATCCGGAACGGCTCCGGCCAGTGCGGGTCCCAGCGGTCGACGGTCCGCACCCAGGCCCGCCGCCACATCGCGTCGGCGGCGCTGCCGTGCCCGGTCCCGGCGGTGGCCGGGCGGGTCAGCGTGAGCGTCGGCGCGCCGTCCCAGGTCAGCGACTCCAGCTCGACCGGCCCGGTGGCGCGCAGGCCGACGTACGCGATCGGCTGGCCGCCGAGGTCCGGCACCCGCCAGCGGATCTCGCTGCCGGCCGCGGCCGGGCCTTCGACCCAGCTCAGCGTGTCGCCGTCGTCGGCGTAGTGCCCGAGGACCGGGCGGACGTGCACGCCGGCGTCGGCCCGCAGCCGGGCGTGGACGGTCTGCCCGGGGTACAGGGTGGGGCTGGCGATCAGGCCGTAGATCGGCATGGCGCGCGCCTCCGGCGGGATGAAGGTCGGCGTCGCGACGGTGACCTCGGGGGTGGCCGGTTCGACGGCCAGCCGCCCGCCCGGGTTGTGCACCCGGGCCGTCCCGGCCAGGACGGTGAATCCCTGCACGCTGCCCGGGAGCGAGAAGTGGAACCGGGCGCCGCCCTTCGTCAGGTCACGCGCCGGCTGCCGGGCCCAGGCCCGGCCGTGTCCGGCCAGGGTGAGCGCCTCCCGGGCCACGTCGGTGACCGTGGACCCACCGTCGGTGCTCGGCAGGTACATCCGGTCGGCGACCGGCCCGCGGTAGTCCGGCCCGGCGCCGTCGATCCCGGCGAGGCCGCCGAGGACGCCGCAGATCGCGCCGACGTCGCCCGCGTTGGAGTCGGTGTCCCAGCCGGAGGTGTTGACCACCGTCATGGCGGGCAGGAACGCGCCGCCGCTGCGGGCCACCGCGTGGATCACGGTGGCGTGGTTGGGCACCACGTGACAGTTGCCGCCGTAGCTCTGGTAGCCGTAGCGGGCGTCGATCCGGGCCCGGGTGGTCGTCCAGTCGGTGTCGGCGGCGGTCCACTCCCGCACGTCGGCGATGACCCGGTGGATCAGGCTGTCCTTCGGGATCAGCGCCACCGCGGTGTCGAGCAGCCGGTCCATGTCGGTCTCGGTGAACGCGCCGGCGACCAGCGCGGCCACCACCCGGGCCGCGTGGATCGACTCGCCGTCGTGGCTCACCCGGGCGGCCCGCTCGGCCAGGTCGGCGGCCGCCTCCGGGTCGCCGGGACGGGTCATCGCGAAACCCTCGACGAAGATCTGCGCGCCCACCTGCTCGGCCACGACCAGGCCGTTGCGGGCGATCGACCCGCTGTCCGGTGCGCGGACCCCGTCCTTGAGGTGCAGGTACGCGGTGTGCTCCGTCGAGTTGCCCACCCCGCCCCACCAGAGCACCGACTGCCCCTCGGCGATCTCGTTCAGCCAGGTGTCGCCGATCTGGGCCGAGCTGGGTTCGATGCCGTGGTCGCGCAGCGCCCGGGGGAACATGAACGTGCCGCTGATGTCGTCGTCGGTGACCACCAGCAGGTGGTTCTTCAACGCGAGGTCGGTGCGGTGGTTGACGTAGCCGGTGATGTCGCCCAGCTCCGCCTGGATCCGTTCGAAGCGCCAGCCCTCGAAGGGGCGGCCGAGGTAGACGGCGATCACCTTGCCGAGCACGCCGGCGTAGACCCGCTCCTCGTAGTCGGTCGGGAAGTCGGTCATCAGAAGGGAACCCCCGCTCGCAGGATGACGTTGGCGTACGGCGTCGCCTCGCCGGTACGGACGACGGCGCACGCGCTGCGGCAGGCCGCCTTGAGGTCGTCGTGGCTGGTCGTCTTCACCGGGATACCGGCGAGCCCGGCGTGCAGCCCGGCGAGGATGCCGGGGTCGGTCAGCTCCCAGGCCACCGTCGCCTCCTCGACGACCAGGTCGGCGGTGATCGCGGCGAGCACCGGCAGGAAGGTCGGGATGCCCCGGGCGACGCCGAGGTGGACGATCTCGACGCCGGGCGGGACCGGCAGGCCGGCGTCGGCGACGACGATCGTGTCGGTGTGGCCCATCCCGGCGACCAGGGCGGCGAGCCGGGGGTGCCAGAGGCCGGCGTCACGCATGGCTGAGCTCCGGGTGTGCGGCACGGAACCGGTCCAGCTCGGCGCTCGTGGGCAGCGCCGACTGCGCGCCCATCCGGGTGGTCGCCAGGGCTCCCGCCGCGCAGCCGCGGCGTACCGCCTCGGCGAGGCTCCGGCCGTCGGCCAGTGCCGCGGCGAGCGCGCCGACGAAGCTGTCGCCCGCGCCGGTGGTGTCGATCGCGTCGACCGGGAAGGCCGGGTGGCCGGTGGCGCCGGTGGCGTCGGCGTGTATCGCGCCGCGTTCGCCGAGGGTGATCACGCAGGCCGCCGGACCGAGCGCGCGCAGGGCGACGGCGAGGCTGGCCCAGTCCGTGGTGGGGGCGCCGGCCAGCCGCAGCGCCTCGCCCTCGTTGACCACCAGCACGTCGACGTGGCGCAGCAGCGTGGCCATCGCCGGCGGTACCGGGTCGGGCAGCGGCGCGGCGTTGAGGACCACCCGGGCGCCGGCGTCGCGGGCGTGCCGGGCGGCGGCGAGGCAGGTCGCCAGCGGGATCTCGAGTTGCAGGACGAGCACCACGTCGGGCCCGAGCGTGGCCGGCAGGGCGGCCAGCGCGTCGTCGGTCAGCCGGGCGTTCGCGCCGGGCGCGACGACGACCGTGTTCTCCCCGGCCGCGTCCACGACGATCAGCGCCACGCCGGTCGCGGTGCCGGCCACCGTGGTCAGGTGCTCGGGCGGCAGCCCTTCGGCGGTGAGCGCCGCGCGCACGTCGGCGCCGAACCGGTCGTCGCCGACCGCGGCGAAGAACAGGGTGGCGGCGCCCAGCCGGCGGGCCGCGACGGCCTGGTTGCAGCCCTTGCCGCCGGGTCGGGCGGCGATGTCGTCACCGAGCACGGTCTCGCCCGGCGCGGGCAGGTGCGGCACGGCGACCCCGAGGTCGAGGTTGGCGCTGCCGACGACCACGACACGGCTCATGACTTGTCTCCCTCGCTCGGCGCGTCACCGCCGGGTGGATCCGGGCACCCGCACGACCCGCGGCGGATCAGCGCGACGGGCAGCACGTCGGTCGGGCTGGTCGTGCCCTCGTGCTGGGCGAGCAGGTGGGACAGCGCGGCCCGGCCGATCGCGGCGAACGGCTGGGCCATGGTGGTCAGTGCCGGGGTCGAGTAGGCGGCCCCGGGGATGCCGTCGAACGAGGCGACCGCGATGTCGTCCGGGCAGCGCCGGCCGGTCTCGTTGATCGCCCGGAACACGCCGGCGGCCTGCTCGTCGCTGGCGACGAAGATGGCGTCCGGCGGTTCGGGCCGGGAGAGCAGCTCGCGGGCGGCCTGGTAGCCGGCGCGCCGACCGAACGCGGACTGCACGACCGACATCGCGCGGCGGGGGACGCCCTCGTCGGAGAGCGCGTCCCGCCAGCCGCTGACCCGGTCGTGGGCCGGCATGACGTCTTCGGGGCCACCGATACAGGCGATCCGGCGGCGGCCGTGCTCGATCAGGTGCCGGGTCGCCAGGTAGGCCCCCCCGCGGTTGTCGACCAGCACGCTGGGGGCGCTGGCGCCGGGCACCTGGCGGTCGAGCGAGACCCAGGGGGTACGGGAGCGTTGCAGGTCGGGGAGGAACCCGGCCGGCCCGTGCGCGGGGACGATGAACAGCCCGTCGACCTGCCGGGCGAGGAAGGTACGCACGTAGGTGGTCTGCCGCTCGTCGTTCTCCGCGGCGTTGCCGATCAGCAGCGTGTAGCCCTTCGCGAACGACTCCTCCTCGATCGCGCGGGCCAGCGCGGCGAAGTAGGGGTTGGCGTTGTCCGGGATGACCAGGCCGAGGGTCATGGTGCGGCTCATCCGCAGCGACCGGGCGATGCCGTTGGGGCGGTAGCCGAGCTGCTCGACCGCGGCGAGCACTTTTGCCCTGGTCTGTGCCGACACGGGGCGCGGCCCACCATTGAGGACATAGCTCACCACCGCTGGCGAGGTGCCCGCCAGCCGGGCCACATCCGTCCGCCGAACCGTCACGGGACCTCCGGTCAACACGAGTTGCGCTCGATGTGCCAGGAATCATGTGACGGGCACAGTGGCGAACGCAACACGTGTTGAATCCCCGTAACCTGACCGAGACCTGTGACGAGCCGACCCCGGTCCGCACCGGCACCGCGGCGCGCCGGTCGACAGCGCGGAGATCCCGGCCGGATACCGGATCCGGCCGGGATCTCCGATGCCGCGGGTCGTCGTCTCGGCCCGCCGTGGGCGGCCCGGGACCTGGACACCGGCCTCAGTCGTGCCGGCGGATGGCGGTCGGCCAGCAGCGGGTGGTCACGCCGATCGTGTTCCACGTGTTGATCGCGATGACGAGGGTGAGAAGCGCCGCGGCGCCCTCCTCGCCGTACGCCTTGGCGAGGGCTTCGACGGTCGACGCCGGCACCTTCGTGCTGGCCAGCAGGGTGACGTCCTCGGCGAAGTGGAGGGCGGCGCGCTCGGCGGCGGTGAACAGGTTGGAGTCGGACCAGATGGCGACGGCGTCCACGCGTTGCGGCGTGACGCCGGCCCGGCGGGCGGCGCGGGCGTGCATGTCGACGCAGTAGGCGCAGCCGTTGAGCTGGGAGGCGCGCAGCCGCACCAGCTCGCGCAGCGCCGGGTCGATGCCGGCCTGGTCCAGCTCGGCCGTGGCGGCCTCGTCCAGGTCGTTCACGACGCGGGCGAAGGCGGGTACGAGGGCGTCGAAGTCGAGACGCGCGGGGATCGGGACGTACTCGGTCGCTGTCATGCCGAGGACGCTAGAACTCGATCGCACCAGTTCCCTGGGGCAATCTGGCGGCTGCCTGCTGGGTCAATCCGCGCGCCGTCGGGCACTCCCCCGGATGCTCGCCACGAGCAGTTCGAGCGCGGTCTCGTACTGTCCCGGGGTCGGGCCGCCGTACCCGATCACCAGGGCCGGCCCCGCCGGCTGGCGGGCCGGTCCGAAGTGGAAGGAGCTCAGACCCTCCAACCGCAGCCCGCGCGCGGCGGCTTCCTGCTCCACCACCTCCTCGGTGGTCCCGGCCGGCAGGGTGAGCAGGCATTGGAGGCCGGCGGCGAGGCCGGTCACCTCGCAACCGGGAAGCCGGTCCGCGACGACCTCCTCCAGGCGTCGGCGACGCGACCGGTAGGTGGCGCGCAGCCGGCGCACGGTGCGGTCGTAGTCGTGTGCCTCGACGAACCTGGCGAGCGCCAGTTGGTGCAGCGCCGCCGGCTGCCCGCCGGAGAGCGCCCGCTGCTCCAGCACGTCGGGCAGCAGCCAGGTGGGCAGCACTCCCCACGCCAGGCCGACGGCCGGCGCCACCGCCTTGCTGGCGGTGCCCAGGTACGCGACCCGTTCGGGCGCCAGGGACTGGAGCGCCCCGATCGCCCGCCGGTCGTAGCGGAACTCGCCGTCGTAGTCGTCCTCGATGACGAGGGCGTCGTGCCGCTCCGCCCAGCCGACGAGCCAGCGGCGCCGGTCGGCGGCCAGCGGCACGCCGACCGGGAACTGGTGAGCGGGCGTGAGCAGCACCGCCGACACGTCCAGCCGCGCCAGGAGTTGCACGTCGGCGCCGTCCTCGTCGACCGGCAGCGGTACGGGCGTCATGCCGGTCGAGGCGATCAACCGCCGGTGGGTGTCGTGGCCGTACTCCTCCACGGCGATCCGGGTCGCGCCGCGCTGGCGCAGGGCCCGGCACAGCAGCACGAGCAGCTCCCCGAAGCCCTGGCCGACCATGACCCGTTCCCGCTCGACCGCGACGCCACGGGTGCGGGCCAGGTACGACGTCAGCGCGCCGCGCAGCCGCGTGGTGCCGGCCGGGTCGGGGTAGCCGAGTTCGGCGGTGGTGACGTCCAGGGTCGCCTGGCGTGCCGCGGACGCCCACTCCCGGCGGGCGAACCCGGCGGTGTCCGGTATCCCGCCCCGCAGGTCGACCCAGCGCCGCCGGACCGTCCGCTGGCGCAGCCCCGCCTGGACGTACGACGGCGTCTGGCCGGAGACCCAGGTTCCGGCGCCGACCCTCGATTCCAGCCAGCCCTCGGCGGCGAGCTGCGCGTACACGTCGGCCACCGTGTTGCGGCTGATGCCGAGGTCGGTGGCGAGCGTCCGGGCCGCGGGCAACCGGGTGTCCGGGGTGAGCCGGCCGTCGAGGATGGCGGCGCGCAGCGCCGCCTCCAACGACCGCCCGGGCCGGACGGGCGAGAGGTCGAGGTGCAGGTCCAGGCCGAGGCTCACCAGGGGATCGTAGATTGCCCCAGTTGGCTGTCGAGGAACGGGCACAGCCAGTTGGGGCGATCAAGCTCCCCCGGCCGACGCCGCCGGCGCCGGCGGTCGGCGCACGAGCCGGGGTCGCGCCGAGCCGGGACCCGCGCGACTGCGCTCGCTGTGGACCCACCGTGCGGCGGCCGCCCGAGCCACTAGCGGAAACAGGTTTGTTATGGAAACCTATTGGCATGACCACCGATTCGGTACCCGCCGGCGACGACCCCCGCCGGCTGCTGTCCGACGTACGCGCGCTCGCCCACCGGGTGCGTCTGGACCAGCGGGTGACCTCGGTCGCGCTGCTGGTGCTCGCCGTGGTGACGTTCGCCGCGATCCCGATCGCCTGGTATTCGCTCGACGCCGACTGCGGGTCCCCGAGCGCGTGGATCAGCGACCCCAGCGTGGCGGGCGGCTCCATGTGCCAGGTCGGGCGGCACCTGGGCCCGGAGCTCTACTGGCCGCCCGCGCTGCTGCTGGCCTACCTGGCGATCGCCGGGTACGCCGTGCGGGTCGCCCGGGCGCGAGGGCTGGGCACCCGGGTGCTGCCGTACGCGCTCACCGGCGTCGCGTTGGCCGTCCTGAGCACGGTCGTGTGGCTGGTGAGCCGCCAGGACCTGCTCAGTCGCCCGCCGATGACGGAGCCGTTCCCCTACTGGGTGCTCCTGCTGCACCGGCTGCTCGAACCGGCGGGCACCATCGGCGTCGCGCTGCTGGTGCTGGCCTGGCTGGAGCGCCATGTCGCGCTGCTGGTGTTCACCCTCGGCTACCTCGCGGTGGTGCTGGCGCCGATCGGCCTCGGCTGGCATGCCCCGGGGGGATACCTGGCGGAGTCCCTGGTGCCGCAGGTCGTCAACGGCGCCGTGCTGCTGCTGGGCGCGGCCGGCTTCCGGGTGGCCCGCCGGTGGCGGCGGTGACCGGCGGGGCCGCGAGCCCGGACCCGGACGCCTCGTCCGCCCACCCGGTCACCGGCCTCGACGACGTGGTGCACCAGCGGGTCCGGCTCGGCGTCCTCACCATCACGCACGAGGCCCGCCGGGTCGAGTTCGGCTACCTGCGGACCCAGCTGGAGCTGACCGCCGGCAACCTCTCCCAGCACCTGGGCGTGCTGGAGTCCGCCGGCCTCATCGAGATCGAGAAGGGGTACGCCGGCCGGCGCGGCCGGACCTGGGTCACGCTCACCCCCGCCGGCAGGACCGCGCTGGCCGACGAGATCGGGCGGCTCAAGCTGCTCATCGCCCGGGTCGAGACCAACGACTCCACAATGGAGGGATGACACCACCCGACCCGGCTGACTCTCCCCCGGCCGCGATCGTCACCGGCGGGCCCCGGACCCGGCGCGTCGCGTTTTCAGTCGGACCCGCCAGCTAGCATCGCCTCGATCGCCGACGGACGCGATCGCCAACGGAAGGGAGAGCGCCGTGGCCCAGGGCGACAGCACGACCTTCGTGGACCGGGACCTGCAGGGCGCGCGCTTCCGCAGATCGACGCTGGCCGGCGCGGTGATGCGCGGCGTCGACGTGCGCGGGCTCGACATCGACGCGCCCTGGCTGACGGACGGCCCGCTGCTGGTCAACTCCGTCGACGTCGTACCGCTCGTCGAGGCCGAACTCAACCGACGGTTTCCGGGGCGGGAGCTGCGGCACGCCGAGGATCCCGATGGACTGCGCACGGCGTGGGCGAGCCTCGAACACGCCTGGGCGGCCGTGGTCGAGCGGGCGGAGGCCATGCCCGAGAGCGCCGTCGACGTCTCGGTCGACGGCGAGTGGTCGTTCGCGCAGACCCTGCGCCACCTCGCGTTCGCCACCGACGCCTGGCTCGGCAAGGCGATCCTGCGCCGGCCGCAGCCCTTCCATCCGCTCGGGCAGCCGCACGCCGAGTACGAGACGGACGGCTTTGACATGTCCGTCTTCGCCACCGCGCAGCCGAGCTTCGCCGAGGTGCTCGAGCTGCGGGCCGAGCGACAGGCCATGGTGCGGGACTTCCTCAGCAGCGCCACACCGGAGCTGCTCGCCGAGCCTCGGCCCACCGCCTGGTGGCCCGAGCACGAGGAACCGGTCCGGCACTGCCTCCACGTGATCTTCGACGAGGAGTGGGAGCACCTCCGCTACGCCGTGCGCGACCTCGACGCCCAGGCTTAGCGCACCCGTCCCACCCCCTGCACCCCACCCGGCCGGCTCGACCCGCACCCCGCCGGCCCGCTGCCGCCGGCGGAACCACCGGTACGCATCCACCCCGGCCGACGCCCTGCCGTGCCGCTCACCCCGCACCGCCGGTGACCCGTTTCACGTGCTCAACGGCCCGGCGTTAAAAGGGCGTCAAGAATCCGGCGGCCGGCGTCATGGCTGCGTCAACGGCCCTGTCCGGCCGGTATCTGAGGGGCTTTGATTGCCCGGCGCGACCGACTGGCGGTCGTGACGAACTCAGTTCCGGTAGGGGGAGTCAGCCGTGTCTGACGTGGTGTTCGTGGCCTTGACGGTGGCGCTGTTCGCAGTGCTCGCCCTGGTGGTGCGGGCGGTGGAGAAGCGGTGAGCGCGGTCAACGCGGTGGGCCTGGTGCTGGCGGTCGGCCTGGGTGTGTTCCTGGTCGTCGCCCTGCTGTTCCCGGAGCGCTTCTGATGACCACGACGACAGCCGGCGTCATCTTCGTCCTGTCGCTGATCGGGGCCCTGATCGCGGTCCACAAGCCGTTCGGCGACCACCTGTTCCGCGCGTTGTCCGGCACCCGGCACTCCCGGCTGGAGCGGGGCGTCTACCGCCTGGTCGGGGTCAACCCGGCCGCCGAGCAGTCCTGGGGCGTGTACGCCCGCGGCGTGCTGGCCGTCTCCGCCGTCTCGATCCTGTTCCTCTACGCCTTCCAGCGGGTGCAGCAGCACCTGTGGCTGTCGCTGGGCTTGCCCGCGGTGCCGCCGCACGGCGCGTGGAACACCGCGGTGTCGTTCGTGACCAACACCAACTGGCAGTCGTACTCCGGTGAGTCGACCCTGGGCCACCTGGTGCAGATGGCCGGTCTCGCGGTGCAGAACTTCGTCTCCGCCGCCGTCGGCATCGCGGTGGCGGTGGCACTGGTCCGCGGCTTCGCCCGCAGCCGCGCCGGCGAGCTGGGCAACTTCTGGGTCGACCTGACCCGCATCGTCCTGCGGATCCTGCTGCCGGTCGCGGTGCTGGGCGGGCTGGCCCTGATGATCGGCGGTGCAGTGCAGAACCTGTCGGGCGGCACCGACGTGAGCACCCTGACCGGCGGCACCCAGACGATCACCGGCGGGCCGGTGGCCAGCCAGGAGGTCATCAAGGAGCTGGGTACCAACGGCGGCGGGTTCTACAACGTCAACAGCGCCCACCCGTTCGAGAACCCGACCACCTGGACGAACTGGAGCGAGATCTTCCTGATCCTGCTGATCCCGTTCAGCCTGCCCCGGGTCTTCGGCCGGATGGTCGGCCAGAACCGGCAGGGCCACGCGATCACCGCCGTGATGGCCGTCCTGGCGCTGGCCAGCGTCGCCCTCACCAACGCCTTCGAGCTGGCCGGGCACGGCACGGTGCCGCAGGCGGTCGGCGCGGCGATGGAGGGCAAGGAGGTGCGGTTCGACGTGGCGAACTCCGCCACCTTCGCCGCCGCCACGACGCTCACCTCCACCGGCGCGGTGAACTCGTTCCACGACTCGTTCACCTCGCTCGGCGGCCTGATGACCATGGTCAACATGATGCTCGGCGAGGTCGCGCCCGGCGGCGTCGGCTCCGGCCTCTACGGCCTGCTGATCCTGGCGGTGATCACGGTCTTCGTGGCCGGTCTGATGGTCGGCCGTACCCCGGAGTACCTGGGCAAGAAGATCGGGTCCCGCGAGATCCGGTTCGCCTCGCTGTACTTCCTGGTCACCCCGGCGCTGGTGCTGACCGGCACGGCGGCGGCCTTCGCGACCGGTCACCACGCCACCGCGCTCAACGTCGGGCCGCACGGCCTGTCCGAGGTGCTCTACGCGTTCACCTCGGCGAGCAACAACAACGGCTCCGCCTTCGCCGGCA
Source organism: Micromonospora sp. NPDC050495 (assembly GCF_040655175.1). Lineage (NCBI taxonomy): Bacteria > Bacillati > Actinomycetota > Actinomycetes > Micromonosporales > Micromonosporaceae > Micromonospora > Micromonospora sp. NPDC050495. The sequence goes on along the minus strand of NZ_JBFAJK010000026.1, from coordinate 27,561 downwards.
TCACCGTCAACACCACCTGGTGGGACACCGCGCTGGGGCTGTGCATGCTGCTCGGCCGGTTCCTCCCGATCATCTTCGTCCTCGCCCTGGCCGGCTCGCTGGCCCGCCAGGCGCCCGCCCCCGCGTCCGAGGGCACCCTGCCGACCCACCGGCCGCTCTTCGTCGGCATGGTCGTCGGCGTCACGGTGGTCCTGGTCGCGCTGACCTTCCTGCCCGCCCTCGCGCTCGGCCCGCTGGCCGAAGGGCTGTGACCACCATGAGAGAGAAGGACATGACCCCGTCCACGCCGGCACCGCACGGCACCGCCGACGCGGCGACCGCCGGCACCCCGGCCACCCGGGGCAACCGGGCCGGCGGTGGCCTGCTCGACCCCGCGCAGCTGTGCCGCTCCCTGCCCGACGCCCTGCGCAAGCTCGACCCGCGCACCCTCTGGCGCAACCCGGTGATGCTGATCGTCGAGATCGGCGCCGCCTTCACCACCGTCCTCGCCGGCGCCGACCCGTCGGTGTTCGCCATCGTGATCGCGATCTGGCTCTGGCTGACCGTGCTCTTCGCCAACCTCGCCGAGGCGGTCGCCGAGGGCCGGGGCAAGGCACAGGCGGCCACCCTGCGGCAGGCGAAGAGGGACACCGTCGCCACCCGGCTGGTCGGCTGGACGCCGGGGGCCGCCGCGAACACCTACCGGGACGAGGCCGTCCCGGCGCCGCAGCTCACCCAGGGCGACATCGTGCTGGTCGAGGCCGGGAACATCATCCCCGGCGACGGCGACGTGGTGGAGGGCATCGCCAGCGTCGACGAGTCGGCCATCACCGGCGAGTCCGCCCCGGTGATCCGGGAGTCCGGCGGCGACCGCAGCGCGGTCACCGGCGGCACCCGGGTCCTCTCCGACCGGATCATCGTGAAGATCACGCAGAAGCCGGGCGAGAGCTTCATCGACCGCATGATCGCCCTGGTCGAGGGGGCCAATCGGCAGAAGACCCCGAACGAGATCGCGCTGAACATCCTGCTCGCCGCGCTCACGATCATCTTCCTGCTCGCGGTGGTCTCCCTGCAGCCGCTGGCGATCTTCGCGAAGGGTTACCAGGCCGCCGCGCCGGACTCCGGGGCGATCACCGACGCCGGGGTCACCGGGGTGGTGCTGGTCTCGCTCCTGGTCTGCCTGATCCCCACCACCATCGGGGCGCTGCTCTCGGCGATCGGCATCGCCGGCATGGACCGTCTCGTGCAGCGCAACGTCCTGGCGATGAGCGGCCGCGCGGTCGAGGCGGCGGGCGACGTCAACACGCTGCTGCTCGACAAGACCGGCACGATCACCCTGGGCAACCGGCAGGCCGCCGAGTTCCTGCCCGTCGAGGCGGTCACCGCCGCCGAGGTGGCCGACGCCGCGCAGTTGTCCAGCCTCGCCGACGAGACGCCGGAGGGCCGCTCGGTGGTCGTGCTGGCCAAGAACGGGTTCGGCCTGCGCGAGCGGGAGCCCGGCCTGATCCCGCACGCCACGTTCGTGCCGTTCACCGCGCAGACCCGGATGAGCGGCGTCGACCTCAGCGCCGATGCCGGCCCGGCCCGCCGGGTCCGCAAGGGTGCCGCGGCGGCGGTGATGACGTGGGTACGCGACAACGGCGGGCATCCCACCGCCCAGGTCGGGGAGATCGTGGACGCGATCAGCGGCACCGGCGGCACGCCGCTCGTGGTGGCCGAGCACGTCGCGGGTCAGCCGGCGCGCGCGCTGGGGGTGATCCACCTCAAGGACGTGGTGAAGGCCGGGATGCGGGAGCGGTTCGACGAGATGCGCCGGATGGGCATTCGCACCGTGATGATCACCGGCGACAACCCGCGTACCGCGAAGGCCATCGCGGACGAGGCCGGCGTGGACGACTTCCTCGCCGAGGCCACCCCGGAGGACAAGCTCGCCCTCATCCGGAAGGAGCAGGAGGGCGGCCGGCTGGTGGCCATGACCGGCGACGGCACCAACGACGCGCCGGCACTCGCCCAGGCCGACGTCGGGGTGGCCATGAACACCGGCACGTCGGCCGCGAAGGAGGCCGGCAACATGGTCGACCTCGACTCCGACCCCACCAAACTCATCGAGATCGTGGAGATCGGCAAGCAGTTGCTGATCACCCGGGGCGCGTTGACCACGTTCAGCATCGCCAACGACATCGCGAAGTACTTCGCGATCATCCCGGCCATGTTCGCCGGCCTCTACCCGAGCCTGGACACGCTGAACATCATGCGGCTGGCCAGCCCCGAGTCGGCGATCCTCGCCGCGGTCATCTTCAACGCGCTGGTCATCGTGGCGTTGATCCCGCTCGCCCTGCGGGGCGTGCGGTACCGGCCGGCCGCCGCGTCGGCGCTGCTCAGCCGCAACCTGCTGATCTACGGCCTCGGCGGCGTCGTCGTGCCGTTCCTCGGCATCAAGCTCATCGACCTGCTCATCCAGTTCATTCCGGGGATCTCGTGATGCGCCTACCCACCTGGCTCGCCCACCACCTCGCCGCCCTGCGCGCGCTGCTGGTCTTCACCGTGCTGCTCGGCCTGGCCTACCCGCTCGCCCTGGTCGCCGTCGGCCGGCTCCCCGGCCTGGCCGACCGCGCCGACGGGTCACTCGTCCGCGCCGGGGGGACGCCCGTCGGCAGCGCGCTGATCGGCCAGGCGTTCACCGACGCCGACGGCAACCCCGTCCCGCGCTACTTCCAGTCCCGTCCCTCGGTCGCCGGGGACGGCTACGACCCCACCGCCACCGCCGCCAGCAACCTCGGCCCGGAGAGCGTGGTCGACACCATCGCCACCGACCCGGAGCAGTCGACGCCGAGCCTGCTCACCCAGGTCTGCGCGCGCAGCAAGGCCGTCGCTGACCTCGACGGCGTCGACGGGCGGCGCCCGTACTGCACGGCGGACGGGGTCGGCGCGGTGCTCGCGGTGTTCCGCGCCGACGGGCTCACCGGCCCGATCACCCGGGTGGTCAGCGTCAACCAGGCCGCCCCGGCTCCGCCGTTCCTGGCCACCTACCAGGGCGTGCCGGTGGAGCCGGCGGAGCCGGGCGTCGACTACCTGGCCGCCGGCGGGATCGTCACCCCGATCCGCGGCGACGCCCCCGCCGAGCCGGCGGTACCCGCCGACGCGGTCACCGCCAGCGGCAGCGGCCTCGACCCGCACATCAGCCCGGCGTACGCCGAGATCCAGGTGGCCCGGGTGGCGCGGGAGCGGGGCGCGGACCCGGCGGCGGTCCGTCGCCTGGTCGATCAGCACACCGCGGGCCGGTCGCTGGGCTTCCTGGGCGCACCGGCGGTCAACGTGCTGGCCCTCAACCTCGCCCTCGACGAGCGGTTCCCCGCCCGCTGACACCGCGCCCGGGCCGGGCGGCCCCCGACCGGCCCGGCCCGGCGAGCGGGTCGTCCGCCGGGCGGAGCGCTGTGCCGGACCGCCTCGCCAGCGGCCCCCCGACCAGGAAGGATCGGCTGCGTGTCCCGCGGAGAACTGCGCATCTACCTGGGGGCCGCCCCCGGCGTGGGCAAGACCTACGCCATGCTGGAGGAGGCCCAGCGCCGCGCCGAACGCGGCACGGACGTGGTCATCGGACTGGTCGAGACGCACGGCCGCCCGCACACCGCGGCCATGATCGGCGACCTGGAGCAGGTGCCCCGTCGCACGATCACCTACCGGGGCGCCGAGTTCACCGAGATGGACCTCGACGCGGTGCTCGCCCGCCGACCCGAGGTGGTGGTGGTCGACGAACTGGCGCACACCAACGTGCCCGGCTCGCGGCACGACAAGCGCTGGCGGGACGTCCAGGAACTCCTCGACGCGGGCATCAGCGTGCTGTCGACGGTCAACGTCCAGCACCTGGAGTCGATCAACGACGTCGTCGCCCGGATCACCGGCACCACCCAGCGGGAGACCGTGCCCGACGAGATCGTCCGCGCCGCCGAGCAGGTGGAACTGGTCGACATGACCCCGGAGGCGCTGCGCCGGCGGATGGCGCACGGCAACATCTACCGGCCGGACAAGATCGACGCGGCGCTGGGCAACTACTTCCGGGTCGGCAACCTCACCGCGCTGCGCGAGCTGGCGCTGCTCTGGCTGGCCGACAAGGTCGACGAGCAGCTCGACCGGTACCGGGCCCAGCAGGGCATCTCCGCCACCTGGGAGGCCCGGGAACGCGTCGTGGTGGCGCTCACCGGCGGCTCCGAGGGGGAAACCCTCATCCGCCGCGCGGCCCGGATCGCCGCCCGCAGCAAGGGCGCCGACCTGCTGGCCGTGCACGTGGCCCGCAGCGACGGACTGGCCGGCGCCGACCCCGCCCAGCTCGCCCGCCAGCGGGTCCTCACCGAGAGCCTCGGCGGCACCTACCACCAGGTCCTCGGCACCGACATCCCGGCCGCGCTGCTGGAGTTCGCCCGCGGCGTGAACGCCACCCAACTCGTGCTGGGCGCCAGCCGCCGGGGGCGCTTCGCCCAGCTGTTCGCCCGCGGCGTCGGGGTCACCACCACCGCGCTGTCCGGCGCCATCGACGTACACCTGGTCACCCATCCCGAGGCGGGCCGGGGCCGGCGGACAACCGGGGTGCCGGCGGCGCTGTCACGCCGGCGGCGGCTGCTCGGGTTCGCGCTCGCCGGGCTGGGCCTGCCGCTGCTCACGTCGCTGCTGCAGGCGCTGCCGGACCTCACGCTGACCAACGACATCCTGCTCTTCCTCGCCGGCGTGGTCGGGGTGGCGCTGGTCGGTGGCCGGTGGCCCGCGCTGGTCGCCGCGCTCGGCGGCTCCCTGCTGCTCAACTGGTTCTTCACCCCGCCGTACCACACGCTGACCATCGCCGAGGCGGACAACCTGCTCGCCCTCGGTGTCTTCGTCGGCGTGGCCGTCGCGGTGAGCTGGGTGGTCGACGTGGCCGCCCGGCGCACTCGCGAGGCGGCGCGGGCGTCCGCCGACGCGCAGACCCTCGCCACGGTGGCCGGCGGCGTGCTCCGCGGGGAACGGCCGCTGCCCGCGCTGCTGGACCGGCTCCGGGAGACCTTCGGGCTGCGCGCGGTCAGCGTGCTCGAGCTGACCGCCGGGGCCGAGGGCCGCCCCGCCCGCGCCCGCGAGGAGAGCGCGTGGCGGGTGGTGGCCAGCGTCGGCGACGCGCCACCCGGCAGCCCCAGCGCGGGCGAGACCGCCGTACCGGTGGACGACCGGCTCACCGTCGTGCTGTCCGGGCGGCGGCTGGAGGCGGCCGACCGGCGGGTGGTCGAGGCGTTCGCCGCCCAGGCCGCGCTCGCGCTGCGCCAGGAACGCCTCGCCGAGGAGGCGGCCACCGCCCGGCCCCTGGCCGAGGCCGACCGGATGCGCACCGCGCTGCTCGCCGCGGTCAGCCATGACCTGCGTACGCCGCTGGCCTCCGCCAAGGCCGCGGTGTCCAGCCTGCGCAGCCCCGACATCGACTTCGATCCCGAGGACCAGGCCGAACTGCTGGCCACCGCCGACGAGTCCCTCGACCGGCTCGGCCGCCTCGTGGCGAACCTGCTCGACATGAGCCGGCTCCAGGCCGGCGCGCTCGGCGTCACCGCCGTGCCCGTCGGCATGGAGGACGTCGTGCCCCGCGCCCTGGACGAGCTGGGGCCGCCCGCCGCCGACGTCACCACCGACATCCCGCCCGACCTGCCCGCCGCCCACGCCGACCCCGGCCTGGTGGAGCGGGTCCTGGTCAACATCGTCGCCAACGCGCTGCGCCACAGCCCACCCGACCGGCCGCCCACCATCACCGCCAGCGCGCACGCCGGGCAGGTCGAGCTGCGTGTCATCGACACCGGTCCCGGCATCCCCGAGGACCAGTGGGAGCACGTCTTCCTGCCGTTCCAGCGGCTCGGCGACCGGGACAACACCACCGGCGTCGGTCTCGGACTGGCGCTGTCCCGCGGCCTGGCCGAGGCGATGGGTGGCAGCATCGCTCCCGAGACCACCCCCGGTGGCGGCCTCACCTTGGTGCTTCGCCTGCCCGCTGCCGCACCGACGAGCGCGGAAGGTCCGCCGGAATGATCCGCATCCTGGTCGTCGACGACGAACCGCAGATCCTGCGCGCGCTGCGGATCAACCTGCGCGCCCGCGGCTACGACGTCCAGGTCGCCGACACCGGCGCGGCGGCCCTCAAGGCCGCGGCCAGCCATCCGCCGGACCTGGTGGTGCTCGACCTGGGCCTGCCCGACATCGACGGCGTCGACGTCATCCGGGGCCTGCGCGGGTGGACCACCGTGCCGATCATCGTGCTCTCCGGCCGGGCTGGCAGCGAGGACAAGGTGGCCGCCCTCGACGCCGGCGCCGACGACTACGTCACCAAGCCCTTCGGCGTCGACGAACTACTCGCCCGCATCCGCGCGGTCACCCGCCGGCTGGCCGCGGCACCGGCCGACGGCACCGCCCCGACGGCAACCGCCCGGGTGGGTCGGCACACGGTCAACCTCGCCGACCGCACCGTCACCCGCGACGACGGCGTCGAGGTGCGGCTCACCCCCACCCAGTGGGCGATGCTCGACAAGCTGCTGCGCCACCCCGGCAAGCTGATCAGCCAGCGGCAGCTCCTGCACGACGTGTGGGGCCCGGAATACCAGCACGAGACGAACTACCTGCGCCAGTACATGGCCCAGCTGCGGCGCAAGCTCGAGGACGACCCCGCCCGCCCCCGACACCTGATCACCGAGCCGGGCATGGGCTACCGCTACCGGCCCTGACCGGCCGGGCCGGCGGCACCCGCCGAATCCGGGCCGCGCCGCGGCTTGACCTTGACGCTGCGTCAACCCTCCATGCTGGCTGACATGAGCATTCCGGCAACACTTCCGGCCCACGAGCCGGCCGTCCAGGTACGCGGCCTGGAGAAGTCGTTCAAGGAGCTGGCGGTGCTGCGCGGCGTGGACATCGACGTGGCACGGGGCAGCATCTTCGCCCTGCTCGGCTCGAACGGGGCGGGCAAGACCACGCTGGTGAGGATCCTGTCCACGCTGCTCAGGGCCGACGCGGGGACCGCCCGGGTCGCCGGGTTCGACGTCGCCGCCCAGGCCGGCGACGTCCGCCGGTCGATCAGTCTCACCGGCCAGTTCGCGGCGGTCGACGACATCCTCACCGGGCGGGAGAACCTCGTCCTGGTCGCGCGGCTCCGGCACCTCAGGGACCCGGGCCTGATCGCCGACGAGCTGCTGCGGCGCTTCTCGCTGACCGAGGCGGGCGGCCGGCGGGTGGCGACGTACTCCGGTGGCATGCGCCGCCGCCTCGACATCGCGATGAGCCTCATCGGCGACCCGCCGGTCATCTTCCTCGACGAGCCGACGACCGGGCTCGACCCGGAGGGGCGCCTCGAGGTGTGGCAGGCCGTCAAGGAACTCGCCGCGGGCGGAACCACGGTGCTGCTCACCACGCAGTACCTCGAGGAGGCGGAACAGCTCGCCGACCGGATCGCCGTCCTGCACCAGGGCCGGATCATCGTGAACGGCACCCTCGCGGAACTCAAGCAACTCCTCCCGCCGGCCCGGGTCGAGTACGTCGAGAAGCAGCCGACCCTGGAGGACGTCTTCCTCACCGTCGTCGGCGCCCGGACCGACAAGGAGAACCGATGACCACGCACTTCCTCGGCGACACCGCCGTCCTGCTGGGCCGATCGCTGCGCCACATCGCCCGCAGCCCGGACACCATCATCACCACCGCGATCATGCCGATCGCCTTCCTGCTGCTCTTCGTCTACGTCTTCGGCGGCGCGATCCAGACCGGGTCCGACTCGTACGTGAACTACCTGCTGCCCGGCATTCTGATCATGACGATCGCGTCGGGCATCTCCTACACCGCCTACCGGCTGTTCCTGGACATCCAGGGCGGCATCTTCGAACGGTTCCAGTCCATGCCGATCGCCCGCACCGCCGTGCTGTGGGCGCACGTGATGACCTCGCTGGTCGCCAACCTGATCTCGCTCGTGGTCGTCGTCGGCGTCGCCCTCGCCATGGGCTTCCGCACCGGGGCGAGCGTGCTGGGGTGGCTCGCGGTCGCCGGCGTCCTGGTCCTGCTCACCCTGGCGCTGACCTGGCTCGCGGTGATCCCCGGGCTCACCGCGAAGTCCCTCGACGGCGCGAGCGCCTTCGCGTACCCGCTCCTGTTCCTGCCGTTCGTCAGCTCGGCCTTCGTACCCACCGAGACCATGCCCGGCCCGGTGCGCGCCTTCGCCGAGCACCAGCCGGTGACCGTCATCGTGAACGGCATCCGGGCGCTGTTCACCCAGCAACCGGTCGGCACCGACATCTGGATCGCCCTGGCCTGGTGCGTCGGCATCCTCGTCGTCGCCTACACCTTCGCCACCCTCGCCTACCGGCGCAGGATCTCCTGAGCCGATGCCGACCGGGTCCGGACCAGGAAGGGCAGGATCGACCGCATGCTGACGATCGGGCAACTGGCCTCGTACGCCGGGGTCACCGTGCGCGCGGTGCGGCACTACCACCAGATCGGGCTGCTGCCCGAGCCGGAACGGGACTCCTCGGGCTACCGGCGGTACGGCGCGACGGCGGTCGTGTCGCTCATCAGGATCCGCACCCTCGCCGACGCCGGCGTACCGCTGTCGCAGATCAGCGAGATGCTCGACGCCGACGCGGCAACCTTCGCCGAGGCGGTGCGGCGGATCGACCGGCGCCTGCGCGACGAGATCGAACGGCTGGAGACCAGCCGCAGGCAGATCGCGCAGCTCACCGCCGGGGACAGCCTGGCGCTGCCCCCGGAGGTGGCCGCGTACCTCGAGCGGCTCCGGGAGATCGGGGTGTCGAAGCGGATGGTGGCCGCCGAACGGGACGGGTGGATCCTGGTCGTGGCCCGCTGGCCCGATCGCGTCATCGAGTGGATGCCGGCGAAACTCGCGCATCTGGAGGACCCGCGCGTCGTCCGGCTCTACCGGGTGCTGTCCGAGATCTTCGACGGCGACCCGGGCGAGGACGCGCTGCTGGAGGAGGCCGCCGACATCATGGCCGCCCTGGCCGAGCAGGCGTACCGCGCCGGAGACGTCGTCACCGACGAGGAGGCGCTGGACGACCTACCGGACCTGCTGGACGCGCTGGCCGTGGAGAAGGACCCGCGGGCGGAGCGACTGCGGGACCTGATGCGCGAGCGGGGCTGGTCCGGTTGGAACCGGATGGAACGGCTCCCGGAGCCGCCCGGCCGGCCGTCCGCGTCCTAAGAGCAGCACCACCGAGCGGCGGGCCCGCACGGCCGACCGGGGCACCGGCGGCGCGGGCTCCGTGGTCTGCTGGTGGGCCGAGGTGTCGGTCATCGTCGTCCCTCTCTCCGTCGGCCTGCCCGTCCCCTACCCGCTCGGGTGGGCGAGAAAGCACGCACCAGCAGGCGACCGATCAGGACCGGTTGCGCCCGGGCCGGCCGCACTCGGCAGACTGGGGCGATGCCCGTCGTCGATCCGCCCGTGCGTCCCGTCCGCCATCGTCGTGTCCGCGTGCTGGTCGCCGTGGTCGTCGTGCTGGCCATCGCGGTCGCGGTCGGCACCTGGTCGCTGCGGGACCGGGTCGCCGGCGACCCGCCCGCTTCCCGCGACGCGGCCGCCCTCGCCGCTGCGGGCGGTGGCACCGACTGCGCCGGCCGGCCGGCCCGGGCGACCCGCGAGGTACGCGGGATGTGGATCACGACGGTGAACAACATCGACTGGCCGAGCCGGCGCGGACTGCCGGCGGAGCAGGTGCGGGCGGAGTTCCGCGGCTGGCTGGACCTGGCGGTGCGGCAGCAGCACAACGCGGTGTTCGTGCACGTGCGGCCGAGCGGAGACGCGCTCTGGCCGTCGGCGTACGCGCCGTGGTCGGAGTGGCTGACCGGCCGCCGGGACGGCCGCGACCCGGGTTGGGACCCGATGGCGTTCATGGTCGCCGAGGCGCACGCGCGGAACCTGGAGTTCCACGCCTGGTTCAACCCGTACCGGGGTGGGCAGCCCGCCACCGTGGGCGGCCCAGGCCCCCGGCTCGACCAGCTCGCGCCGAACCATCCGCTGCGCCGGCATCCCGACTGGGTGGTCACCTACCCGAGCGCCGACCGGCCCGGCAGCCGCCTCTACTTCAACCCCGGTGTGCCGGAGGCGCGCCGGTTCGTCGAGGACGCGATGCTGGAGGCGGTCCAGCGGTACGACGTCGACGGGGTGCACTTCGACGACTTCTTCTACCCGTACCCGGAGCAGGGGCAGGACTTCCCGGACGGCGCGGCGTTCGCCCGGTACGGCCAGCGGTTCACCGACCGGCACGCCTGGCGCCGGGACAACGTCAACACGCTGGTCCGGGAGATGAGCGAACGGATCAAGGCGATGAAGCCGTGGGTGAAGTTCGGCATCAGCCCGTTCGGCATCTGGCGTAACCAGCGCACCGACCCGGCCGGCTCGGCCAGCCGGGGCCTGCAGAGCTACGACGACATCTACGCCGACACCCGGCTCTGGGTACGCCAGCGGTGGCTGGACTACATCGTGCCGCAGCTCTACTGGCACATCGGCTTCGACCGGGCCGACTACGCCAAGCTGCTGCCCTGGTGGGCGGCGACGGTCAAGGGCACCGGCGTGCAGCTCTGGATCGGCCAGGCCGACTACCGGGTGGGCGAGCGCGGCGCGTGGCGCGACCCGGCCGAGCTGGACCGCCAGCTCGCCCTCAACCGGCGGTACGGGGTGAGCGGAAGCGTGCACTTCAGCGCCCGGCAGGTACGCGCCGACAAGCTCGGTGCGGTCACCCGGTACCGCCGGGCGCACTACGCCGAACCGGCCCTGCCGCCCCCGATGGCTCAGTTGCCGGCGGCCCCGCCGGACGCGCCGGCGCTCACCGGCGCCCGGCGTACCGACGGCGGCGTGGAGCTGACCTGGCGCGGGGACGGTGCGACGAGCTTCGCCGTGTACCGGGTGGACGGTGACACCGCGAAACTCGTCGGCACCACCCGGTCGGCCGCCTGGACCGACCCCGCCGCTGCCCGCGATCGCCCCCTGACCTACTGCGTGTCCGGGGTGGACCGCAGCGGCAACGCCGGTGGACTGAGCGCGCCGCTGTCCGTGCCCGCCGGCGGATAGTCGCTCCGGCGTGCGCTATCCGGCGGACCGGCTGAGCGCGCGGGCGCGGCCGTACTCGGCGAGGGCGTGGAAGGCCGCCTTCGGCGTCCAGGAGCCGTCGGGCAGCACCCGTACGATGCCTCGGGACGCCAGGTCGTAGTCGTGCTCCGGGTCGCCGGTGGTCGGCAGGTGCCGGTTGGCGAACGTGTACACGAACGCCGCGTCCACTCGGCCGGCCTCGTAGTCGCGCAGCAGGTCGACGAGGTAGCGGGCCTGGCCTTCCTCGTCGCGTTCCAGCTCGGCGGTGAGGGTCGCGGCGCGGCCGTGTTCGTCGTAGGTGACCGGTTCCGTCCGGCCCGCGACGTCGGCCGCGCCCCGGAACGTGCAGCAGCCGAATTCGGTCGCCGCGTACGGCTTGCCCTGCCCGACGGCCGCGGCCAGGCTCTGCGGGAAGGCCGCGGCGTTGGTGGCGTCGCGGTAGCCGGCGTCGCTGGCGATGATGTCGAATCCGGCCCAGTCGACGTCCTCGAGTGGGATCGAGGCGTAGCCGACCGGGCCGCCGAAGCGGTCCCGCACCGCGGGTAGCGCCTCGGCGAGGAAGTCGCGCACCGCGGCCCGGGCCGCCGGGACCGCCTCCCGCATCCGCATCGGGTCGGTGAACAGCGCCATCCGCTCGGCCAGGTCCCGGCCGGGCAGGAAGCCGTCGGTGAACATGGCGATCTCGGAGCCGGTGAGGTAGACGACGGAGGCGCCGTTACGGCGTAGCCGCTCGGCCCGCTCGGCGCCGTCGAGCAGGAACGCCATGAGCCCGTCGCGGTCCAGGCCGTTGGTGAACGGGCAGTACCACACCTCGAGCCCCGCCTCGGCGGCCGCCCGGGCGGTCAGCTCCAGCCGGTCCTGGATGCCGCCGGTGATCCGGACCGCGTCGCAGTGCAGTTCGTCGCGGATGACCCGGAGGTCGCTCCGCACGGTGTCGAGGTCGAACGGCTCGTGGGTGGTGGACCCGGCACTCACGAAGCCGGTGTCGTAGTTCATGCCGAAGACGCGCATCGGAAGCTCCCGCCCTCCATAGGGTACGACTCGTACCCTATAACGTACGGCGCGTACCCTACAACCATGAGCGGCAGGCGACGTCGGGGCGAGGAGCTGGAACAGGCGATCCTGCGGGCCGCGGCGGAGGAACTGCGCGAGTCCGGCTACGCGGGGATGACGATGGACCGGGTCGCCGCCCGCGCCGGCACCAACAAGAACGCCATCTACCGGCGGTGGCCGCACCGCGCGGCGCTGGGCATCGCGGCGTACCGCCACCTGTCCGACGCCGCCATGCCGAACCCCGACACGGGCAGCCTGCGCGGGGACGCGCTGGAGATGCTGCGGCAGATCAACGCGACGTGGTCGTCGCCGCACGGGGCGGTCCTGCGTGACCTGCTCGCCGCCGCGGCCGACGAACCGGAACTCCTCGCCCTCATGCGCGAACGGTCCGGCGCCGCCTCGATGGACCGGGTCTGGATCGGTATGCTCGAACGGGCCGCGGCCCGGGGCGAGGCGCCGGCGGCGGCCGTCCACCACCGGGTGGCGACGACGCCCGTGATGGTGCTGCGCGCCGAGTACGCGGTGCGCGGCAACCCCTCGGTCCCCGACGAGGTGCTGGTCGAGATCGTGGACGAGGTGTTCCTGCCCCTGGTGCGCGGTCGCGGCTGACCCCACAGCGACCAGCGTTGCGGTCGGGGCGGACGGCTCCGGTAGTATGCCCGGCGCAAGGCGTGGATGGGGACGAGTACCGCCGCACGCAGCCAGGAGCGACCCGGGGATGGTGGAAGCCCGGGGGTGTGCGCGGCGGGAAGATCACCCCGGAGCTGTCGGAGGAAAGGTTGCCGAGGCCGAGTAGAACCGACCGCAGCACCTCGAGTGGGCCGGGACGGCGCGTCGCGGTCAAGGAGGGTGGTACCGCGGGGTCTGGTGCCTCGTCCCTCCGTTGGCGACAGTTTCGATGTCCGACGGAGGAATCCATGTACCGCTCAGTGGCGGCTCAGGTCGACCTGCCCGCGCTCGATCACGAGATCCTGCGCTTCTGGCGGGCGAATGACATCTTCGCGCGCAGCCTGGAGCAGTCCCAGGGCCGGCCGGAGTGGGTGTTCTACGAGGGGCCCCCGACCGCGAACGGCATGCCCGGCGCCCACCACATCGAGGCACGCGTCTTCAAGGACGCCTTCCCGCGCTACCGGACGATGAAGGGCTACCACGTCGCCCGCAAGGCCGGCTGGGACTGCCACGGCCTGCCGGTGGAGCTGGCCGTCGAGAAGGAACTCGGGTTCAGCGGCAGGCAGGACATCGAGGAGTACGGCATCGCCGAGTTCAACGCGAGGTGCCGGGAGTCGGTGACCCGGCACACCGACGCGTTCGCCGAACTGACCGAGCGCATGGGCTACTGGGTCGACATGCGGGACGCGTACCGGACGATGGACCGGGACTACATCGAGTCCGTCTGGTGGTCGCTGCGGCAGATCTTCGACAAGGGTCTGCTCGTCGAGGACTTCCGGGTCGCCCCCTGGTGCCCGCGGGATCAGACCACCCTCTCCGACCACGAGCTGGCCCAGGGCTACGAGACGGACGTCGACCCCGCGGTCTACGTCCGGTTCCCGCTCACCTCGGGCCAGCTCGCCGGGCGCGCGTCGCTGCTGGTCTGGACCACGACGCCGTGGACGCTGGTGTCGAACACGGCCGTCGCGGTCAACCCCGCGGTCAGCTACGTGGTGGCCACCGACGGTGACGAGCAGGTGGTGATCGCCGAACCGCTGATGGCGTCGGTGCTGGGCGCGGGCTGGACCACGACCGGCGAGTCGTTCACCGGCAAGGAGCTGGAGCGCTGGACCTACCGGCCACCGTTCGACCTGGTCGAGGTGCCGGACGCGCACATCGTCATCCTGGCCTCCTACGTCACCACGGACAGCGGCACCGGCCTGGTCCACCAGTCGCCCGCGTTCGGCGCGGACGACCTGGCCAGCTGCCGGGCGTACGGGTTGCCGATGGTCAACCCGGTACGCCGGGACGGCACCTTCGACCCGGACGTACCGCTGGTCGGCGGCCTGTTCTTCCGGGCGGCGAACGAGCCGCTGGTCGAGGAGCTGACCAGGGCCGGCCTGCTCTTCCGCCACACGCCGTACGAACATCAGTATCCGCACTGCTGGCGCTGCCACACCGCGCTCATCTACTACGCGCAGCCGTCCTGGTACGTGCGGACCACCGCCGTCCGGGACGAGCTGCTGCGCGAGAACGAGAAGACCAACTGGCAGCCGGAGACGGTCAAGCACGGCCGGTACGGTGACTGGCTGAGCAACAACGTCGACTGGGCGCTGTCCCGCAACCGCTACTGGGGGACTCCCCTGCCGATCTGGCGCTGCCCCGACGGTCACCTGACCTGCGTCGGCTCGCTGGCCGAACTCGGTGAGCTGGCCGGCCGCGACCTGTCGGCGCTGGATCCGCACCGGCCGTTCATCGACGACGTGACGTTCGCCTGTCCCTCGTGCGAGCTGACCGCCAGCCGGGTACCCGAGGTCATCGACGCCTGGTACGACTCCGGCTCGATGCCGTTCGCCCAGTTCGGGTACCCCTACCAGAACCGGGAGCTGTTCGAGCGGCGCTTCCCGGCGCAGTTCATCTCCGAGGCGATCGACCAGACCCGCGGCTGGTTCTACACCCTGATGGCCGTCGGCACGCTCGTGTTCGACCGCTCCCCGTACGAGAACGTGGTCTGCCTGGGTCACATCCTCGCCGAGGACGGCCGCAAGATGTCCAAGCACCTCGGCAACATCCTTGAGCCGATCCCGCTGATGGACACCCACGGCGCGGACGCGGTGCGCTGGTTCATGGCGGCCGTGGGCTCGCCGTGGTCGGCCCGCCGGGTCGGGCACGCCACGCTCCAGGAGGTCGTCCGCAAGACGCTGCTGACGTACTGGAACACCGTCGCCTTCCAGGCGCTCTACGGCCGTACCGCGGGCTGGTCGCCGTCGCCGGCGGACCCGCCCCCGGCCGACCGGCCGGTGCTCGACCGCTGGGTGTTGTCCGAGCTGACCGACCTGGTCGGCAAGGTCGACGCGGCGATGGCGGCGTTCGACACGCACGAGACCGGCAAGCTGCTCGCCGGGTTCGTCGACGACCTGTCGAACTGGTACGTGCGGCGCAGCCGGCGGCGGTTCTGGCGCGGCGATCCGGCCGCCCTGGCCACCCTGCACGAAGCACTGCGCACCGTGACGTTGCTGATGGCGCCGATCATCCCGTTCATCACCGAGCGCGTCTGGCAGGACCTGATCGTGGCCGTCGACCCGCGGGCGCCGCAGTCGGTGCACCTGGCGGCGTTCCCGGCTGTCGACGAGTCGTTGCGCGACCCCGCGTTGTCCGCCCAGATGGTGGTCGCCCGCCAGTTGGTCGAACTGGGCCGGGCGGCGCGAGCCGAGTCGGGGATGAAGGTGCGCCAGCCGCTGTCCCGGGCACTGGTCTCGGCGGCCGGCTTCGCCGATCTGCCGGCGGACCTGCTCGCGGAGATCGCCGCGGAGCTGAACGTCGGCGGGTTCGCCCCGGTCGCCGGTTCGTTCGTGGACACCACGGCCAAGGCCAACTTCCGTACCCTCGGCAAGCGGTTCGGCAAGAGCGTGCAGCGGGTCGCCAGGGCGATCGCGGCGGCCGACGCCGCCGCGCTCACGACGGCCCTGCGCACGGCGGGCCGGGCGACCGTCGAGGTCGACGGGGAACCGGTCACGCTCGGCCCCGACGAGGTCGTCATCACCGAGACGCCGCGCGAGGGCTGGGCCGTGGCCTCGGACGCCGGCGCGACCGTGGCGCTGGACCTGCAGCTGACCCCGGAGCTGCGCCGGGCCGGCCTGGCCCGGGACGCGATCCGCCAGATCCAGGAGGCGCGCAAGGCCAGCGGGTTCGAGGTGACCGACCGCATCGAGCTGCGTTTCGTGGCCGGCGACGAGGACACCGCACTCGCCCTGACCGAGCACCGCGACCTGGTCGCCGACGAGGTGCTGGCCACGGAGTACGCCGCCGGCGAGCCGACCTGGGCGGGCGCCCGGACCTTCACGGACGAGACGAGCGGGCTGCGGTTCTGGCTCCGTAGGGCCTGACCGCGGGTCGGCTCTCTTGACCGCCGATCTGCTGCTTTACTATGTTACTAGTAAAGCAGCAGGGGGCTTACCGTGTTCGTCTTCCGGCTCGACACCCACTCCGGCGTGCCGCCGTACCTGCAACTCGTCCAGCAGGTCCGCCAGGCGGTGCTGCTGGGCTTCCTCCAACCCGGCGACCGTCTCCCGCGCATCCGCGAGGTGGTCGAGGACCTGGCGATCAATCCGAACACCGTCGCCAAGGCGTACCGGCAGATGGAGCAGGAGAACCTGGTCACCGGCCGGCCCGGCCAGGGCACGTTCGTCAACGAACAGCAGTCGGCCGCCATGTCGGCGTCGACGTACACGTCGCTGCACCGCGGCCTGGCGACCTGGCTGCGCCGCGCCTACGCCGCCGGCCTCGACGAGCAGGCGGTCAACGCGCTTTTCACCTCCGTCCACCAGCGGACCAGGAACGAGGACGTGGCGTGACAGAGACCGAGTTCGCGCTGCGCACCGACGGCGTGGGCAAGCGGTACCGGAAGGGCTGGGCGCTGCGCGACTGCACCCTGACCCTGCCGGCCGGCGGCGTGATCGCCCTGGTCGGCCCGAACGGCGCGGGCAAGACCACGCTGCTGCGCCTGGTCGTCGGGTTGCTGGCACCGAGCACCGGCACCGTGGAGGTGCTCGGCCACGACGTCACCGCCAGCACCCCGCACACCCTGTCCCGGGTCGGGTTCCTGGCCCAGGACCACCCGCTGTACAAGCGCTTCACCGTCGCCGAGATGCTCCGCTTCGGCCGGGCCTGCAACCTGCGGTTCGACCAGGGGCTGGCCGAACGCCGGCTGGCGAAGCTGGGCATCCCACTCGACCGCAGGACCGGCACGCTCTCCGGCGGGCAGCAGGCCCAGGTCGCGTTGGCCCTGGCCCTGGCAAAGCGGCCGGACCTGCTTGTCCTCGACGAGCCGGTGGCCAGCCTCGACCCGCTGGCCCGGCACGAGTTCCTGCAGGTCCTCATGGGCGCGGTGGCCGAAGGCGGGGTGACCGTGCTGTTCTCCTCCCACGTCGTGCACGAGCTGGAGCGCGTCTGCGACCACCTGGTCGTGCTCAACCAGGGCCGGGTCACGCTCACCGGTGACCTCGACACCCTCCTCGCCGAGCACCGGCTGCTCGTCGGCCCGCGCACGGCCACCGACCTCGACCGGGCCGGCACCGTCGTGGAGGCCGTCCACAGCGACCGGCACACGACCCTGCTGGTACGCGATGGCGCGATCCCGGCCGCGCCCGGATGGCAGGCCCAGCCGATCGCGCTGGAGGACCTGGTGCTGGCGTACCTGCGCCGGTCGTCCGAGCCGGGCGCCGCGGTCACCTCGGCGGTGGCGGCATGACGTGGTTGATCTGGCGCCAGCACCGGACCGAGGTCTGCGTCCTGGGTCTGCTTGTCGGCATGTTCGGCATTGCCCTGCTCGTGCTCGGGACGCAGGCCCACGACCTGTTCCCCGGCGGTCCCGCCCGGTGTGCGGGAGCGGCCGGGGTCAACGAGGGCTGCACGGCCTCCTTCCGCCGGCTCGACGAGGAGTACGGGTACGTCGAGAACCTCCTGGCGGCCTTCTATCTGGTCCCCGTCGTCATCGGCGCGTTCCTCGGTGCACCGCTGCTCGCCCGCGAACTGGAGGACGGCACCTGGCAGCTCGCCTGGACGCAGGCCGTGCCGCGGATGCGCTGGCTGGCGGCCAAGCTCGCGGCACTCGCCGGCGTCACCGTCACGCTCACCGCGCTGTTCACCGCGGTGCTCACCTGGTTCCGTCAGCCATTCGACGCGTGGGAAGGGCGGTTCCAGTACGACGCCTTCGACCTGGAGGGACTTGTCCCGGTGGCGTACGCGCTGTTCGCCTTCGGCGTCGCCACCGCCGCCGGCGCGATCCTGCGGCGCAGCCTGCCCGCGTTCGGCGTCGCGTTCGGGGCGTTCCTCGCCGCCCGGATGTCGGTGGCGCTGTTGGCCCGTCCCGCGTACGCCACCCCGCTCACCACCATGGAGCCGGTCCCCGTCGGCGGCTCGACGGACCAGGCGGGGCACCGGCCCGGCTTCGCCGACTGGATGATCGAACACGGCTACGCCGACGCCACCGGGCGCAGGCTGAGCTGGACCGAGTACTACGAACTGGAGGGCGCCGCCAACCGGGCCGGCGCCAACCTCAACCAGTTCCTGCACGAGCGGGGCATCCAACAGTTCGGGGTCTACCACCCGGCCGACCGGTTCTGGCCGTTCCAGCTCATCGAGGCGGCCCTGTTCGTCGCCGTCGCGGCGGTCCTGATCGGGGTGGTGGTGTGGCGGGTACGGCGCCGCATGGTCTAGTGCCCTGATCCCCCTGCCACGCCGCCGGCCCCCTGGGAGACCTCCGGATGCGATCGTTCCCGGCGTTCACCGGGCGATGGCCAGGACAAGCGAGGCGACGGCCAGCAGCAGTACGCCCACCTCAGCCGAGTTGGCGAGGACGAACCTGGCCCGCGCCCAGTCAGCGGCGGCGATCCCGGCGTTGGCCACGATCGTGACGACGGTGACCGTCAGGTAAGCGGTGAACATCGCGTGCTACCGCTCAGTCGAGCAGGCGGTAGGTGCCGAGGACGTCGAGCGGTTGCGGCGTCGGGACCTGGCCCACGGCCCAGGTGGCCACGGTTGCTTGCAACCGGCGCGCCGCCGGGATACCGGCCAGCGGGTTCTCGACGCCGTCGGCCAACTCCAGCAGGGCAACGAACTCGGTGGTCCCGGTCGGGCGCAGGTACGCGTACCGGATGCCTTCCGGCTCCTGCGCCGCCACGGCCGCGAAGGTCGTCTCGATCGCGTCGACAAGCTCCGCGACGCCCTCGTCGGCTACCTGGTAGCGAACCATCAGGACAGGCATGGCGCCTCCTCGTCAGCGTTGGCGAGCCTGGTGCTCGCTCGCAGCTGAAGCCTTACCGAGCACGGGATGCCCGTCCAATACCTGCATCGATAACCTGATGGCATGGATGTCGATACCCGGCTGTTGCGCTACTTCATCGCGGTGGCCGAGGAAGGGAACCTCACCCGCGCCGCAGCCCGACTGTTCGTGTCCCAGCCGGCGCTGACCAAACAGATCAAGCAACTCGAGGCTCGGCTTGAGATCCAGTTGTTCGTGCGATCCCGCGCCGGCATGGCCCTCACCGCACCGGGTCGGGTCCTGGCGGAGCGGGTGCCGTCCCTGCTGGCCGGCTGGGACCAGCTGCTGGTGGAGAGCAGGGGCACGGCCAGCCAGGAGGCCCGCGTGCTGCGGGTGGGCTTCGTAGCCAGCGCCGCCAACGAGGCCACGACGCAGATCATCGCCGCGTTCAACCGCCGCCGACCCGGCTGGCGGGTCGACATGCGGCAGGCCGCCTGGTCGAACCCGAGCGCTGGGCTCGTCGCCGGAAAGGTCGACGCCGCCCTGGTCCGACTGCCGTTCCCCGGGCAGGACACGCTGCGGGTGGAGGTGTTGTTCACCGAACCCCGCTGGGTCGCGCTCCCCACCACCCACCGGCTCGCCACGCGCGACGAGATTTCTGTCCGGGACCTGTGGGACGAGCCGTTCGTCGCCGCCCCGCCCGAAGCGGGCTGGTCGCGCGACTATTGGCTGGCCAGCGACGAACGCGACGGCCGGCCCGTGCGGATCGGCGCGGTCACCGACCAGCCCGACGATTGGCTCAGCGCGATCGCCAACGGTTACGGCATCGCCTTCGCCCCCGAGTCCTCCGCCCGCTTCTACGCCCGGCCGGGCGTCACCTACCGGCCGGTCACCGACATCAGCCCCAGCCAGGTCGGCGTCGCCTGGCCACCCGCCGCCGACAGCAACCCCGTCGTTCAGGACTTCGTCCGCTGCTGCCTGCACAGCAGACCCCCGCGGCACGACGGGGCCACCGGCTAGGCCAACACCGCCGGCAGGACGAGGAGCGCGAAACGGAACACCCGCCCGAGGAGGCAGGCGACCGCGAACTCCCCGTGCCGGAGCCCCGCGGTGCCGGCGGCGACGCTGACCACGGCCAGCGGTGGCACCCCGACGGTGGCGGAGACGAGCACCGTCGGTAGGGCGGTGCGCCGGCGGGAGAGCCGACGCTGGATCCGCCCGGCCCAACGGGCGCTCCCGGCCGCCACGCGACCGGAGCGGCTCCGACGCGCGAGTTTCCGGCCCAGCCATCCCGTTCCGCGACGCCCGGCTTCGAACAGGAGCAGTTTGCCGGCGGTCTGCCCGAGCGCCAGCGCGAGGACGGCGACCAGGGCGTGGCCGCCACGGTGTCCGGCGACGACGGCGTAGGCCTCGGCGTTCACGATCGGGACGAGAGCGGAGGCGAGACCGTACCCGAGCGCCAGCACCGCCTCGGCGAGGCTGTTCATGCCCGGCCGTCCCGTTCGAGCAGCCGGACCACCGCCGCGGTTGACCACAGCTTGACCCCGACGACCGCGACGGCGACGGCCAGCGCGAGCCGGTACTGCCCGAACGCGATGGCGCCGACAACCCCGGCGGTGTTGCCGGCCTTCGCCATGGGCGACCAGTTCAACGCCCACACCCGCCGGTCGACCAGATGGAAGTGGTTGGGGCTGAGCACGGGCCAGCACAGGAACGCCAGCGACAGCATGGTGTCCAGCACCAGGAACGAGAGCAGGAACACCAGGGCCACGACCGCGACGTCGGGCACGAGCGCCACCAGACCCACGCAGAGCACGGCGGTGCAGGCGCGGTCGCTCACGATGTCGAGTACGGCGCCCGCCCGGGTCTCCTGTCCCAGCCGGCGGGCGGCCCAGCCGTCGAGCACGTCGCCGGCCCAGTAGATGGCGTACGCCACCGCCAGCAGTCCGACGGAGCCGGCGACGAGGGCGGCGACCCCGACGCTGACCGAGGCGACCGTGCGGATGGCGGTGATGAGGTTGGCCACCGTACGGAGCGGGCCGATGGTGATCGCGGTGCGCGGGTCGAGAAGAGTCACCTCCGCAGCGTCCTGCGCTGACCGTTCCGGGCGGAACGTCCCGCGGTGCCGATCTGGTCGCGGGGGCGGCACCGGGGTGCCGGCCGGTCTGGTACCCCGGTACCTGTCCGGCTTCCGGGCTGATCGCCGAGACTGTGCAGGTGAGGACCAGGAACCGGGAACGGTGGCGCGACCCCGAGCGAGTGCGCCGGGTCGCCTACGGTGCGGCGGGCTTGATCATCGCCGGCGTGGTCACCACCGTCGAGGGGGGCCTCTCCGTGCCGGCGGGCTGGGTGCGGCTGGTGGTGCCCATCGGCCTCGGGGCCCTGGCGCTGCGGCCCGCGTACCGGACCCTGGTCTTCGCGGTCTGCGCCGGATTCGTGGCGATGGTGAGCACCGGGGAGTCGGTGCAGTTGGGCCTCGCGGCCGCCGGCCTCGTGTTCCTCTCGACCTGCGAAGACCCGGCCCGACGCCCGTGGCTGGGCTGGGTGGTCGGCCTGACCGGCGCCGCCGGCACCCTCACCGTCGCGCTGCTCGACCAGCGTGGGCTGTACGAGCAGCCGATCGGCTTCGTGACGGCCGGCTACCTCCTGGGGGTCCTGTTCCGGTCGTGGTCCCGCGGCCACGCCCTCACCCGGGAGGCGGGTGAGCTGCGCGGCCAGGCAGCCTGGCTCGAGCAGCGCACGAACCTGGCCCGCGAGCTGCATGACGTGGTCGGCCACCACGTCACCGCGATGGTGGTCCAAGCCGAGGCGGGCCAGTTCAGTGCCGACCCGGGGGCGGCGCTGCGGGCGATCGCGGACAGCGGACGTACCGCCCTGAGCGAGCTCGACACGCTCGTGGTGCACCTGCGCGACCCGGACGCGGCGATCGCGGTGAGCGCGCCGCCGCGCCTGTCCGACATCGACGAGCTACTCGCGCAGCCGCTGCGCCAGCAGGGTGTGACGGTGCGGGTAGGTCTGGACCCGGAGCCGGGCCTGGACGAGATCGGCGTGCTGACCGTCTACCGCATCGCCCAGGAGGCACTCACCAACGTCGCCCGGCACGCGAGAGCCACGGTCGCCTGCGTCGAACTCGTCCGCGTCGGCGACCGCGTCCGGCTGCGGGTCAGCGACGACGGCATCGGGCCGCCCCCGGCACCCACGCGCGGCTCCGGCCTGCTCGGCATCGAGGAGCGCGTGCGAGCTCGCGGTGGGAGCTGGGAGCTGAGCCGGCGACCTGGCGGCGGCACCGTCGTCCAGGCCGACCTGCCGGTGGCGAAGCCGTGATCCGGGTTGCCATCGCCGACGACCAGCAGCTGGTCCGCGACGGCTTCAGCCTGATCCTGCGGTCCCAACCCGACATCCACGTCGCGGCCGAGGCCGCCGACGGCCGGCAGCTCCTCGACGCCGTACGCCGCGACCCGCGCATCGACGTCGCCCTGGTCGACATCCGCATGCCGGTACTCGACGGCCTGCAAGCCACCCGCGAGCTGGCCGCGATCCCGCACGCCCCGGCCGTGATCGTGGTAACCACCTTCGACGACGACGCCTACGTCCTGGACGCCATCGCCGCCGGCGCGCGCGGGTTCCTGCTCAAGCGGGGCAGCGCCGGCGACCTGATCGCCGCGGTGCGCACCGTCGCGGCCGGGGAGGCGATCCTCTCCGCCGAGGTCACCGGCGCCGTCCTCGACCGGGTACGCGCGGCCGGACCGGCCACCCGCGTGGAACTGGCGGCGTACCAGCTGACCGCCCGGGAGACCGACGTGCTCGCGCTGATCGGTGCCGGACTCAACAACACCGAGATCGCCGAACGGCTCCACCTCTCCATGAGCACCGTCAAGACCCACGTCACCAACGTGCTGGCCAAGACCGGCAGCCGCGACCGGGTACGAGCCGCCATCCTGGCGATCCAGGCCGGACTTTCACCCTGACCTGAACCGGCGGCGGTGCCGTTGGAGCGCTCGGATCACCGCAGCGGGCTGAAGAAGGCGCGCAGGTCGGCGGCGAGCAGGTCGGGCTCTTCCTGGGCGAAGAAGTGGCCGCCGACCGTGGGCTCGCGCCAGTGGGTGAGGTTGGCGTAGGTGCGTTCGGCGAACGACCGGGGCAGGCCGGCGTCCTCCACGCTGACCGTGATGCCGGCGGGCACGGCGACCGTCGGCAGCTCTGGGGCCAGGCGGTCGTCACGGTAGGGCCGGAAGGACGTGCCGATGCAGTTGGTGACCCAGTAGAGCATCACGGTGGTCAGCAGCTCGTCGAAGCCGAACCGGCGGGAGATGTCGCCGCCACAGTCGCTCCAGCGCTGGTACTTCTCGACGATCCAGGCGGCCAGTCCGGACGGCGAGTCGCTCAGCGCGGCCGCAAGGGTGTCGGGCCGGGTTTCCTGGAGGATTCCGTAGCCCCAGTCATCCTGGGCCTTTGCGTCGAGCATGGCGACGAACGCCTCCTCGGCAGCGCTGAGGTCGCCCCGGCGGTCTGCTGGCGGGAACTTGATGTGCTGCGAGAAGACCCCGATGACCCGTTCCGGGTGGCGGGCGCCGAGCCAGGTGGAAACGCCGGACCCGATATCGCCGCCGTAGGCGCCGAAGCGCTCGTAACCCAGACGGGTCATCAGCTCAGCCCACACGTCCGCGACCGCCGCCTCGGTCGTCGGGCCCTCGGCGAGGGGTCCGGAGAAGACGAAGCCGGGCAGGCTCGGTATGACGAGGTCGAAGTCCGCGAGCCGGGACACCAGGGGCAGCATCTCCGTGTACGCGCTGGGCCAGCCGTGGGTCAGGATCAGCGCCGTGGCGCCGGGCGACGCCGAACGAACGTGAACGAAGTGGACCGGCGCGCCCCGGACCGTGGTGACGAACTGCGGGTACCGGTTGAGTGAACGCTCGACCGCACGCCAGTCGAATCCATCGAGCCAGTACCGCACCAGGGCTGCCAGGTACCCGGGGTCGGTGCCGGCGGCCCACGGCTCTCCTGGGGCGGCCGGCGCGAGTCGCGCCCGCGAAAGCCGAGCCCGCAGGTCGTCCAGGACGGCTTCGGGCACGTCGATGTGGAAGGGCGTCATCCGGTCATGATCCCATCGGCTGGCGGCCACCGGCGCCCCAGCCGACCGAGCCGGTGCGCGCAACGCGGCCGCGCACGCCTCCGTCAGCATCTATTGACGGACGGTACCGCGTCAGCATATGCTGACGCCATGTCCGCGATCGCCGACCTTGACCGCGCCGCCCGCGGCAGCGACCCCGATACCGCCCTGCGCGCGGTGGCCCGCCTCCGCCGGCTGCTGGAACAGCTGGAAGTCGAGCAGGTCGCGGCGGCGCGCCGGGCCGGCTGGTCCTGGCAGGAGATCGCCGTCCGGTTGGGCGTCACCAAGCAGACCGTGCACCGCAAGTACCGCCGTTACGAGGAGGCGTGATGTTCCAGGGCGCTCACCCCGATCTCCACCGTGTGGTGGGCCACGCTTCGGCCCTGGCCCGCCGGCTCGGCCATCACCGCGTCGGCAGCGAGCACCTCCTGCTGGCCCTCAGCGCTGCGGGCGGCCCGGTCGGTGCCGTGCTCAGCCGGCTCGGGGCGACTGAGCCGGCCGTCCGGGAGGTGGTGTGCCGGGCCGCGCCGCTGGGCGCCGGGGCCGCCGCCGACCGCGACACCCTGGCGCCGCTCGGCGTCGACGTGGACCGGTTGCTGTCCCTGCTGGGTCCGGCCGGCCTGGATCGGCCGACCGCAGCCGAACCCCTGCTGCCGCTCGGAGCGGCCAGGGCACGACGGCGTTGCGCTCGGATGAGTCCGCCGCTCGGACTCGACGCCCAGGCGGCCTACGAGGCGTCACTGCGGCTCGCACTCGCCCGTCGCGACCGCGAACACCGTCCGGAACACCTCGCGCTGACCCTCGTCGCGCTCGACCCCGGAGCCCGGTGGGTACTGCCCGCCGCCGGCGTCGACCCCGCGGCCCTACTCGCCGAGCTGGCACACGCCTTCCCCCCACCGAAGCGCAACCCGCTGCTGCGCGCCGAACGCTGGATCGGTCGGCGATCCCGCCACCACGATCTCGTCCTGCGCTACGAGCGCACGACCGGCCGCACGGTCACCTCGGACGGCGCAGTCGCCGTACTCATCGCGGGCTGACCCGCATCCGGCTGCCCCGGAAGCGGATCCGGGCCGCCAGCGTGGAAGGCAAATCTCCAGCTGGACGCCGACGGCTGCCCCCACGAGGACCGGTACCCGTTCGCCCTGCACTTCGTCTTCCTCCTCGAAGACACCGCGCCCGCCGCCTTCAGCGAGGCTGCGGCAAGCGGCGCGGATGTTGGTGTGGCGCTCGCGGAGGGACGGCTGACCGCGACCCTGACCGGCATCGACTGGCCCGGCGCAGACCCCGTCATGCCGTTCCGGGGCGACCTGCCCTAGCCGCTGACCGCCGCGGCACCGCGGTGGACTGGCGACCGGGCACCCGTGCCGCCCCTCATCCTGTGCCGCCGTGGGCGGTGCCGGCGTACGCTGCCTGCGCCTTGCGGAGCGTGGCCCTGTCCAGCAGTCCGCTCGCGGCCAACTCCTGCATCACGCGCAGGGCGATCGATGCCTCATCGGTGTGGAAATGCCGGCGCAGGGCCGCGCGGGTGTCGCTCCGGCCGAATCCGTCGGTGCCCAGAGAAGCCCATCGATCGGGTACGAACCGGGCGATCTGGTCCGGTACGGCCCGCATCCAGTCGGACACGGCCACCACCGGCGCGGTGTGCTCCCGCAGCCGACTGGTGACGTACGGGACGCGGGCCGGCTCGTCCGGATGGTGCAGGTTCCACACGTCGGCGGCGAGGGCCTCGCGGCGCAGTTCGGTCCAGGAGGTGACCGACCAGACGTCGGCGGCTACGCCCCAGTCGTCGCTGAGCAGGCGTTGCGCGGCCAGCGCGGCTGGCACGGCGATACCGGACGCCAGGATGTGCGCCGCCGGCGCCTCGGCGTTGCCGGCGCCACGGAGCCGGTGCATCCCGGCCACGATGCCGTCGATGTCGACGTCATCCGGTTCGGCCGGCTGGAAGATCGGCTCGTTGTAGAGGGTGAGGTAGTAGAAGATGTTCTCCTGCGCCTCCCCGTACATGCGACGCAGGCCGTCCCGCACGATGTGACCCAGCTCGTAGGCGTAGGCCGCGTCGTAGGCCACGCAGGCGGGATTGGTCGAGGCGAGCAGCAGGGAGTGGCCGTCCTGATGCTGCAGTCCCTCGCCGTTGAGCGTGGTCCGGCCGGCGGTGGCGCCGAGCAGGAAGCCCCGCGTCATCTGGTCGGCGGCGGCCCAGAGCCCGTCGCCGGTGCGCTGGAACCCGAACATCGAGTAGAAGATATAGAGCGGGATCATCGGTTCCCCGTGCGTGGCGTACGACGTGCCGACGGCCGTCCAGGACGCCGTCGCTCCGGCCTCGGTGATCCCCTCGTGCAGGATCTGGCCGTCGGTCGCCTCCTTGTACGACAGCAACAGCTCCCGGTCGACCGAGGTGTAGGTCTGCCCGTGCGGCGAGTAGATCTTCTTGGTGGGGAAGAGCGCGTCCAGCCCGAACGTGCGCGCCTCGTCCGGGATGATCGGCACCAGCCGGTGCCCGATCCCGGGATCTTTGATCAGGTCCTTGACCAGCCGCACCAGGGCCATGGTGGTGGCCACCGCCTGGCCGCCCGAGCCACGTTTCACGCTCGCGTACGCGGCGTCGCCGGGCAGGCTCAGCGGCTGGCTCCTCGTCACGCGACTCGGCAGGTAGCCGCCGAGTTGCTTGCGTCGCTCGTGCAGGTATTCGATCTCGTCGGAGGTGTCGACCGGACGGTAGTAGGGCGGGAGGTAGGGGTTGTCCTCCAGTTGCTTGTCCGGGATGTCGAGGTAGAGGCGGTCGCGGAAGAGTTTGAGGTCTTCCAGGGTCAGCTTCTTCATCTGGTGGGTGGCGTTGCGGGCCTCGAAGTGCGAGCCGAGTGTCCAGCCCTTGATGGTCTTGGCCAGGATCACCGTGGGTTGGCCGGTGTGTTCCATCGCGGCCTTGTAGGCGGCGTAGAGCTTGCGGTAGTCGTGGCCACCGCGTTTGAGGTTCCAGATCTCGTCGTCGGACAGGTGCTCGACCATCTTGCGGGTGCGCGGGTCGCGGCCGAAGAAGTGCTCCCGCACGTACGCCCCGGACTCGGCCTTGTAGGTCTGGTAGTCACCGTCGGGCGTGGTGTTCATGAGGTTGACCAACGCGCCGTCGGTGTCCGCGGCCAGCAGCGGGTCCCACTCCCGACCCCAGACGACCTTGATCACGTTCCAGCCGGCGCCCCGGAAGAACGCCTCCAACTCCTGCATGACCTTGCCGTTGCCCCGCACCGGACCGTCCAGCCGCTGCAGGTTGCAGTTGATCACGAAGGTGAGGTTGTCCAACTCCTCACGCGCGGCCACACCGATCGCGCCGAGCGACTCGACCTCGTCCATCTCACCGTCGCCGAGGAACGCCCAGACGTGCTGCTGGGAGGTGTCCTTGATACCGCGGTGCTGCAGGTAACGGTTGAA
>NZ_JBFAJK010000025.1:0-97262 GCF_040655175.1 Micromonospora sp. NPDC050495 | reverse complement strand
CGCCACCCGCATCAGCCACTTCGCACAACTTCGCCCCGCCGGATAGATCCGACGGGGCGAAGCAGCAGAACCCGAATTAACCAACAGCATCCGTCCGGCACGGGCCCTTCGTCATGTTCCGGGGCGGCTGCGTCAGCGGGTCGCGTACTCGGCGATCCGGCCGAGCAGGCCGTTGAGGAAGCGCGGCGAGTCGTCGGTCGACATCTGTCGGGCCAACTCGACGGCCTCGCTGATCGCCACCGCGTCGTCGATCTCGTCGACGTAGAGCAACTCGTGGACGGCGATTCGGGCCAGGTTGCGGTCGACCGCCGGCATCCGGTCGAGCGTCCAGCCCTCGGCGTAGCTGGCGATCACCTCGTCGATCCGGTCCAGGTGCGCCGCGACGCCCTCGACCAGGCCCACCGCGTAGCCGAGGTGCTCCGGGTGGGGCTTCTCGATCCGCTCGAGGTAGCCGGCGAGCACCTCGACCGGGGGCCGGTCCCGCAGATCGGCCTCGAAGAGCACGTCCAGCGCCCGCTTGCGCGCCTTGCGACGCGCCGGCATCTGCTGCTTGGGACCCTCAGCCATCAGGCGCGGCCGAGGTAACGGCCGTCGCGGGTGTCGACCTTGATCTTCTCGCCGGTGGTGATGAAGAGCGGCACCTGCACGGTCGCGCCGGTCTCGACGGTGGCCGGCTTGTTGCCGCCGGTCGACCGGTCGCCCTGCAGACCCGGCTCGGTGTAGGTGACCTCGAGCACCACGGAGGTGGGCAGCTCGATGTAGAGCGGCACGCTCTCGTGGGTGGCGACGGTCGCCTCGGCCTCGGGGAGGAGGTAGTTGGCGGCCTCGCCGACGGTGCCGCCGGGGACGGTGATCTGGTCGAACGTCTCCAGATCCATGAAGACGTAGTCCTCGCCGTCGGCGTAGAGGTACTGCATGGTGCGCTTGTCGACGGTCGCGGTCTCAACCTTGGTGCCCGCGTTGAAGGTCTTGTCGACCACCTTCCCGGACAGCACGTTCTTCAGCGTGGTACGCACGAATGCGCCACCCTTACCGGGCTTGACGTGCTGGAACTCGACGACGGCCCAGAGTTCGCCGTCGAGGTTGAGCACCAGGCCGTTCTTGAGGTCGTTGGTGGTGGCCATTTCCTGCCTTGATCATCAATTGGCGGACAGACCCACGAAGTCTACTAGCTGTGTCGAACCGGGTCCGCCGCGCTGCGCGCCCGCCAGGCTGTCCCGCCCGACGCCAGCACGGCGACGGTGATCGACATCACTCAGAGCAACCGCGCGCCGCCCCTCCCACCCCGCCCGTTGCTCCCTTTGCTCTGCAGCCACCCGCGCAACAGCTGACGCTCAGTAAGGGCTGCGCCGATGGCTGCAGAGCGGGCAGACCTGATTGCCGCAGATCGACGGGGTGCTGCGTCAGTGGCTGCAGAGCATAGGCGGCAAGCAGCCCCGGCCGCGAACGCCACAGCCGGCCACACAGTGTGACGAATGTCAGGGGCTACGGAGAGCAACCGCCGCAGTCCGACCGGCGGGCGCGAGCTGGACGGCCGCCGGTCAGGCGCCGAGGTCCGGCCGGGCCGCCAGGTGGTGCAGGGCCAGGCGGTAGCCGTCCACGCCGAGGCCGCAGATCACCCCGGTGGCCACCGCCGACACCACCGAGTGGTGCCGGAACTCCTCGCGGGCGTGGATGTTGGAGATGTGCACCTCGATCAGCGGGCCGCGCAGCAGCGCGCAGGCGTCGCGTACCGCGATCGAGTAGTGCGACCAGGCGGCCGGGTTGAGCACCACGGCCGCCGCCTCGTCGGCCGCCCCGTGCAACCAGCCCAGCAGCTCGTGCTCGGCGTCGGTCTGCCGGACCACCACGTCCAGCCCCAGCTCGCGGCCGGTCTCCTCACACATGGTCACCAGGTCGGCGTAGCTGGTCACGCCGTAGACGTCGACCTGGCGGGTGCCGAGCCGGCCCAGGTTCGGCCCGTTGAGCACGTAGACCTTCACGAGCTGAGCTCCTGGTACGCCTCGTGCAGCAGCTCGTCCGGCGGGCCCTCCAGGATCGCCGGCCGGGCCAGCCCGTCCAGCACCACGAAGCGCAACGTGTTCCCCCGGGCCTTCTTGTCCACCCGCATCGCGGCCAGCAGCTCCGGCCAGGCGTCGGCTCGGTAGCCGGTGGGCAGGTCGAGGGCGGCCACCACCGCCCGGTGCCGCTCGGCGGTGGCCGCGTCGAGCCGGCCGGCGAGCCGGGCCAGGGTGGCCGCGTAGACCAGCCCCACCGCCACGGCGTGGCCGTGCCGCCAGCGGTAGCCCTCCAGCTTCTCGATCGCGTGCGCCAGGGTGTGCCCGTAGTTGAGCACCTCGCGTACCCCGGACTCGCGCAGGTCGCCGGCGACCACGCCGGCCTTGACCCGCACCGCGCGTTCGATCAGCTCGCGGGCCACCGGCCCGGCCGGGTCGAGCGCGGCGGCCGGATCCCGCTCCACCAGCTCCAGGATCACCGGGTCGGCGATGAACCCGCACTTGACCACCTCGGCCATCCCGGCGGCCAGGTCGGCCGGGGGCAGGCTGTCCAGGGTCGCCAGGTCGCAGATCACCCCGGCCGGCGGGTGGAAGGCGCCGACCAGGTTCTTGCCGGCGGCGGTGTTGATCCCGGTCTTGCCGCCGACGGCCGCGTCCACCATGCCGAGCAGCGAGGTGGCCACCGGCACCCAGCGCACCCCGCGCAGCCAGCAGGCCGCGACGAACCCGGCCAGGTCGGTGACCGCGCCGCCACCCACCCCGACCACCGCGTCGGTGCGGGTGAAGCCGGCCGCGCCGAGCCGGTCCCAGCAGGCCGCCGCCACGTCCACGTGCTTGCCCGCCTCGGCGTCCGGCACCTCGATCAGCAGCGGCGCCACGCCGGCCGCGCGCACCCGCTCGGCCAGCCTGTCCGCCAGGCCCTTCAGCGGGGGCGCGTGCAGGAAGGCGACCCGCTCCGCGCCGGGCAGCAGGCGGGGCGGCGGGTCGAGCAGGTCACGTCCCACGAGCACGTCGTACGGCCGCTCGCCGCCGACCGGGATCCGGGTCACCTCGTCCATCGCGGGCAGCCTAGTCGAGGCGGCGGCACGCGCGGGGCGACTGTCCATTCCGTGATCGGTGGTCCGGGCGTTTGCCCGACCGCGCCGCGGGTATCGCGGCCGGAAGGTTCGGGACGGAGGAGCACGACGATGCCACGAGCCACTACCGACGCGACCCGGATCCGGCTGCCCGCCACCATCCTCGGCATCGGTCTCGGCGGCTTCGTCGACGGCATCGGCCTGCACCAGGTGCTGCAGTGGCACCACATGCTGAGCAGCACCAACACCGACAACGTAGGGATCAGGAACTACCCCGTCGACACCGTGCCCGGGCTGCGGATGAACACGCTCTGGGACGGGCTCTTCCACGTGGTCACCTGGACCGCCGTGCTCCTCGGCCTGGCCCTGCTCTACGCCCGGGTCACCAGGTCCCGCGGGCGGCTGTGGCGCGCACCGATGCTCTGGGGCTGGATCCTGTTCGGCTGGGGGCTGTTCAACCTGGTCGAAGGCGTCATCGATCATCACCTGCTGGGCATCCACCACGTGCACGGCGGCCCGGACCAACTCTGGTGGGACCTCGGCTTCCTGGCCCTCGGCGCGGTTCTCCTGGTGGTCGGGTGGCTCGTGCAGCGCGGCGCCCGAAGCGTGGACCTCTGCGCCCCCGACCGGCCGTGACCGCCGCCGACCACGCCGGGCACGCGTCCGGTGGCTTCCCGGCGACGGCGTTCGTACCCCTGGTGCTGTTCTGGTTCTACCTGGCGGCGGCGCTGCGGCAGCGCGACCCGGGCGAGGCCGGCTGGCGCCACGCGCGGACCGCGGCTTTCGGGCTCGGCGCGCTGCTGCTGGCGGCGGGGCTGGCCTGGCCCGGCGGCGGCTTCGTCGGGCACATGTGGCAGCACCTGCTGCTCGGCATGTTCGCGCCGCTGGCCCTGGTGCTCGGGGCACCCGGCACCCTCGCGCTGCGCACGGTGTCCCGGCGGACCGGCCGGGCCGCGCTCCGGCTGCTGCGCCACCCCGCCGTCCGGGTGCTGGCCCATCCCGCGACCGGCCTGCTGCTCACCGCCGGCGGACTGTGGCTGCTCTACCTCACCCCGCTGTACCGGGCCACCCTGAGCAGTCCGCTGCTGCACGACCTGGTGCACGCGCACTTCGTGCTCAGCGGCTACCTCTTCGCCTGGGCCGTCGCCGGTCCCGATCCCGGGCCGCACCGGCCCCGGGTCCCGGTGCGCCTGGTCGTGCTCGGCGTCGCGGTGACCGCGCACGCCGCGATCGCCCAGCTGCTCTACGCCGGTGTCCTGGTCAATGTCCCGGCGACCGTCGACGAGCTGCGGGCCGGCGCGACGGTGATGTACTACTTCGGCGACCTGGCCGAGATCCTGCTCGCCCTCGCCCTGCTCGTCACCTGGCGACCCGAAGTAGGGAGGGGCACCCGGTTAACGCCTCGCGTTGTACAGGGGCCCCTTCCTAACAGCTGAGGCGTCGCGGCCGCCACCTCGGCAGAGAGCGGGCGACGCTGGCTCAATCAGGTGCTTGAGCGTCGGGGCGACCGCCTGCCCGACGAAGGTGAAGCGGATTGAACCACGCCAAGGCGCCGGTCCGGCGGCTGCGGCCGGACTACGGGCGGGTTCTGGCGTACCCGAGGAATGCGCGCCAGGCGCCGGGAGCGAAGGTCAACACGGGCCCCTGCCGGTCCTTGCTGTCCCGGACCAGCACCCGACCCGGCAGGTTGTCCGCGACCTCGATGCAGTTTCCCCCGCCATCTGCGGACCGAATCGACGTCCGCCAGCGAGGGCCGTCGATGATGATCATGGGGTCACCTTCAGCTTCATGATCAGATCCAGCGAGGCCCGCTCTGAGAGAGCTTCGCCGAGCAGGCTATCCCACTTGCGCCGAATCAGGCGCAACGAGCCCGGGTCGTCAACGACCTGGCCGCGGGCGACGGTCTCCAGATACAGCACCTGCTCGTCAGCGGGCAGGTCCGCCAGGATGAATCCGCTCGCGAGCCCGACGTGCGCGCCGACATCGTTGGGAATGACGTGGAGCCAGACGTGCGGGAGCCGGGCGAGCTCCAGCAGGTGCCCGAGCTGTGCATCCAGCACCGCAGGACCGCCGATCGGCCGGCGCAGCGCGCTCTCGTCCAGGACGGCGACGAGTTCCGGGGGAACCTCCCGGGTCAGTAGGTGCTGCCGCTCCATCCGGACGCTGACCAGCTCGTCCACAGTGTCCGACGGGTTCAAGCCGCCGGCCGAGATGATCGCCCGGGCGTACTCCTCGGTCTGGAGCAGTCCCGGGATCAGGCATGGCTCGAAGGCGCGCAGCCGCACGGCCTGCGACTCGTAGGAGCGCCAGGTGGCGAACCAGCTCGGCGAGCGTTCCCGGTCGGCTGCCTCCAGCAGCTCCGTCAGCAGGCCACCGGTCTCCAGCGCCTGGTCGGCCGCGATCGCGAACTCGCGGGTCGGCCTGCGCCGGCCGGTCTCGATCGCGGCCACCGTGGACGGACTCCACTTGACCAGGCTCGCCATCCGTTCCTGGGAGACGTCCGCACTCGCCCGCGCGGCCTTCAACGCGCGGATCCACATGTCGAAGTCCACCCACGTACTCCTTCTGCAAGCGTGCGAACGCGCTCCGTAGCGTGCCCTGGCATTCTCCACTGTGGGTGGCAGGCGGTCCAGGGGATCCTCAGCCGGAGCAGCGCCCCCGCATCAGGGCTTGAGCAGCGCGGCGATCTCGGCGGCCAGTTCCTCCGGGCTGCGGCCGTCGGTGACCACGGTCGCGGTGGCCACCTCGGCGTAGAGCGGCCGGCGCTGCTCCATCAGGTGTTTCAGGGTGGCGCGCGGGTTGAGCGCCAGCAACGGCCGGCCGGCGCCCAGGCCGATCCGCTTCACCGCGTCGGGCAACTCCACCGACAGGTGCACCACGGTGTGTCCGATCAGCGCGGCCCGGTTCTCCTCGGCGAGGACCGCGCCGCCGCCGAGGGCGAGCACGCCCGGGTGCGCCGCCAGCGCCGCCGCCACCGCGGCCCGTTCGAGGGTACGGAAGTGCTCCTCCCCCTCGTCCACGAAGATCTCCGGGATGGGCTTGCCTGCCAGCTCCTCGATGTCGGCGTCGGTGTCCCGGAACGCCACGCCGAGGATCGCCGCGAGCGCCTGCCCCACCGTGGTCTTGCCGGAGCCGGGCGCCCCGACCAGCACACAGACCGGCCGAGTGCTCATCCGAGCCACCGCCCGTCCGCGACCCCGGTGCCGGCCGCGGCGTTGCCCGCGCTCATCGGATCACCAGGTGGTCGAGGTAGCCGGCCAGGTTGCGGCGCAGCTCGGCGACCGAGTCGCCGCCGAACTTCTCCACCGCGGCCTCGGCCAGCACCAGCGCGACCATGGCCTCGGCGACCACCGCCGCCGCCGGCACCGCGCACACGTCGGAACGCTGGTTGATCGCGGTGGCCGGCTCGCCGGTGCTGACGTCGACCGTGGACAGCGCCCGGTTCAGCGAGGAGATCGGCTTCATCGCGGCCTTCACCCGCAGCGGCTCGCCGGTGGTGATGCCGCCCTCCAGGCCGCCGGCCCGGTCGGTCACCCGGCGTACCCCGGTCGCGGTCGGGATGATCTCGTCGTGCGCGGCGGAGCCCCGGGACCGGGCCTGCTGCCACCCGTCACCGATCTCCACCCCCTTGATCGCCTGGATGGACATCAGCGCGGCGGCCAGCCGGGCGTCGAGCTTGCGGTCCCACTGCACGTGGCTGCCGAGGCCGGGCGGCACCCCGTACGCCAGCACCTCGACCACGCCGCCCAGGGTGTCGGCGGCCTTCTTCGCGGCGTCGACCTCGGCCACCATCCGGGCGCTGGCCTCCGGATCGAGGCAGCGCAGCGGGTCGGCGTCGATCCGGACCGCGTCCTCCGGGGTGGGCCGCAGGCCCGGCTTCACGGCGACCGGGCCCAGCTCCACCACGTGCGACACGATCTCGACGCCGAGCGCCTGCCGGACCAGGGCCTTGGCCACCGTGCCGACGGCCACCCGGGCGGCGGTCTCCCGGGCGCTGGCCCGCTCCAGGATCGGCCGGGCGTCGGTGTGGCCGTACTTCTGCATGCCGGCCAGGTCGGCGTGGCCGGGACGGGGCCGGGTGAGCGGGGCGTTGCGGGCCTGCCGGGCCAGCTCCTCCGGGTCGACCGGGTCGGCGGCCATCACGGTCTGCCACTTGGGCCACTCGGAGTTGCCCACCCGGATCGCCACCGGGCTGCCGATCGTCACGCCGTGCCGGAGCCCGCCGATGATCTCGACCTCGTCCTGCTCGAACGCCATCCGCGCGCCGCGCCCGTAGCCGAGCCGGCGCCGGGCCAGCTCACCGGCGATCTCCGCCGTGGTCACCTCGACCCCGGCGGGCACCCCCTCGACCAGCGCGACGAGGGCGGGTCCGTGCGATTCACCTGCAGTCAGCCAGCGCAACACAGCGGTCAGTCTGTCACGCCCGGTGGCCTCCGCAACGCCGTACCTGCCCCGTCCCGCCTTGCGGACACGACCGTTCACTCCCGTAGGGGGCAAACAGGCGCCGCCGGTCGCAGAACCGGCGGCGCCTGTTTGGTTGTCACTACTCGAATCGCCTTCCGTACACGCCGCAATCTGCGACGCGCTACCCACCTAGCCCAGGATCTCGATGGCCCCCCTCGGGTTGAGGTCAGCCCAGACTTCAGCCACCTCACGGTCGACGCTACGGATCAGCACACCGTGCACTTTCAGCCTCGGATGATGCCGAGAAGCGAGCGACGACAACACGAGCCTGCCGACCAGCGTCACGGCCGCCAGCACCTGAGCCAGGACCAGCGCCACGGACAGCAGACGTCTCTCCTCTCCTACGGCGTCGACGACGGCGAGAAGCAGAATCACCGCTGCCGCAACGAGCACGCTGGGCATCATCCACCGTCCCCACCATGCCCCCAGGCGGCAGGTGCGGGCGAACCGCCTGGCGGTGACCTCGTCGACCATGAGGCTCACCGCCAGTCGACTCACACCGGCCTGGCGCAGGCAACAGACAGACACGACGGACGCCGCTTCATCACCGTTCACGATCGACCTCGGCGCCGG
Organism: Micromonospora sp. NPDC050495; assembly: GCF_040655175.1. Taxonomy (NCBI): domain Bacteria; kingdom Bacillati; phylum Actinomycetota; class Actinomycetes; order Micromonosporales; family Micromonosporaceae; genus Micromonospora; species Micromonospora sp. NPDC050495. The sequence continues at coordinate 89,152 of NZ_JBFAJK010000025.1, read as the reverse complement.
CATCAACTTCGCCACCGCCTCCGGGGCTAACCGCACATCCACTGTGGGTCTCATCCATCAACCGCATTCCGGTTTAGTTGCAGTACCAGCCACGGTACGACGCACTGAAATGTGAGCGGGTCCAGTTCCGGTGATAGTAGGTCCTAAGCCGACCCTTGTAGGTCGCCCCCCTACCGCGGCACCAGTGGTCGTACTCCAAATACATGATGGTAAGGATAAAGCCCGCGATGGCGTAGGCCGCCGCGAACCAGCCCGTAAGGCCGGCGGCGATCAAACCGTACGCCAATCCGTAACGGCCGATCCAGGCGAAATCTCCGTGAGACAGATAGCAACTGAAGTCCAGGCTGTAACGCATACCACCGTACGATCCCCACCAGTAGTACCACTTCGACCAATATCTGTTGTAACTCCAGCATGACAGCGCGCCGGAGTGGTCGTGCTTATTGACCGGGTCACCGGTGGAATAGTCGTACGAGTTCGCGTTGCCGCCATAGACCGGGTCGTTAGACAGGAAGCGACCGGTGGCCGGGTTGTAGATGCGGGCGCCCATCAAGACGACTCCACCCGGGGTGTCCGCCGCCCGCTGGGCTGAACCCTGCCAGCCGTACCGGCGGCTGCCCGCGTCGGCGCTGTTTCGCGCCAACCCGTACTCGGTATACTCGCTCGTGTAGGTGAGTCCGGAGCCGGTCTCGGTCATCCCCGCCACGTTGTCACCGTTGACGTTGATGATGGCCCAGGTGACACCGATTGTGTTGGCAAAGGTACCCGCGACGCCAGCCAAGCCGAACACCTGCCGGGTGCTGTTTCCGTTGCCTTCGTCGGTCCAGGCGGGCTTGTCCCCCTCGTCACTGTAGTGGTGCCGCCTCACCAGGCCGGTCGCCGTGTCGGTCCAGGAACGGAACCGGTTGCTCAGCACATCCAACGTATACGTCGCCTGCCGGCTCCCCTGCGCTGCGGTGCGCGCCATGTCGTTCATGTAGTACGTGAACTGGGCGCTTCCGCCGCCCGGCACTGCCGAGTCGGCCGCCGGCTGCGTGAGCGTCCGCCCCAGGGCGTCGTAGCTGTAACCGGTGTCGACGAGCCGATCGGCGGAGTCATGGTCCCACGTCTGGCTTGTCAGCCCAGTAGCGGACTGGCAACCACCACCGGCCGCGGCACCGTAGGTGGTTAGGTCAACACGATTGGTAGCTTGGTCGAACCCGTAAGACCGGGTAACGCACTGCCCTGACACCGTGTCTTGGACAGTCGTCACCCGCCCCGCCGCGTCGTAGGCGTAGGCCCGGCCGGAGAGCGTCGAGGTGCTGACCCGCCGCTCCTCGCTTCCGCTGTAGCTGACGGTCTCGGCGTACACCATACAGGCGCTCTGACCGCAGCCCGGCTTGACGTAGGTGAGATTGGTGATAAGCCCCGCCTCGTCCATTCGTACCGACGTCACGAGACCGTTCGGAGCGGTCTGGCTGGCAAGGACACCGTCCGCGTCGTAGTTGCCGACGAAGTTGCCCGACTGGCTGTCGGCGAGCTGCGTCGGAAGACCGCGACGCTCCGTGCCCCCATCGTAGGTCAACGTGCGGGTTCCCTTCCCGTCGTTGATGACGCTGGGACGGGAAGCGATGTCGTAAGTAGTCGTCGACACGTTGCCATCAGCATCCGTGTAGGACGTGGACCGACTCAGAGCGTCGTAGCCACGGACGACCTGTGCCGTGACCATGCCCGATCCGTTCACTGTCTCGGTTCGGACCAACAGGCCACTGGCCTGGTCGTACACATTACGCCGCTTCTCGATTGGCTCACCAGACGACACTGGCCCCGTAACCGTCGTTTCGAACTGGCGGGCGGCGCCGTCATAGGTCAGCGTGCTGGTCCGCTGGACGCCCGAGGAGTTCAGCTCGGTCACGGCCCTCTGCTGGCCATAGAAGTCATAGGTCGTGACCTTCGACAGCAGCTGCTGCTCCTGCTCCGGCTGACCACCGGGGTTGATTCGGCAGACAGAGCGGGCCCACTCGGCACGGCCACCGCACTCCGGATAGGTGGAGTTGGCCGTCGTCGTGTAGTAGACCGTCTGCCGGGTGGCGGGCGTCGTCGTCGAGTCGCCGCCGCCAGGAGTCGTCTGGGAGACGACCGCGCCACTGGCGTCGTACGCCGTCCGCGTGGTCAGGTCTAGCCCGCCAGGGTCGACGATCTGGACCGTGGGCTGCTGCAACGTCCAGTCGTACTGGGTCGTCGTGGTGCGGGTGTCGACGTCGACGGTCTGGCCGGCGTCGACGTAGCTGACCGAGACCCGTTCCGTGGTGCCCAGGTTGTAGGGCCCACCGGTTGCCGGCGCTCCCTCGTCATAGGTGTACCGGGTGTGCGTTCGGCCGCGGACGACCGTGCCGGTCGACAGGATGAGGTCATGCTCCGGCCCAGAGGTTTCCAGCAGCAGCCGCCCGTCGGTGGAGTAAACCGAGGTCTCCCGCAGGGCTGCTGCCAGTTGGGCCTCGGCGGTTGCGCTGTCCGTGGTCGACGCGTCCAGCGCCCGCTGACGGTTGCCCGCGCTCAGCTCGCCCACCGTGTTGCCGTAACCGTCGTACCAAGTGGTGCTGACGTAGCCACCCGGCTGCGTCGTGTTGACGGTCCGCGCATTCGCGTCCAGGTAGCCCACCGTCGCCCGCTCGTACGAGCTGGGCAGCGTACCGGCCGCCGGGTCGCCAGTCGGCACCTGAGTCGCCGGGAAGACGGCCGTAGCATCGGTCGGCGGCTCATTCTGGCCCCACCGGGCGGTCTGCGTGCCGGACAGGTCGTACGGCGCCCCCGTGCCGGAGGTCGGCACCTGGTAGACGACCGTCTCCACTGAGGTTCCGGCGGCCAGGGCCGACCGGGTGACCTTGTAGAGACGACCGTTGCCCGGGTCGCTCGGCAGGGTGGTGTACGAGAACTGCCACGGCTGCTGGGCCGGCAGGGTGAGCGAGACGATGATGCCGTGTGAGTCGTAGTAGTAGACGGTCCGCAGCGAGTGGGCTCCGCTGCCGTCGGTGTAGTCCAGCCGGGGGTCGTTGAAGGTCCGGAGCCGGCCGGTGCTGTCGTAGGTGTAGTGGGCCAGCACGACGGTACGCATCGCCGGGGTGCCGAGATCGGGGTCCCATGCCGTGTACGAGATCTCCTTCACCCGACCGGCGTAGTCACCCCATTGGCCGTCGCCGAGGCCGGTGGCCGTGGTCGTGGTGGCGTACGTGAAGGTGAGGGCGCGGCAGCCGCGGACCAGCGTGGTGCAGCTGACCCCGGCCGGCACCGGAGCCAGTAGGCGGGTCGGTCGCATGATGTCGGTGGTGCCGAGGGTGACCTTCTCCCAGGAGTAGGCGGTCGTGTTGCCCGACCCGGGTGCGGTGACCGAGGTGGGCGTGTAGACGCCCGCCGGGTCGGTTGAGGTCCGGGTGAAGGTGACTACGTTGCCCTTGTCGTCGGACAGCGTGAAGGTGCTGGTGGCCGAGTTGAAGGTGAGCTTCAAGGACTCGGCCCCGACGTGCGGCTCGTAGTTGACGCCAGCGCTGTCGACCTTGGTGAAGCCGATCGTTGAGTCATCCGGCAGCTTGACCTGGGCCAGGCTGCCGTAGGTGGTCAGCTTCGTGTATGGCGCGTCCGCATCGGACACCACCAGCCCGGACACCCAGCCGGGGCCGAACAGCGGGTCGAGCCCGAGCGGCTGCCGGCTGTTGACCGTCCGGGAGATGGCCAGACCGGCCACCGAAACGTCGTCAGCGGAGAGCTGGTAGTTGCCGGTGATCAGGTTGACCGAGCCAGGCCCCACCTGGGCGGTGTCGGCGGAGGCCAGGTTCCGGTCGAAGCGGAACTTGACCAGGTCGGCCGGCGCGCCCCAGTTGCTCAGGTTGAAGTAGGGCCGGACCTGGACGGGTCCGTCCCGGGGGATGCCGGCCCCGTCGATAGACGCGAGGGTGGCGGAGACATCCCAGTTCAGCTGGGGCGCGATGCCGCTGGCGAGGGAGACGGGCCAGGTCACCGCGCCACCACCGACGGCGTAGGTTACGTGGCCCGCCGGGATGGCGACCCAGCCGTCGGAGCCGGCCCGCCGCCACTGGTAGGTGACGTCGACGAAGGACGGTGCGGCACTGGAGACGAGGACAACCTTGGCGCCGCTGATGTCACCGGCCTTCGGCGAGTCCTGCGAGCCGGAGCCGACCTTGAACGGGTACCCGCTCAGCGCCGTGACGTTGCCGGCTGAGTCTCGCGTACGGACCCAGAGCTTGTGCCAGCCGGGGGTGGCCGGCGTAATGCTCACGGTGGCCGGCTCTCCCGTCGACGGCGCATTGACCACCTTGTTTGGCGGCTGCACATCGAGGCTGTACTCGTAGGCTGCGGCGTCGGCTATGCCGTTCGGGTCGAAGGTGAAATCACCAGCGACGTTGGCATCTCCACCCCACTGGTCCTGGGGATAGGTCGAGGAGCTGACAAGCGGCGGGCTGCCAATCGAAGTGTCGACGGTGAACTCGCAGAACGGCGACCAAGCGCCATCGACGGTGCCGTCGTTGGCACGAACTCGCCACTTGTAGGACGAGCCGTTGCTCATCACGCCGGTTGGCACAGTGGCGGCGAAGGTGCTGCCGGAGGCAGCGGTGGCGGTTATGGTGCTACCTAGTTTGGTGGTCCCGGACAGCGTCCACCACTCGATCTCGGCCTTGACCGAGGAGCCCTCGGCGTCGGAGAGGACGGACTTGAGCTGTGGGGTAGCGGTGTTGACGATCGGCCGGGAGGCGCCTGTGGCGCAGGCCGTCGAGGGCACCGTCGAGCGGATGCCTACCGTCGGATACGAGTCGTAGTTCACCACGGCGTACGGGACCTGGCTGCTGTCTACCGCGTTGCGGGAGCGGAACTGCTTGAAGCTGTTGCCGCTGCTCTCGTCGGTGCCCCGCACGCCCATGTATGCGGTCGACTGCCCGGCCGTGGCGGCGCGCTGGAAGAAGTTCGTGCCGCTGATGCTCACCCAGCCGTCGTCACAGGCCGACGAGTAGCCCTTGGTCTGGGTAGAGGTCGCCTCCTTCTGGATCCAGGTCGGCTGGGTACCCCAGCGGGTCGCGGACGAGGCCGCCCCGGTGGTCCAGATCTCCCACGAGTTCGCGGTGCAGGTGTTCGACCAGAAGTTCCAGAAGTAGACCGTCGCCGAGGTGATCTGCTTGCCGGCGAGTGCAGAAACCGGCCAGTGCACAAAACCCCTGGCCTTGACGCTCGGCGAGCCAGCCAACAGGCCGAGCTGTATGTCGTTGGCGGCACTACGGTCGACCGCGTCTCCCTCCTTCACGTACGTGTCGAAGGAGGTGTAGAGCGGGTTGATCTGCGGGTCGATGGTGACCGGATACTCGGTCGCCGGATCCTTCAGCCAGGCTAGGTCGGGCTGCAATCGCATAATGAGCCCCCCAGGGACAGTGCTGCGATCGGCAGCCGGCAGCCGTTCGGCCTTCGCCTTCACCATCGCGCGGCGAGTGGGGTCCTCCGAGCCAGCGGTACGCCGCGCGTCCCACATCTGAGGGGCCGGCACCGTGGCTACCGGCTTGCCCCCGCCGTTCAGCAGGGTCAGGCCGCCCGACGGATCCTGCTTGAACGAGGCCAGGCCCTTGCCGCTCAGCGAAAGCGCCAGTGACGGCAGGTGGTCCACCGCCTCGCGGCTCTTCACCGTCAGGTACTGCGAGAAGCCGGTCCTGGTAGCCTCAACCACCAGGTCGATCCCGGGTGCCACCTCGGGGTAAGTGGCGCGGTTCTCGACTAGAAGCGGCGCCGGCAGGGCGCCCGGCCAGCCGAGGGCGAACCGTCCGTTTCCGCTACCGACCGCGGCAAGCTCACCGGCACCCCCGCGCTTGCCGGAGATTTGCAGACCGAGCGGGTGTGCTTTGGCCCGCACCGACCCGTCAGGGTCAGGCTGGAGGGTGAGGTCGATCGGCACCCACTTGTTGTTCTGTCGCATCCGGACCGGGCCGGCATGAACAGTCGCCTCAATCTGGCCGTTCGGGTGCGCAACGTACTCCGCGGAATCGCTGATCATGCCGGTGATGCGGACGTTCTGGCCGGTCAGGCGGGCGGTGATGAGAGCAGCCATCTCGTCCGGACGTTCCAACACCCCCGCCGGCTTGGGCTTGGGTGCCGCATCTGCACGACGAGCGGGGATATCCGAGATCGTCATCACCAGACTTGCGGCTAGGACAAGTGTTGCCGCCCGACCCCACCGGGATCTGACGGTTCTGTTCCACTTCCTTAATGTTCCGGCTGTTCGCACGCGCGCAGGAGCCACTGCGACCTTCCCCGTGTCCGAAGCGATAGTGCGGCGAACGCTACGGTCAGAGGTCGATCATCGTCAATGAAAACTTTGCGTCATGCAAGTCGACGTACTGCCATGATCGCTAGCAGGGCAAACAAGAGGAAGACCAGGCAGCGGATTACGGCCTGCAACCAGACGCATACCGCGATCGGCTGTCCTCAAGCCGTCCTGACGGCAATGATCGACTTTGTCAGGCCGAGCATCCGCTCCGCCCGGATCGTTGAGTCGGGGAAGAGGTAGCGCAGCTCCGCCCGGCCGATCAGCTCGGTGGTCAACACCTGCTCCATCGCCTGCTCCCAGGACTTGCCCGGCGTGTACGCCAGCGGCCACTTCCGGGCCACCGCCACCCGGGCCGGCACCGGCAGGAACTGCATGCCGGGCGCCACCCAGTGCGGCTCGACCGGAAAGTACCGGTACGGGGTCTGCACCCAGTGCCGGGGCGCCATCTCCCGGATCGCCTCGGCCATCCGGCGGCGCCGCTCGTGGCCACCCACGTGCTCCAGGACGCTGTTGCTGAACACCAGGTCGTAGCGGCGGCGCAGGATGGCCGGCGGCAGCTCGCAGGCGTCGGCGTGGTCGGCCTCGGCCCAGTCGGGCAGTTCGGCCGGCAGCGGCTCCAGGTTGACCACGTGGACGTGCTTGGGCCGGACCGGCACCTTCGCCCAGCTGCCCAGCCGGCCGCCCAGGTCCAGCACGGACATCTCGGCCAGCTCGGGGAAGGTCTCCGACAGCCATAGGGCCCGCTTCGCTCGGCGCTTCGCGCCGTACGAGTCCGGGGAGTCGACCAGGCGGAACCGCAGCGCGTGCAGGGATCCCCGGCGGTCGCGGGCGGTCGCGGTGTTCTCGTCGGTGGTTCGGGTGCCGCTCGCCACGGTCAGTTCCCCCAGTCGAAGGTCATGCCCAGCCGGTCGGCGAGGGCCTGGTTGTAGGGCGCGTAGTGCCGGGTCAACTCGTCCCGGGTCGCCGGGTCCATGGCGCTGCTGCGCCGGTCGTTGAAGACCTCGTACCGGTCGAGCTGGTACGGCGGCAGGTCGAGGAAGTCCAGCACCCGGGCGTACGTGGCGGCCGGCTCCCGGTACAGCGTCTCGCTCGGCAGGATCAGCAGCTGCTCCCGGTCGAACCGGTCCAGCCAGGGCGTCAGGTGCTCCAGGTAGCGGCCCCGGGCCCGGTAGCTGTACCAGTCGTAGGCGTTGCTCACGTACGCCGGGTCGGCGATCAGCTTCTCCCGCTCCCCCGCTGTCCGCTCCTCCTCGGCGGCCAGGGCCTCGGCGAAGCCGAGCGGCTCCACCCCCTCGGTCCGCCGCTCCTTCCAGTGCGAGTACGCCCGCTCGACCGGGTCACGCAGCAGGACGATCAGCCGCACCGACGGGATCAGGTCGGCGACCCGCCCTGGGGCGAGGGGATGGAACATGTACAGCGGGGCGGCCTCCCCCACCCGGGTCGGCCCGCCGTGCCGGCGCTCCAGCGCCTCCCGCTGCCGGCGGGTGGGGAAGTGCGAGCGGTACCACGCCTCGCCCCGGGTGAAGGTGTCCTCGAAGTAGTGCGAGGTCTTGGTGTTCCAGGCTGGAAAGAGCCGGGGCACCAGCGGATGCTCCAGCAAGTAACGCCAGAGCGAGGTGGTGCCGCCGCGCTTGGTGCCGATGATGAGGAAGTCCGGCAGCGGACGACGGTCGCTGGTGCGCTCCCCGTACCGGACCAGGGAGCCGCGCACCCCGGTCAGCACCGGGGCCGGCACCAGCGCCTTCACCCGGTCCCGCAACGTCGTCATCGCGACCTCCTCGTCATCGTGGACTCCGGCCCAGCAGGCTGGGCACGGTGGTCCGCGCCCAGCGGCGTACCCGGGGATGCAGCAGCAGGCCGGCGGCGAGCAGCGCCGCAACCCCAAGGGTGAGAAAGAGCCCGGCGACGTCGCGGCCGGCGACCGCCGCGCCCGTACCGGCCAGCACCGCCGTGGCGGCGGCGGCCAGCGCCGCGGTCCGCAGCACGGCACGGGTGACCAGCGGCACTCCGACCGCCCGCCGGGCGGCGACGGTGGCGAGCACGTTCTCCGCCACGATGCCGACCGTCCATGCCACGGCGGCACCGAGCGCGCCGTACGGCGGGATCAGCACGAGGGCCAGCCCGACGTTGAGCAGCAGTCCGGTGGCGGCGGCCATCAGATGTCGTCCGCTGCTGCCGCTCATCAGCAGCAGGGTCTGCACGATGCCGGTGCCGGAATTGACCAGCATGGCCCCGGCAAGAACCACCATCGCGGTGTCCCCAGTGGTGAACGCTGCCCCGAACAAGCGCAGGAAGCCCGGCGCGAAGACGGCCAGCATCAGGTAACCGGGCCAGGAGAGCCCGATGATCACGGCGGTGATCCGCCGGTAGACCGCCGCCGCCTCGGCGGTGCGACCCTGCCCGAGCAGTCGGGAGAGCTGCGGCGCGACGGCCACCCGCAGGCCCTGCATGACGAGCAGACCGGCCAGCGCGTAGCGGCCAACCGCGCCGATCACGCCGGCCTCGGCCTGACCGGCGAGGGCGGCGGTCAGCAGCACCGTCAGCCACATGCTGCTGGCGTCGATGGTCGCCGAGGCGGCGCGCGGCAGGGCGAAACCCCAGAACAAGCGCCAGTCCGTCGGCGCGGGGCGCAGCGCCGCTGGGGAGGCCAGGCCCAGCGGCCGGACCAGCAACGCCACGCAGACCAGCACGGCCAGGGCCACCGGGGCGAGCCAGCCGGCGAAGGCGACGCTCACCCCGGCACCGGCGAGCAGCGCGGTTGCCACCAGCGCCGGGCGGGCGGCCGGCACCAGGACGTACTGGACGGCCACCAACGCGGCGACGGGGCGGACGGCTCGCACGGCCGCGAGCAGCACGGTCATCGTCACCACGAACGGGAGCCCGGCGAAGGCCAACCGGAGCAGGTCGTCGCCCTCATTCGTGCCGGGATCGAAGAGCACCGGCGCGAGCGCTCCAGACAGCGCGACCCCGGCCGCCGCGACGGCCACCGTGAACAGCAGCGCCGGCACCAGGGCCACTGGCAGCAACCGGGCGGCGTCACCGTCCCGACCGGGGGTGCGGCGGGGCAACGCCCAGACCAGCGCGGTGTCCGCGCCGGCGCAGCAGAGCACCCCGACGATGGCCACCACGCCGATGGCGGTGAACATCGCACCGGAGGCGGCGGGTCCCAGACCACGGACGATCACAACGGTCAGTACGAAACCGAGCAGGCCGTTAACCGCCGCGCCGAGCAGCCCCACCGCGCCGCTGCGGGTGCTGCGCCGGACTTCCTGCTCGCCAGAGCCGGTGACGGTCGCCGCCGCGGTCATCGCGCCCCTCCCTGCTTCGGCGCCTCGGCCGGTGACGGCTCCGGGTCGGTGGTAGACGCCGGGGGTGTGGGCGGTGCAGCGGGCGAGGGCTTTCCGGCCGCCCACGGCACCGCCGCGGTTCCGGGCACCGGTTCGACGGCGACGTCCGCTCGGCCCCCCACCGTCCGCAGCGGCACGGCCGCCACCCCGGCCGCCGCCGACGGCCGCCGTCGGCCGGGCACCGCCGCCCGGCCGAAACCGCGGGTCCGCCACGGGGTCAGCGGCGCCGGCCGGGACATCGCCGACGGCCCGAGAGCGGGCCGGTTGACCGGGCCGGCGACGGCGGCCAACCCGGCACCGACACCGAAGAAGATCACCGACAGGTTCGGGTCGATGTACGCGTACACCGGGATCACCACCAGGGCGATCACCGGGATGGTGCTCAGCCAGTACCCGGCCGGTGACACCGCGGCGGCCAGCCGGCGGGCGACCAGCACCAGCCAGGAGAGGAAGACCACCAGCGCCGGGATGCCGTGGCTGTAGAGGATCTGCCAGATCAGCCCCTGGGTGCCGAGCGGCTCCTCGGCGAGGGTGGTGTCCACGCTCTTCGGCGCCCCGTAGCCGAGCAGCGGGGACCGCTCGACCGCCTGCCAGGTTCGCAGGTACAGGTCCATCCGGTCGACGTTGGTGTCGGTGGTGCTGACCCGCGCGTTGATCATGTCCTGCACCGGCACCACCAGGCTGACCACCCAGACCAGCAGCACCAGCGCGGCGATCGAGACGATGAGCCGGGCGTTGCCCCGCAGCAGGGCCCGCAGGCCCAGGTAGACCAGGCCGGCGCCGAGGCCCAGGAACATGCCGCGGTTGAGGGTCAGGAAGGCCGGCACCACCGACAGCGGCAGCGACACCCAGAGCACGGTCCGGAACCGGCCCGTCCGCACCGACGTCAGGTACGCGAGCACGCACGGCACCAGCAGGGCGTACGCGGTGCCCCAGTTGTTCGTGTACGGGTAGGGCGCGGCGGTGCGGTAGATCGGCGCACGGGACACCGGGTTGAACTCGTTGACCCGCACGTGGGTCAACGCCTGGACGAACCGCTCCCCGCTGATCGCGTGCGGCAGCGCCAACTCCACCGGCGTGGTGAGGGTGAGGGTGGGCGCGAGCACGGCCAGCCAACCCAGCGCCACGACGCCGAGCCAGTACCAGCCCAGCGGCCGCAGCACCCGTTCCCAGGCGACGCCCTCGCGGACCAGGGCGTGCGCGTACACCCCGACGACGAGGGCCGTCACCAGGAAGCCGTAGCGCAGCCCGAAGGTGAAGTAGGCGGTGGCCCGGTCCAGCCGGGTGGCGCTGAGCAGCACCAGGGCGAGGAAGAGCAGCCAGCAGGCGGTCCCGGCGGGCAGCGGCACCCGACCGCGGGCGATCAGCAGCGCGAGCAGCACCACGCCGAGGACCGACCAGCCGAGATAGAACGCGCCGAGCGCCCACCAGAGCGGCATCAGGGCGAACATCACCGTCAGCGGCCAGACCGGCAGCGGCGGCACGGCCGACCGCCGCGACCACCGGCCGGCGCGGGCCGGCGTCCGGGTGGGGCCGGTCACCGGCGGCGGGGCGGTGGCCGCCGTCCGGTCAGACACCCCGTCCCGTCCGCTGGGCCAGCCGCAGCACCCGCTCCCCGGAGAGCAGGCCGAGCACCACGGGCACGGTGACCAGGACCCGCTTCTCGCGCGGGTTGAGCCGGATCACCCGGCCCAGTTCCCGGACCGCCTCGCGGCGCCGCCGCCCGGCGGCGAGGGCGAACGCGATCTGCCCGTGCAGCCGGGCCATTCCGGTGCGGCTGCCGGCCAGTTCGGGGTGCTTGTCGATCAGGTAGCGGGTGGCCTCGACGATCGTCGCCCAGCGGCCGAAGAAGAACGAGCCGCCGTGCCAGTCCACCACCACCAGGACCTCGGGCACGATGACCACCGGCCCGTGCGCGGCGATCCGGAGCAGCCACTCGTAGTCCTCGCCGTACCCGCCGGGCAGCTCCTCGTCGACCGGGCCGACCGCGTCCCAGGTGGCGCGGGGCAGCAGGATGGTGCTGGAGTGCACCTCCATGATCCGGTCCTCGACGAAGTCGGGCAGGGTCACCTCGGCGGCGTCGAGCCGGCGCTCCTTGGCGATGCCGGGGCCCTCCAGCCGGATGCCGCAACTGGCCGCCGCGGCGTCCGGGCGGGTCAGCAGCAGCTCCACCTGGCGGCGCAGCTTGGCGGGCAGCCAGCGGTCGTCGTCGTCGCAGAAGGCCAGCAGGTCGTGCGACGCCTCCTCGGCGCCGGTGTTGCGGCCGCCCGGCAGGCCCCGGGAGTGGGTGTTGTTGACGTATCGCAGGCTCCGGTTGGCCGGCACCGGCAGGTCCAGCGGGCGGATCTCGGTGTGGTCGTAGACGACCAGGCACTCCACCGGACCGGGGTAGTCCTGGTCGAGCACCGCGCCCACGGCCCGTTCCAGCAGCCCGGGCCGGTCCCGGGTGGCGACCACCACGGTCACCGGCGGGTACGCCTGTCCGGTCGCCGGCCGGTCGTGGTCAGTCACGTCCCTCTCCCGTCAGCACGAATCCGAACGGCTCCACGCCGACCGAGCGCAGCCGCTCCACCAGGCGGACCAGCCGGGCCGACCGGGTCCGGTCGCGGGCGGCCACCAGCACGGCGCGTCCCTCCCGGGCGGCCCGTACGCCCCGCTCGTCGTGCAGCGCGGGCGGCGCGTCGAGCAGGGTGAGGCCGTCCGCCGGCGGGGCGTCGAGCCCGACCAGCCGTACGGTGCCGGAGCCGATCCGCAGCTCCTGCCCGTCGGTCCGGGTGGTCGGGGCGGTGCGGGCGGCCGGGATGACCTGGGTCTTGTCCTCGGTGGTGGTGGAGCGGTAGACGCCGCCGTTCTTCGCGTCCGAGGTCGGGAACGGGCGGGGCTTGCGCACGGCGGGGATGACCGCGGTCGCCTCGGGGTCGCCGCCGCCGGCGGCGGGGGTCACCGCGGCGGCCGGCGTCCCCGCGGCGGCGGCCGGGGTCGGGCTCGGCGCCGGCCGCGGCCGGGGCAGCTTGGTCAGCGCCGGCTCGGTCGGCGGGTTGCGGCGCTGCGCGTCGAGCATCAGCGGGCGGATCCGGTCCAGGCTCTCCGGGGTGACGCCCAGGCGCACCTCGTGGCCGGCGCCGGCCAGGATCGCGGCGAGGCCGGCGGTCACCTGCTCGCGTCCCTCGTCGCTGCCGGCGGAGAGCAGCACCAGCGGGCCGCGCTGCGGGCCGTCGACCCAGCGGGCCAGGGCGAGCGAGAGGTAGCGGAGGTCGGATTCGTCGGGTTGCCCGCTGCGCGCCCAGCGGACCGTGCCGAGCAGTGGCGCGCCGATCGCGCTGACCGCCTCGGCGGTGGTGCGCAGCCGCCGGTCCAGCGACTCCCGGACGAACGCGACCAGGCCGCCGAGCAGCAGGCCGCCGAGCAGGCCGGCGGCGAGGATCAGCGGGGCGGCGTCGCGGCTGGAGGGCACCGGGGTGCGGGCGGCGCTGGTGATCGAACCCGGGCTGAGGTCCGCCGAGCCGATCTTGGAGCGCTGCTCGGCCAGCGTGGCGAGCTGGTCGTTCAGGGCCCGCAGCTGGTCCAGCAGGGCGCTGGTACGCGGCGACGGGTTGTCCGACGACTGGCGGTCCGGCAGGGACCGCTGGGTGGTGGTGCGCTGGGCGGTCACCACCGCGATGGTCTCGTCGTAGGACTTCAACACGGCCGCGCGCTGGTTCTCGTAGATGCCGCGGCGCTGGTCCAGGTAGGCCTGGGCGGCCCCGTTGGCGCCGTTGACCGCCTCCTGCTCGGTGTGCGCGGCGTAGTTGAACCGCATCACCTGGCCGCCGACCGGGATCTCCACCTCGAGCGCGTCGGCGACGTCCTTGGTGTCCCGGCCGGTGATCGCGGCGACCTTGTCGATGACCTCGTTGCTGGTGGCGATGCCGCTCTCGGCGGTCATGTTCACCGCCCGGTCGGCGCCGCCGGAGGGGACCGAGAACGGGTCGGTGACCACCGGCCGGACCACCACGGCGGTGGTCGCGGTGTACGTCGCCGGCAGCACGAACAGGTAGACCAGCACGGCCACCAGCACCGCCGCCGCCGTGCCGAGCACGAGCCGCCACCGGCGGAGCGGGATGCGGGCCAGCTCGACGAGGCCGACCGGGCTCTGCCGGGCGGGAGCGACGTCGGTCACGTCCATCAGTCAGGTCCTTGCGCATGGAGGGATCGGTGACCGCCCCGGGCGGCACGGGCCGGCCGGGGCGGTGACCTCTCATTGTGGCCGACGGAGCCGCCCGGCCGGCAGAGCGGTTCGGCCGTTCCGGGCGGTCCGCCGGGTCACAGGGACGACGGCGGGCCGCCCGGTCGGGCCGACCGTCAGGAGGTGGCGAAGAACAGCGTCCGGCTCGACCAGTTCACGGCGCCACCGGCGGCCGCGAGCTCGACCGACGCGGCGCCGTCGACGGCCGCGCCGTCGAACGGCACGGCCCGCAGCGAGCCGTCCTGGTTGCCGTACACGATCTTGCCGTTGACCCAGGCCAGGCCGCGGACGTTGCCCCAGGCCAGGCCGATGCTGGGCAGGGTGAACTCGGTGCAGCCGAGGATGTAGCCGTCCGGCTCCAGGTACCGGTAGAAGAGCTTGTTCGTCCCGGACTTGGTGTAGTACATCCGGCCGTCCAGGGCGAACGCGCCGCTCATCGTCGACGGCTTGAACCAGTCGTTGTAGCCGCTGCTGACCCACGGCGCGCCCACCGAGCCGCCGGAGAAGATCGACACGTCGAGGTAGCTGCCGTTCGGCGCGCTCGCGTCGGTCTTCGACCAGTACAGCTTGTTGCCGACCGAGAACGCCGCCCCGGCGGCGGTCAGGTTCGGCTGGCTGCTGCTGACCGGGGTGCCCAGCGTGCTGCCGTCGAACGGCACCTTGGTCGCCTGCCCGTCGGCGGCGGAGACGTACAGATAGCCCGACGCCGCGGACGGGGCGTTGACCGCCGCCACGGTACGGCCACCGGCCAGCGGGAAGTGGCCCAGCCGGCCGTGGTACTCGTTGCCCACCCCGTCGGAGTCGAAGCCGGCGTACAGGCCGGTGCTGCCGCGCCACAGCTCCCACATGATCGGGCCCCAGGTGGTGGTGCCCGCCGGGGCACCCGAGCGGGTCGGGTTCCAGACCAGCGGCAGCCCGTTGACCGGGTCCAGGGCGCCCAGCCCGAACCGGTTGATCGCACCGGCGCCGGCCGCGTCGTTGCCGTTGGCGTTGTTCAGCCAGCGGAAGTGCCCACCCACGTAGACCACGTTGTCGGCGACCTCGACCGAGGTCACCGAGTCGGTCCCGGTGTAGTTGACCCAGGTGGCGTCGATGCCGGCGCCCCGGGCGGCGGTCTCGAACCGGGCGATCGCGTCGCAGTACGCGCCGGTGCCCCGCCCGCCGTCGGCGATGACGACGAAGTAGGTGCCGTCGTCGGAGAAGTCGACGTCCCGGGCGTAGAACGGGAACGAGTCGCTGTAGCACGGCGCGACGTAGCGCTGCGTGCTCCAGTCGGCCACCGCCGGGGTGCCGTCCAGGTCGACGACCACGACCTGGTTGCGGGCCTGGCCGTTGACCTGGGTGAAGTTGCCGACCGCGACGAGGGTCTTGTTGTCGGGCGAGACGGCGAGGCCCCAGACCAGCTCGCTGCTGGCCCGGGCGACGCTGGCGTCGATCTGGAAGCTCGCGTCGATCGCGCCGGTGGTGGCGTTCAGCCGGGCGAGCAGGGAGTGCTGGGTGCCGTTGACCCAGTGGAACGCGCCGGCGATGTAGAGGTTGTTGCCGACCACGATGGTGCGCCGGACCAGGCCGCCGTCGCTGCGCCCGACCCAGCTGGTCACCGTCGCGCCGGTGGCCGGGTCCAGCTCGACCAGGTTCTTGCGGCTGACCCCGTTCACGGTGTTGAAGGCGCCGCCGACGATGAGCTTGCCGTCCGGGCTGACCGCGAGGGCGTGCACCGCGCCGTTCAGCTCCGGGTTGAAGCCGGTCTTCAGCGCGCCGGTGGAGCGGTCGTACGCGAACAGGTAGTTGCGGGCCGTCCAGCTCGCGTCGCCCGCCGCCTTCACCGAGGTGAAGGAACCGCCCACGTAGACGGTGTTGCCGATCTCGGCGAACGCCTTGCTGTCGCCGTTCTGCGCGTGCGGGGTGTTGTCCGCCGGGTTCGCCGAGGTGAGCGTGCTGGTCACCGGCGTGGGATTGGCGGCGGCGGCCGGCGCCGCGAGCAGCCCGACGGCGAGCACCGGTACGGCGAGCGCGGCGCACCACCGCCGCCACACCGGACGAGACGTTCTGTGAAGCACTACTGCCCCCAAAGAGGTAGAGAAATCACGGGTAGCTTGCGGGGAACGGACATTGCGCACCATCAACCGTCCGGTTCGCTCGATCACCGGCTCGGTCCGGCCCGGCCGTACGGGTCGCGTCCCGAGTGCCCGGTGCGGACGGGGGCCGGTGTCGACCGGCCGGGCGGGCTGCCGGGTCGGCCGTCTGGTGGCGGCCTCATGCCAGCTCCGTCCACTCGAACGGCGCCACGGCGCCGGTCGCCGCGACCGTCCAGGACGCCGCCTCCGCCAGGTCCTCGACCGTGACGGCGTCCGCCTCCCGGTGCCGGACCAGCTGCCGGCGGTCCAGTTGCCGGGCCAGTTCGACCTGGTGGTCGTCGACGTGCTCGCCGTGGCTGCGCCGGCGCGGCACGAAGACGGCCCGGTGGCCGGCCCGCATCGCGGCCAGCGCGGAGCCCACGCCGGCGTGGGTCACCACGACGTCGGCCTCCCGCATCGCCTGCTGCATCTCGGCGTACGGGACGTGCGGGCGGGCCCCGGCCGGCATCCGGGGGATCCGGGTGGAGCCGACCTGCCAGAGCACCTCCGCCTCGGGCGGCACCACCTCGACCAGGCGGGCCAGCAGCCGGGGGAAGCCGAACCGCCCGTGCGTGCCGAGGGCCACCACGATCCGGGACACCGGCCGGGGGGTGGCCCGGCGGCTGGCCTGGTAGCCGTCGAAGACGGTGCCGCCGTAGCGCCACCGCTCGTCGGCCCAGTCCAGGTGCTGGGTGTAGAGCCGGGTGCGGGGCACCCGGGAAACCAGCCGGCCGGTGAGCGACGGCCCGGCCGTGCGGGTCGCGCTCTCGATGTAGTGGCAGGCCAGCCCGTGCCGGCTGGCGGGCACGAAGAACGACATGGCCACGCTGGCGCCGGTGCTGACCACCCGGGTGAACCGGCCGCCGCGCAGCACCCGGCGGGCGGCCAGCAGGTCGCGCAGCGCGCCGAGCGCGTCCCGGGTGGTCGCGGGCGGCACGTGGATGACCTCGTGACCGTCCAACAGGGACCGGCTCTGCGGCGAGTCGAAGGTCGCCCAGACGCAGTCGTCACCCAGGCCCAGCCGGGGCTTCAGGTCGTACAGTTCGGCGAGGTGTCCACCGGTGGAGGCGACGAGAAGGGTGGTCACGTCGTTGCCCACCTTCCGATCGAGGGGTGGCGTGGGGGCAGGTGCGGGGTGGCGGCGGGCCGCCGGTTCAGGTGCCGACCGGGACGCGTTCCCGGGCCGGGGTGGTGGGTCGTTGCGCCGGGGGCCGGACCCGCCCGTCGGCGACCGCGACGGCGAACACCATCACGGCGGTGAGCAGGATGCCGAAGGTCCAGCCGCCGAGGACGTCGGTGAGCCAGTGCTTCTCGGCGTAGACGCGGGTGTAGCCCTCCACGGTGACCAGCACGGCCAGCGCGGTGAGCAGCCCGACGCGGATCCGGCGCGGGATGCGCCAGGCGAACGCGGCGAGCACCAGGATGGTGCCGAAGGTCATCAGCACCCGGGCGCACCCGCCGGACGGGTAGGTGCCCAGATCGGTCGGCGGGTGACCGCGGTCGACCACCCCGGCGAGGATCTGCTGGGTGTACTGCTCGAGGACGAACTGCAACGGCATCGCGACCAGCGGGAGCCACCAGCGCCGGCGGCGCCACGCCACGGCGAGGGCGAGGGCGCCGACCACGGTGACCCACTTGAGCGGGTACCGGTCGCCGATCGCGGTGATGAAGCTGTTCAGGTCGGCCCAGCCGGCGACCCGCCGGGCGTGCACGTACTCGAAGACCGGGTGGTCGACGTGGGGTTCGAGCCGGGACAGCGCCTCGCCCAGCGGCCAGCAGAGCGCGATGACCGCGGCGGACCCGGCGAGCAGCACGACCAGGGCGGCGCCGAGCCGGCCAAAGGCGTCGGTGAGTCCGGCGACGGCCTGACGCAGCCGGTCGGCGGTCCGGCTGGCGGCGACGGCCGGCGCCCACCGAGTGGCCAGCCACGGGACGACGAGCGCCGGCACGAGCACGGCGAGCGCCCCGCACAGGTAGATCAACGTCACCGTCGGTCACCACCTGTCCGGGCCGCGTGCCCCACGACGGCCGCGCGCACATTCTCTGCCATGCCAGCCACCGGCCGGACCTCCCGCACCCTACGACCCCTGGGGGGCGCCCCACGCCGCCCGGACCGATCGCACCCGTCACCACCGCGGTGATGATCGAGTGGTGACACCTTAGTGGAGGGGTGCCGGCCAGCGGTAGCGGGGGCGAGGGCCGTGCGGCATTTCCCCGGTTTGCCGGTCGGCACCCCGACAGTCGGCCCGCCGGACCGGCTCAGTCCCCGGTCGGTCGCAGTCGCTCGGCGAGCACGTGCAGCAGCGCGGGGTGCAGCTTCGGGCTCCAGCCGCCGCCACCCGCGGCAAGCTCCGCGGTCCGCAGCCACAACTCGACGAGATAGGCGTCGGCGACGAGGCGGCAGCGGGCCGGGTCGAGGCCGAGCGACCGGCCGTGCCGGGCCAGCGCCGTCGTCATCTCGCCGGCCGCCTCCGCCGCCGGCCGCCCGTGCAGCGACAGGGCACTCTGGAAGCCCTGGTGGGCGAGGTCGAAGCCGACCGGCCGGGCGGCGCCGCTGTTCTCCCAGTCCCAGGCGTACAGCCGCCCCCGGTGGGTGCCGAGGTTCCACGGCACCCAGTCGCCGTGCCAGTGGCCGAACTCCAGCGCGGTCGCCCCGTCCCGGTCGGCGAGCGCCGCCAGCGCCGCCACGACCGGCCCGCCGGCGCGTTCGGCCCGCGCGGTGAGGTCGGCCAAAAACGGTGAGCCGGCGAGGGGGCGGGGCGCGGCCGGCGGCCCGCCGCGCCGCGCGACGGCCAGCATCGCGGCCACCTCCGGCCGGTCCGGGCGAGCCAGCCGGCGCACGCCCGCGGGCATCGGCTCGACCAGGGTGACCGCCAGGTCACCCCAGCTCAGCTCGCGCAGCAGGCGGGGCGCGTCGGGCAGGTCACCGCCGTCGCGGGGCAGGTCGCGCAGCGCCGCGGCCTCCGCGCGGACCATCGCCCGGGTCGCCTCGTTCCAACCCACCTTCGCGTACGCCCACGCCGCGCCCCGGTCGTCGAAGAGTTGCAGCGTCGGCTTGTGGTGCGGGTCGGGGGGCCGGATCCCGATCGCGGCGTGCAGCGGCCGGCCCTCGGCCCGGGCGAGGCTCCCGGTCAGCAGCAGCTCGGCCGGGTCGGCGGTGTCCGGGGCGGCGACGGTCAGCACCGGCATCCGGGCCAGCCGGGTGGCGCCCAGGCCGGCCAGCACGCCGACGGCGAGCCGGTTGGCCCGGACCCGGGGCGGCCGCAACGCGTTGTACGCCAGCGTCGACGCCGCGCCGACCCGGCGGGAGGCCAGCGGCAGCAGGAACTTCGCCCGCTCCACCGAGGGCACCACGGCGTACCGGGCGACGACCCGGTGACCCGGGGGCGGCGGGGCGGGGCCGGACGCGACGCCCAGCCACAGCCGCGCGTCGGCGAAGATGGCTCGGCTCACCCAGCCGATGCCGTCCTGGCGGTTCCGTGGATCCTGCACCGCGCCCTGCCCTCCCCTGTGCCCGTCCCGTTGCCCCGGCACGTCGGCGGCCACGATATTGCCCGCCGGCCAGCCGGCGCACGGCGGGCGGGGTCGGCGGTCAGCGCTGCCAGACCCGGACGTAGTCGACGCGGAAGTCGGCCGGGAACCGGGTGGCCGGGCCGGGCGCGCCGAGCCAGCCACCGACCTGGACGTTCAGCCGCAGGTTGTAGGGCTTGTCGAAGGCCTCGTCGAACCAGGGCGTGCTGCGCCGGTCCCGCTGCCACACCTGCCGGCCGTCGACGTACCAGCGGATCACCCCCGGCTCCCACTCGGTGGTGTAGGTGTGGAAGCCGTCGCCCGGGTGCCCGGTCGGGAACGGCCAGCGCTGGTCCTGCTTCACCGGCGTGTAGTCGTAGAAGATCGCCTGGGTGGCGGCCCGGTGGTGCGCGGCGCCGCCGGGCAGCTCGACCACGTCGATCTCACCCTTGCCGGCGTCCTCGGCGCGCAGCCAGAACGCCGGCCACAGCCCCTGCGAGCCGGCCGGCCCGGCCGGCGCCTGCGCCCGCACCTCGAAGCGGCCGTACCGGAACGCGGCCTTGCCGATGGTGTCCAGGTAGCTCTCGGTGTACTGCCGCAACTGGGAGCCGCAGGCGACCACCCGCCGCTGCACCCGCAGGGTCAGCACCCCGCCGGCCACCGCGACGTTCGCCGGGTCGTCGACGTTGCAGCCGAGGTCGACGTCGCGCGCCTCGCCGTCGCGGACGTTCCACCGGGACCGGTCGACCGCCGTGCCGTCGAACTCGTCCGTCCAGACCAGCCGCCAGCCCGGCAGGTGGGCGCCGGGCGGCTCGGTGGGCGGCGGCGCGGGCCGGGCGGCGGCCGGCGTGACCGGCCCGGCCGGGGCGGTCCGCGCCGTCTGCCGCGGCGGTGTGGCGGTGGCCGCCAGGGTGGTGACGAGGCTGATGCCGAGGACGCCGAGCAGCGCGGCCCGGCGGCCCGGCCGGGCCGGACGGTCGTGCGGGGGCGGCTGCCCGGTCACGGAGGGCTCCCTGGGTCGGCGGCGGTGCGGCAGCAGCGTATCCCGGTGCCGCGCGCCACCCGCCGCGGTGGCCGACCGGCCCGGATCAGGGACGTGCCGCCGCCAGCGCCGCCCGCATCGCCTCGACCGGTGCGGGCACCCCGGTGAACTGGGCGAACTGGTCGACCGCCTGGGCCAGCAACAGGTCCAGGCCGGAGACCACCCGGCAGCCGGCGGCCAGCGCCGCCGCGGCGAGCGGGGTGGGCCAGGGGTCGTAGAGGGCGTCGAAGAAGACCGTGCCGGGCCGCCAGTCGAAGTTCTCAGCCAGCGGGTCGGCCACCCCCTTCGGCACCGTGGAGATCACCACGTCGGCGCGGGCGTGCGCGGGCGCGCCATCCCACCCGGCGCCGGTCAGCGGCACCCCGACCGCCCGGGCCACCGGACGCAGCTCGTGCACCGCCTCGGGGCGGCGGGCCACCACGGTCACCTCGGCGGCACCGAGCCGGGCGGCCGCCGCGAGCGCCGCCCGGGCGGTGCCACCCGCGCCGAGCAGGGTCACCGTGGCCCCGGCCGGCACCCCGGCGGCGGTGAGCACGTCGACCATGCCGGTGACGTCGGTGTTGTCGGCGTACCAGGTGCCGTCGCAGCGGCGTACCAGGGTGTTGGCGGCGCCCACCGCGGCGGCGACCGGGGAGGCCTCGCCGGCCAGCGCGAGCGCCGACTCCTTGCCGGGCATGGTCACCGACAACCCGGCCCACTCCGGGCCCAGGCCCGCGACCAGGCCGGCCAGCTCGTCGGCCGCGCACTCGATCCGGGTGTACGACCAGCCGGTCAGCCCGGCCGCCGCGTACCCGGCCTGGTGGATGACCGGGGAGAGCGAGTGGGCGATCGGCTTGCCCACGACGGCGGCCCTCACGCGCAGTTCGATCCCGTCAGCACCTTGTTGTCGCACATGGTCTTGATGAGCCGGCGGTACTCGGCGTCGTTGGAGCCGTAGCCCATCGTGCCCTTCTTGTCGATCGTCATGAAGTAGATCCAGTCCCCGGTCGGCGGGTCCAGCGCGCCCTTGAGCGCGCCCTCGCCCGGGTTGCTGATCGGGGTGATCGGCAGGCCGGCCACGTCGTGCGTGTTGTACGGGTTCTTCAGGTTGTGGATCTCGCTGGCCAGCAGCTCGTTGGAGTCCTTCGGATCCTTGCCCTGCAACCGGAACCAGTAGTTGATGCCGCTGTCGATGCCCAGGCACTTGCAGCCGATCTTGCCGGCGTAGACCCGGTTGTAGATCACCCGGGAGACCTTCGCGAAGTCCTTCGGGTCGACCGCCTCGGCCTGCGCGATGGAGGCGGCGACCAGCGCCTCGTACGGGGAGATCTTCCGTTCCTTCTGCACCCGGTCGACGAAGTCGAGCTGCTCGGTGACGCGGAGGAACTCGTCGACCATCATCGAGAGGATCTGCGCGGCGGTGGCCTTCGGCGGGATCTCGTAGGTGGACGGGTAGAGGAAGCCCTCGATGCTCTTCGGGGCCTTCTTGCCGTCCTGCCGGTTGAACCAGAAGGCCGGCACGCCCAGCTTGACCGGGTCCTTCGCGGCGGCCTTGAACTCGGCCACCGGGATCTTGGTCTCCCGGGACAGGATCGCGTAGACGTTGAGGCTGATCGTGCCCTCCGGGATGGTCACCCCGTCGACCACCCGGCTCTTCGGGTCGAGCATCAGGACGATGACGTCGGCGGCCTTCATCTGCTTGCGCACCTTGTACGTGCCGACCTGGATGTTCTTGCTGCGGGAGTTCGCGTCGGCGGCCTCGATGAACGCCTTGGTGCTCTTGACCACGCCGGCGTCGTAGAGGGAGTTGCCGATGTCGGTGAGGGTGTCCCCCGCCTTGACCTGCACCGTCGCCTCGCCCGAGCCCGGACCGTCGTAATCCGGGGTGATGAAGTGATTACGGATCCGGTCGAAGCCGACGTACGCGCCGCCGCCGATGCCGCCCAGCAGCACGATGGCCATCAGGAGAGCGAAGATCGTCTTGCCCCGGCTGCCGCCCGAGCCGCCGTTGCGCTTGCGTACCGCGCCGCGCCGGTGCCGGCCCTTCTCCCCCCTCTCCGGCTCGTCGAACCCCAGATCAAGATCGTCGATCATTGCGTCCGCCTCCGCTGTGCGTCCAGCCAGCTCTGCAGAATCTCCACCGCGGCGGCCTGGTCGACCACCGCCCGTTGGCGCTTTCCCCGGACGCCCCGTTCGGCCAGCCTACGACTAGCCACCACGGTCGACATCCTCTCGTCCGTCAGCGTCACCGGAATCGACCCCATTACATCGGCCAACCGGGCAGCATAGGCCGATACGTTCGCCGCGGCCGGGCCATGCTTTCCGGCGAGGTTCACCGGGAGGCCGACCACGATTCCGACCGCCTCGTGCTCGGCGGCCAGCCGGACCAGCTCCGCCATGTCGCCGGGCACCGCGTCAGGGCCGGTGGCCAGGTCACGGGCGAGGGTGACCAGCGGGGTGGCCAGGATGCCGTGCGGGTCGGAACGGGCCACGCCCACCCGGACCTGTCCGACATCCACCCCGAGGCGGACGCCGGTGGTCGAGTCAGCCATCTACCGGACACCTCCCCTCCGGTACGGGCCAGGGCGGACCGGCCGGTCCGCCCTGGCGTCGATCGGTGTCACCATCACGCGTCGGCGATCGCCTTCTCCACGGTCAGCAGCAGGTTCGGCGCCTCCCCGGCCGGCAGGCCGCCGCCCTGGGCCAGGTCGTCGCTGCCGCCGCCCCGACCGGAGAACGCGGCCTTCACCAGGTCCTTCGCGCTCAGGCCACGACCACGGGCGGCCTGGTTGACGGCCACCACCAGGGATGCCTTGCCGTTGCCACGGGCGGCCACCGCGACCACCGCCGGACGCGCCGGGTCGATCCGGCCGCGGATCTCCTGGGCCAGGGTGCGTACGTCGTTCGCGGCCGCGCCCTCGGGCGCCTCGGTGCCCACGTACGCCACGCCCCGCACGTCCTTCGCCCCGGCCGCGAGGCTCGCCGCACCGCCCAGCACCAGCTGGGCGCGGAGCTTCTCCAGCTCCTTCTCGGCGTCGCGCAGCTGGGTGACGGTCTGCTCGACCCGGTCCGCGACCTGCTCGCCCGGCACCCGGAACAGCTCCGCCAGCCGGGACACCAGCAGGTGCTCGCGGGCCAGGAAGCCGAACGCGTCCATGCCGACCAGGGCCTCGATCCGCCGGACACCCGAGCCCACCGAGGCCTCGGAGAGGATCTTCACGAGGCCGAGCTGGGCGGAGCGGGCCACGTGCGTGCCGCCGCACAACTCGCGGGCGTAGTCACCGACCTCGACGACCCGGACCCGCTCGCCGTACTTCTCGCCGAACAGCGCCATCGCGCCGATCCGGCGCGCC
Source organism: Micromonospora sp. NPDC050495 (assembly GCF_040655175.1). NCBI lineage: Bacteria > Bacillati > Actinomycetota > Actinomycetes > Micromonosporales > Micromonosporaceae > Micromonospora > Micromonospora sp. NPDC050495. Next base: position 65,278 of record NZ_JBFAJK010000025.1, on the reverse strand, counting down.
TCCTCCTGGCTGGTGATGAAGGCGTGCACCTCCAGGTCGGCCAGGAGCACCTCGTTGACCTGCTGCTCCACGTCGTGCAGCACGCTCGGCGCCACCCCGGTCGGGGTGTTGAAGTCGAACCGGAGCCGGCCCGGCGCGTTCAGCGAACCCGCCTGGGTCGCCGACTCGCCGAGGAAGTTGCGCATCGTCTGGTGCACCAGGTGGGTGGCGGTGTGCGAGCGGGAGATCGCCCGCCGGCGGGACGCGTCGATCTCGGCGTACCCACTCTCCCCGGCGCGCACCTCACCCCGGACCACCCGGGCCCGGTGCACGATCAACCCGGGCACCGGCTGCTGCACGTCGAAGACCTCGACCTGCCCGCCGCCGACCGTGATCAGACCCTGGTCGGGCTGCTGGCCGCCGCCCTCGGCGTAGAACGGGGTGGTGTCGAGCACCAGCTCGACGGTGTCCCCCTCGACCGCCGCGTCGACCTGCGCGCCGCCGGCGAGCAGGGCGCGGACCCGCGACTCCCGGGTCAGCTCGGTGTAGCCGGTGAACTCGACCGGCCCGCCGCCGTCGAGCACCGACCGGTACGCCGACACGTCGGTGTGGCCGGTCTTGCGGGCCTGCGCGTCCGCCTTGGCGCGGTTGCGCTGGTCGGCCATCAGCCGGCGGAAGCCGTCCGCGTCGACCTGCAGGCCCTGCTCGGCCGCGATCTCCAGGGTCAGGTCGATCGGGAAGCCGTACGTGTCGTGCAGCTGGAACGCCTTGTCACCGGAGATGGCGGCCTGCCCGGCCGACTTGGTCTCGGCGATCGCGGTGTCCAGGATCGTGGTGCCGGCCCGCAGCGTGGCGAGGAAGGCGTCCTCCTCGGCGTACGCGTACTGGGAGATCCGGCCGAAGTCCTCGGCCAGCTCCGGGTACGACGGGGCCATGCAGTCCCGGGCCACCGGCAGCAGCTCGGGCAGCGCCCGGTCCTGGTAGCCGAGCAGACGCACCGCCCGGATGGCCCGGCGCATGATCCGGCGCAGCACGTAGCCGCGGCCCTCGTTCGACGGGGTCACCCCGTCGCCGATCAGCATCAGCGCGGTCCGCACGTGGTCGGCGATCACCCGCAGCCGCACGTCGTCCGGGTGCGACTCGCTGGCCACGTGGCCGGAGTGCGCCCCGTACCGCTTGCCGGTCAGTTCGGCGGCCCGGGCGAGGATCGGCCGGACCTCGTCGATCTCGTAGAGGTTGTCGACGCCCTGCAGGATCGAGGCCATCCGCTCCAGGCCCATGCCGGTGTCGATGTTCTTCGCCGGCAGCTCACCGAGGATCGGGTAGTCCTCCTTGCCGGTGCCGGGCCCTCGCTCGAACTGCATGAAGACGAGGTTCCAGAACTCCATGTAGCGGTCCTCGTCGACCGCCGGCCCGCCCTCGCGGCCGTACTCGGGACCGCGGTCGTAGAACAGCTCGGAGCAGGGGCCGCACGGGCCGGGGATGCCCATCGACCAGAAGTTGTCCGCCTTGCCGCGGCGGACGATCCGCTCGGCGGGCACGCCGACCGAACGCCAGATCTGGAACGCCTCGTCGTCGTCGAGGTAGACCGTCGGCCAGATCCGCTCCGGGTCCAGCCCGAAGCCGCCCGCCTCGACCGGCTTGGTGACCAGGTCCCAGGCCAGCGGGATCGCGCCCTGCTTGAAGTAGTCGCCGAAGGAGAAGTTGCCGTTCATCTGGAAGAACGTGCCGTGCCGGCTGGTCTTGCCGACCTCGTCGATGTCCGGCGTGCGGAGGCACTTCTGGACGCTGACCGCGCGCTGGTACGGCGGGGTCTGCTGGCCCAGGAAGTAGGGGACGAACTGCACCATGCCGGCGTTGACGAACAGCAGGTTCGGGTCGCTGATGGCGGGCAGCGGAGCGGACGGCACCACGGTGTGGCCATTCGCCTCGAAGTGGGCGAGGTACCGCCGCTTGATCTCCGCCGTCTTCATCGCTGGTGCTCCTCCGGGAAAATCTCTCGGTCGCCGATGCGCGGGTCCTCGCGCAGGTCGGCGAACTGGTCGTCGTACGCCTCGCCGCGGGCGAAGGCCTCGTGGATCTCCTGTTCGCGCTCGGCCATCCCGGCGCGGACGTCCTCGACGAAGCCCCGGACCGACTCGACCAGGCCACCGGCGGACTCGGACAGCCCGCTGGCGATGCCCGCCGGCGTGTACGCCTGCGCGGTGCGGGTGGCCTTGCGCACCACCAGCACACCCACGGCCAGGCCGACGCCCAGCCAGAACAACCGCCTCATGCTCTCATCCTCCCGCTGTGCGCCGGCCCGGGTCAGCGGTTGCCGCGCCTGGCGGCCCGACGCTGCTGCTTGATGGTGTCGCGCACCTCACGCTCGGTCTCCGCGTGCCGACGGGCGGAGGCGGCCTTGCGCACGCCGTAACCGAAGGCCGCCACCTTGACCAGCGGGTTCGCGGCGGCGGCGGAGACCACGGCGGCCAGGTTCGCCACGTTCGCGGTGACGTTCTGCGCGTGGGTGGTCATGGTGTCCACCTTGGCGAGCTGGAGGTTGACCCCGTCGAGGGAGGTCTGCACCTGCTCCAGCGCGGTGTTGACGTTCTTCACGGTCGTGTTGACGTCACCGAGCAGGGGGGTGGTGCGGTCGTTCAGCTCGGTGATCATGCGGGTCGTCGCGTCCACGGTGTGCCGCAGCCGCAGGATCGGCACCGCCAGCACGAGCACCAGCATCAGGAACGCGCCGGCCGCGATCAGTGCGGCGATCTCTCCACCACTCACGCGCATGTCCTCCTCAAGCAGGGTCCCGGGGCCCGACGCCCCGGGACGCGCGACCGTCCTACCCACTTCGTCCCACGCCGACCCACCGTCAACGGGCGCGGGCGGTTCCGCCAGCCCCAGACCCTACCGTCCGTGATGGAAACCGGCTCACGACGGTGAGCGTGTCAGCTCGCCGAGCGGATCGTCAGTGAGGGTCGGGTACGGATCCTCACCGGTGAGTGACGGGTCGGTGCTCGGCTGTGGTCCGGTCCGCTCGTCGTCGATCGCGTTGCGGACCTTCACCGACACCAACGACCCGGCGCACTTCTCCGCTGCGGGCGTGGGTGCCGGAGTCGGCGCCGGCTCCCCGCCGACCGGTGGCGGCACGCAGGTGGGATCCCGGACCCACAGGTCGAGGGTAAGCTCGTCGCGCCGCCAACAGGTGTAGCTGCCCTTGACCGGCTGCTCCGGGCAGCGGTCCACCTTCCACCGCCGCCAGCCGTCCCGGCCGAGCGCCTGCTGGTAGACCTCGGCGGTCTCCTTCCAGGCCTTCTCCGACTCGACGGTGCGTTCCCGCAGCCGGCAGTCCTGCAGGCACCAGCGGCTGCCGCTGACGTTGTCGACGGTGTCGTTCGCCGCCCAGGACGGCACGGCGAGCGCGTCGAGGGTGTCGAAGACCGGGTCGTGGCTGAGCGCGCGCAGCCCGAAGTAGAGCGGGACCGCGCCGAGCAGCACCAGACTGACCAGGGCGAGGATGGCCATCCGCAGCCGCCGCCGCTCGCGCATCTGGCGGCGCAGCTCGGACCGGGCGCCGCGCAGGACGCCGGCCTCGGTGGGCGGCTGCCCGGGGTCGGACTCGGCTCGCCGCAGCGCGGGTCCGGTCCCGCCCTCCGGTGCGGCCTGCCCCGGCTCCCGGGGCGGTACGACCGCCGCCGCCCGGGCCGCCACGGGCGCGCCGGCCCTCGCCGGGGGCACGACCGCCGGGCCGGCCGGGCCGGGCCGGGCGGGCTCCGGCGGATGCGGGCCGACCCGCCCGGCCGACCGCTCGTCGGGTACGCCGGGCGGGGCGACCGCGGCGGCCGCCCGGGCCACCGTGGGTTGGGGGGCGCCGCCACGCGGACCCGGTGCCGCGGCCGGTCCGCCCGGCGGCGGCGCGCTGTCCGGGCCGGGGCGGGCCGGGCCGTTACCTCGCGGGTCACCACCGGCCGGCCCCGGACGGCCGGGCTGGGCAGCCGGTCCGCCGCGTCCGCCGGGTGGGTTGCCGGGGCGGGCGGGATCGACGCCGGGCGGCGGGCCACCGGCCCGGCCGGCGTCCACACCGGCCGGTGCACCGGCCCGGCCGGCCTCCGGCGCCGCCGCGTTTCGCCCGGCCGGTCCGCCGGGGCGCGCGGCTCCGCGCGCGGGACGCGCCCGGTCCGGGGGCGCGGCGGCACCGGCCCGCGCGTTCGGGGCACGGTTGGCGCCGGTGGGCGGGCCCTCCTCGGTGGTCGGCGCGCCGACCGGCGAACCGGTGGGCCGGCCGGCCACCGGGGTGGCGGGGTCGCTGTGCGGGGTACGCCCGGCCTGCCGTAGCCAGTCCGCCGGCCGCTCGGGCCGCGGCCGTGGCTCGCCGGCCGGCTCGTGGGCGCCCCGACGCGGTCCGGAAGCGGCGCCGGCCAGCCGGCCCGTCGGCGGCTCCGGCGCGGCACGGCGACCGGCCGGGTCGTCCGGCACCGGCCGGCGGCCGGTCATGTCCTCGGGCGCGGCACGGCGACCGGTCACATCCTCCGGTCCGGCACGGCGACCGGTCACATCCTCCGGTCCGGCACGGCGACCGGTCACATCCTCCGGTCCGGCACGGCGACCGGTCACGTCCTCCGCTCCGGCGCGGCGACCGCCGCGGGGGGCTGGCTCCTCGGGGGCGGCCCGGCGGCCGGCGGGCGGCATCGCATCCCGGCCGGCGGGCGGCATCGCATCCCGGCCGGCGGGCGGCATCGCGCCCCGAGCGGCGGGCGGCATCGCGTCCTGGCCTGCGGGCGGCATCGCACCCCGACCGGCGGGCGGCATGGTGTCCCGGCCTGCGGGTGGCATCGCGCCCCGCGCGGCGGGCGGCATCGCGTCCTGGCCGGCGGGTGGCATGGTGTCCCGGCCGGCGGGCGGCATGGCCGGGGCGTCGGGGGTGGTCCGGCGGCCGGCCCGGGCCGGCGGCCCGTCGGGGGCGCGCCGGCCGGCCGGCGGCATGGTGGGCTCGCCCGGTGCGCGCCCGGCCCGCGGGGCCGCCGGGTCGTCGCGGCCGGCCGGAGCGTCGGGGCCGGTCCGCCGGGCGGCGGGCGGGACCGCGCCGCCGCGACCGGCGGGCGGGACGCCCGGCACGGGTGGGGCGTTGCCGCTGCGCGGCACCGCCGGCGGCGGCTCGGGCTCGTCGGCGCGGCGACGGCCGCCGGCGCGGCCGGCGGCCGGACCGCCCATCCGGGACACCCCATCGTCGGCGGGGTCGGCCTGGGCATGGCGGCGCCGGGGCTCGGCCTCGGCCGGCCCGGGCCGGCCGGTGACCGGGTCGACGACCGGATAGCCGGCAGCGGGCGGCGCGGCGGCGGCGCGGACCGGCGGCACCGCGGTGCGACCGGTCTCGGGTCCGGCGGCGGCCCGACGGCCGGCCCCGGAGACGGGACGGACGCCGCCCTCGACCCCGTCGGGCAGCGACCGCCGACCGGCACCGGACACCGGTCGGACGCCCGGCTCGACACCGCCCGGACCCGGCCGACCGGCAGCCGGGTCGCTGCGGTGGCCCGAGCCGGAGACCGGGCGGACGCCGGCCTCACCGCCGGTGGGGGCGGTGCGCCGGGCGCCGCCCGAGACGGGTCGCACGGCCGGGTCGACGGCGCTCTCGGCGCCGTGCCGGCCACGCGGCGTGGGCGGGACCGGAACCCCCGGCCCGGCCGGGGGCAGGTCGACGCCGGTCGACCAGCCGGGGCCCGCGCCCGGGCGCTCCGGCACCGGCGCCGGGCCACGGTCCGGGCCGGGCGCGGCCGCGCCGCGAACCCGGCCGGATGATCCGGCTCCCCGGGCCCGGGCGGGGCCACCGCGGCCCGGCTCGGGGCCGGCGGGCGGCACCGGAGCACCCGGGCCAGGCTCACGGCCCACCGGCGGTACGGGACCACCCCGACCCGGCTCACGGCCGGCCGGCGGCACCGGACCACCCCGGCCGGACTCACGGCCGGCCGGCGGCACCGGGCCGCCGCGACCGGTGGGCGGCGTCAGCCGGCCGTCCGGGCCTGCGGCCCGGGCAGCGGGCGGTGGCAGGGGCGGTTGCTGACCGGTCGGTGCCTCGCCCCGTCGGGGTGGCTCGGCGGGATGCTGGCCGGGCTCGGAAGCGCCCGGCCAGAAAGCCTCCACCGGGCCGCGCCGGGCCGCACCCGGGTCCGGCCGGCCGGGACGGGCCGGCGGGGTGGCCGCCGCGGCGTCGGCCGGTCCACGCCGGACCGGCGGTCCGGCCGGGCCCGAGCGGCCGGCGGCCGGCGGCACCGGGCCGGGGTGGCCGGCGGCCGGCGGCGGCACCGGGCCGGGACGGGCCGCGGGCGGTGGTTCGGACGCGGGCGGTACCGGCCCGGCGGCGGCCGGTGGCACCGCGCCGCGCGGGGGCGCCGCGGGCAGGTCCCCGTCCGGGCCGAGTTCGGCCCGCTGCTGCTTCGCGGTCCGCAGGTCGTCGATCCAGCCGAACTCCTCGCCGACGGCGGCCTCGTCGGGCTCCGCGTCGGCCTTGCCCCGCCCCCACCGGCGGCCCTTGGCACGAGGGTCGCGCCGCTCCTCCGGGCCGTCTTCCGGCCGCTCAGGACCACGCGCCATCACTGCTGACCCTCCCCGACGGCAGCGCCGTCGCCCTCATTCGCCCCGTCGCCCCGCTGCGGGGCGGTCGCCCCGACACTCTCGGTGGCCGGCTCCGCACGGGCCGCCGGCGTCGGCAGCCCCCGCACGATCCGGCGCAGCAACGGCAGCCGGGTGGCCACCGCCCGCTCCGCGCCGTGCCCGCTCGGCCGGTAGTAGTCGGTCCCCACGAGACCGTCCGGAGCGTACTGCTGGGTGACCACCCCCCGGTTGTCGTCGTGCGGGTAGCGGTATCCGGCGCCGTGCCCGAGCCCACGTGCCCCGGAGTAGTGCGCGTCCCGCAGCCCTCGCGGCACCGGCCCACCCCGGCCGGCGCGGACGTCGGCGATCGCCGCGCCGATCGCGGTGGTGGCCGAGTTCGATTTCGGGGCGGTGGCCAGGTGGATGACCGCGTGCGCGAGGTTGAGCTGGACCTCGGGCAGCCCGACGTACTCGACCGCGTGCGCGGCGGCGGTGGCCACGGTGAGCGCGGTGGGGTCGGCCATGCCGACGTCCTCGCTCGCGAAGATCACCAGGCGGCGGGCGATGAACCGGGCGTCCTCCCCGGCCACCAGCATCCGGGCCAGCCAGTGCAGCGCGGCGTCCACGTCCGAGCCGCGCATGCTCTTGATGAACGCGCTGATCACGTCGTAGTGGGCGTCGCCGTCCCGGTCGTACCGGACGGCGGCCACGTCGACCGCCTGCTCGGCGGTGGCCAGGTCGATCCGGTCGGCGCCGCGCGCGGCGGCGGAGGCGGCCGCCGCCTCCAGCGCGGTGAGCGCCTTGCGGACGTCGCCGCCGGCCAGCCGGACCAGGTGGTCCTCCGCCTCGGTGGCCAGGGTCAGCGAGCCGTTCAGGCCGCGCTCGTCGGCCACCGCGCGGCGCAGCAGGCCGCGTACGGCGTCGTCGTCCAGGGGCTGGAGCGTGAGCAGCACGCAGCGGGACAGCAGCGGCGAGATGACCGAGAAGTACGGATTCTCGGTGGTCGCCGCCAGCAGGGTCACCGTCCGGTCCTCGACCGCGGCGAGGAGCGAGTCCTGCTGGGTCTTGCTGAACCGGTGCACCTCGTCGATGAAGAGCACGGTCTGCGGGCCGCCGGCCCGGCGCTGCCGCCGCGCGGTGTCGATCACGGCCCGGACGTCCTTGACCCCGGCAGTCAGCGCGGACATGGCCACGAACCGCCGGTCGGTGGCCCGGGCCACCAGGTGGGCGATGGTGGTCTTGCCGCTGCCGGGCGGCCCCCACAGGATCACCGACATCGGCGCGGCGCCCTCGACCAGCTGCCGCAGCGGGGCGCCCGGGGCGAGCAGGTGATCCTGGCCCACCAGCTCGTCGATGCCGGCCGGGCGCATCCGGACCGGCAGCGGAGCGTCCGGCCGGGTGGCGGAGAACGGGTCGACGCCAGGGGAACCCGCGGGGCCGCCGGGGGGCGCGCCGGCGGGTTCGCCGAGGGTGAAGAGGGCGTCGGACTCCATCACGAGAACAGTACCGGGCCCGGCCGACGGCGCTGGAATCGCGCCGTGGGCCGGGCCCCGGTGATCCGTTCCGGTCAGCCGCGGCCGGGACGGCGACCGCGGTACCAGCGGCCCCGGCCGCCGGTGCCCGGGCCGTTGCCGACCCCGGCCAGGTAGAGCGAGAGCAGCAGAAAACCGATGAGCATGAGGGTGTGCACGTTGAACAGGTCGGGAGCGCCGAGGTTCGTGTCCAGGAAGTCGAGCAGCAGCGCGAAGCCGAACACGATGGCCGCGAGAATGGCGAGCATGGTCGTTCCTCCGGTGGGGGGTCCCTATAGGGTCGGCGAGGGATGTACCCGATCGGTCTGTTCGTCAATCTCCACGCTGGACCGGGCGGCCCGGAGCGGGTCGGTGGCCGGGATCCGCGCTCTCGTAGGCTGACCGCATGATCACCGCCGATCAGGTGCTGGCGGGGCGGGAGGCCCTGCTCGCCGCCACCGGACACCACCCGTACGCCCGGCACGCGCTGTGGCGCGACCACGAGGCGCGGGGGTGGCGGCGCGACGGCACGGTGGGCTGGCTGCTCCCGCCCGGGCAGGGGCCGGCCGGCGGCGCGGTCGGGCCGGCGGGACCGGCGCTGGACGTCCTCGCCGGCCTCGTCGCGGACGGGACGCTGCACGCCGGCCAGTGGCTGCACCTGCCGCGTGCCACCCCGGCGGAGGTGGCCGCCCGGCTCACGGTGGCCCGGCTCGACGAGTGGGACTTCCGGTGGACCACGGCGGCCCCGCCGGAGCAGGCCGGGGAGGACCGGGTGGTCCGCCTCACCGAGGCTGACCACCCGGCGCTCGACGCGCTGATTGACGCCGCGTTCCCCAGCACCACCTCCCGGCCCGGCGACCCGCGCATCGTCGACTGGTACGGCATCCGCGACGGCGACCGGCTGGTGGCCGCCGGCGCGGACCGGAGCCGGGGCGACATCGGCTTCCTCGCCGGCCTCACCGTGGCGGCCGACCGGCGCGGCCGGGGCCTCGGCGCGGCGCTGACCGCCGGGATGACCCGGGCCCTGCTGGGCCGGTACGACCACGTCGCGCTCGGCGTCTACACCGACAACGTGGGCGCGATCCGGCTCTACCGCCGCCTCGGTTTCACCGGCACCGAGCCCCGTACCTCGGTGCACCTGGGCTGACCGCCCCGCCGGCCCGGCCCCGCCGTCAGGCGGACCGGGTGCCGGCGTCCGCGGCGGGCACCGGCGCGGGGCCGGCGAGACTGCCCTCGGGTCCGGTCGCCACGACCGGGGTCGCCCCGGCGGCCTCCGCCGGGTCCGGCCCGGACCCGGCCGGCGCGCCGGCGACGGTCGCGGCCGCCCGGTTCGCCCGCCAGGCCGGCAGGTAGAGGGGGGCGGCCAGGGCGAGCACCACCGCGCCGACCAGCATGGCCGTGCCGACGCTGGCGCGGTCCGCCACCGCGGTCAGCACCACCGCGCCGAGCGCACCGGCCGGCTGGCCCATCATCGAGTTCAGCGAGAGCACGCTGGTCCGGTACGGCCCGTCGACCTGGCGGTGCAGCAGGCCCATGTGCAGCGGGTTCGACGCGCCGTGCACCGTGTAGCAGGCCAGGTAGGCGATCAGCACCCCGACCGGGCCGGCGAGCAGGCCCATCCCGACCACCGTGCCGCCCTGGAGCACCCGCATGAGCGCGGCGGCGGGCGCGGCACCGAGGCGCCGCAACAGCAGCGGGGTCAGCGCGGCGCCGGCCGCGTTGGCCAGCCAGGCCGCCGAGCCGGCGGGACCGAGCAGCGCGGCGGCCCGGTCGGCGCCACCGACCACCTCGGCGAGACGCACCGGCAGCAGCGACTCGAAGGTGACCATGCCGAAGCCCCAGAACAGCTCGACGGCGACCAGCGCGAACAGCACCCGGTTGCGGCGCAGCAGACCGAACGCCTGGCCGACCATCCGGGGCGCCTCGACCACCGAGTTCCGCAGCGCCGCGCGCCCCTTCGCCGGCCGCTCCTCGACCAGCAGCACGGTGAGCACCACCAGCGCCGCCACCTGCAGGGCGATGGCCACCAGCACGGGCAGGGTCAGCGCGCTGACCGGGCCGATCGGGCCGAGGGCGACCAGGCCGCCGCCGAGCAGCGCACCGGCGCCGATGGCGATGCCGGCGACGGTGCCGGCCCAGCCGAGGCCCCGTTCGTACTCGGCCTTCGGGTCGGCGGCCAGGGTGGCGTCGACGTACCAGGACTCCAGCGGGCCGCTGTCGAGCGCCCGGTAGATGCCCTGCAACGCCCAGACCAGGGCGAACAGCCAGAACGAGTCGGCCACGGCGAACAGCGTCAGCGAGGCCAGGCAGACCACCCAGGCGGTGATCAGCACCGGTTTGCGGCCGAGGGCGTCGGCGAAGCCACCGGTGGGCAGCTCCAGCGCCAGCACCACCAGGCCCTGCGCGGTGGCGACCAGGCCGATCTGGGACAGCGACAGGCCGCGTTCCTGCATCAGCAGGATCATCACCGGGATGGTCAGGCCGGCGGGCAGCCAGCGCAGGCCGTAGAGGGTGAGGTAACGGAACCGGACCTGGCGTACGGAGAGCGCGGTCAACGGAACTCCTTCTGCATGGGGTAGGCGGCGACGAAGATCTGGACCCGCTCGGCGCCGGGCTCGGTCGGGTCGGCCTCCTGCCGGTGCCGCTCCAGGACGGCCCAGAGCTCGGCCTCGATCGCCGCCAGCCGGTCGGCCGGGACGGTCAGGAAGAAGTCGCTCATGCCGAACGCGTCCCGCCACTCCGCCGACCACTCGTGCTGAGTGGCGAACCACTGCTCGGCGTGCCCGGCCAGCAGGCGGACCTGGTCGCCCTGGATCCAGTCGATCGCGGCGCGGGCGTCCGGGTCGTCGTCGAAGTCGCTCGCTTCCCAGTTGGTGACGTCGTGCGCGGCCCGCCACCAGCGCTGCCGGCCGGTGCCCCGGTCCGGGTCCTCCACCACGAGGCCCACCTCGGCGAGCTGGCGCAGGTGGTAGCTGGTCGCACCGGTGTTGGTGTCGAGGAGGGTGGCGAGGGTGGTGGCGGTCGCCGGCCCCTTCACCCGCAACGCGCCGAGCAGGCGCATCCGCAGCGGGTGGGCGAGCACGCGCACCTGCCGGTGATCGAGCCGGACCTCGCGCGGCGCCGATGTCTTGTCGCTGTCCATAGGATGCACGATAACTGTGCACACTTCCTGTGCACAAGTCTTGTGCACAGGAAGTGTGCAATCGGCTCAGCGAACCAGGGTGATCTCCGGCGACGTCCAGGTCTCGGTGCCGGGGGCGTGGTCGGCGTCGCCGAGCGCCTTGTCGAAGACGAATCGCAGGCGGTAGGTGCCGGCGGGCGCCGCTGAGCCGTCCGCGAGGGTGGCGTCCCAGGAGTAGAAGGCGACCCCCGTGCCGGCACCCGCGTTCCGGGCCACCCACGACGCGTCGTACGGGGTGGCGACGACCGCGCCGGAGCCGTCCAGCGCCTCGAGGCGCATCCGGGCCAGCATCGGGTAGCCGTGCGACAGCATCACCCAGGCCGCGTCGTTCGCCGTGCTGGTGTCACTGAGGTCGACGCTGATCGGCAGATTCCGGCCGAAGCTGAAGTAGCCGGGGCGCAGGGCCGGATTGTCCAGCTTCGGGTTCACCGCCGTGAAGGTGGGATTGACCGCGGAGACCGCGTCGTAGTCTCCCGCCATGCCCAGGTAGGGCACCCGGAGTTCCGGGTGGTCCCTGCCGGCCCGGGTGACCTCCACCCAGCCGCCGAACAGGGTGCCCGCCACCACGCCCGCCGGCTGCCGGAAGTGCACGGTGACCGAGCGGCTGCCGTGGGCGGGGACGGTGACCTGGTCGGCACCCTCGACCGCGACCTGGCCGCCGGCGTCGACGGGCTGCCAGGAGTTGGTGTACGGAGGCGCGGCGGAGACCGCCGCGCGGTGCCCGACGACGTAGGTGACCGGCTGGTCGGTCGGGTTGCTGACGGTGATCCGGCGGATCGCCTCCCGTCCCTCGAGGTCGCCGAGGGGCAGCTTGCCGGGGGTGGCGGTCAGCCGCCGGCCCGACACCGCGGCGAGCGCCGCGACCGCGTCGACCCGGCCGGCGCCCTGCTGGGCGACGGGCTGGCGGCCCCGGTCGTGGTCGCCGGTCATGGCCAGCGGGGTGGCGGTGTTCTGCAGGGCGACGCGCACCTCGTCCGGGGTGAGACCCGGGTGCGCCTGCAGCAGCAGCGCGACGATCCCGGCGACGTGCGGCGCGGCCATCGAGGTTCCGGAGTTCACGCCGTACCAGTTGAGGGCCCGGGGCAGCGCCGAGAACACGTACCCACCGGGCGCGGCGAGGTCGGGCTTGAACTCCAGCTCGTTGCCCGGCCCCCAGGAGGATCCCTGGTCCATCAGGCCGGCAAGGTCCACGCCCAGCGCACTGCCCGCGTACGCGCCCCAGGTGAGCCGGCTGCCGCCCGGCGCGGCGAGGATGCGCCGGGCGTCGCTCTCGCGGATGTTCACCACCGGGATGGTGATCGTGCCGCAGCAGGACTGACCGGCGATCGCGTCCCCCGGGATGGTCGGATTGTGGTAGATCGCGGCGGCCGCGCCCGCGGCGGCGGCGACCCGGGCCACGTCCATCGGGCGGCAGGGGTAGCCGCCGGGCGCCGAAGTGAACAGGGCGACCTGCCCGGCGAGGCTCCCGGCAGGCAGCGGGTCGCAGCTCGCGACCATCTCGGTGACGGGGAAACTGCCGCTCACCGGCGGGGTCGGGCCGCGCCCGGACACCTCGAACGGGACGGGCGCGGCAGAGCCGTCGTCGAGGGTGAACGCCAGGTACGGGTACCGGCTGCTGTAGGTGCTGCCGACGGCGATCGCGCCCGCGGCCACCGCCGGCGACCCGGCGTTGAACGGTCCCGCGTAGCCGTTGCCGACGGCGACGATGACGGGTACGCCGGAGGCGACGAGGCGGTCCACGGCGAGCGCGAGCACGCTGCTGCTGCGTTGGCCCGTCACGCCCAGGCTCAGGTTGACCACGTCCACGCCGTCGGCGGCGGCCCGGTCCAGCGCCGCGATGAGGAGTTCGTCGGTCGCCGGGTTGCGGGTGCCGAAGACCCGATACGCCCGCAGGGTGGCGTCCGGCGCCACCCCTTCGATGCGCGCGTCGTTGCCGGCGAGGATCCCGGCCACGTGGGTGCCATGTCCGGCGGATCCCACGTTGGTGTCGTCGTACGGGTCGGCGTCCTCGTCGGCGAAGTCGTAGCCGCCGAGCACCTTGGCGTTGGGGAAGCCGCCGCCGCCGAGCGCGGGGTGGTCGTAGGCGATCCCGGTGTCGACCACGCCGATGGTGACGCCCTCCCCGGTGAAGCCGGCCCGGTGGGCCTCGGGGACGCCGGTGAGTTCGGTGGCGGTGACGATCTCGCGGCCGGCGGGCGCTCCGGCGGCGGCCTGGGCGACGGCGCGCTGGAGGAGGTCCGCGGAGACCGGGGTGGGCGAGTCCGGTGCCGCGTACGCCACCGGCGCGGACACCGCGGCGACCCCGGGCAGCGCGGCCAGCCGGGCGGCACGGTCCGGGGGAACCTTCACCACCAGGCCGTTGACGACATCGCGGTACCGGCGGTTGACGGCCACCGGAATGCCCGCGTCCCGCGCCGCGTCGGTCAGGTCCTGCTGCGAGCGGTCCACGGCGGCGCGCGCGGCGGCCCGCTGCGCCGGGGCGGCCTGCTGCGCGGCGGGTGCGCTGTCGAGGATGACGATGCGAGTGACGGCGGACCCGGGGTCGTCGCCGGCGGTGGCCGCCGCGCTGCTCGGCACGGTGAGCGGCAGCAGCAGGAGGGCAGCCGCCAGGGCTGCGTGGCGTCGGTACATGGTCTGGCAGCGTAGGCACTGCCGGTCGGGGAACCCCCCCGTCCGCCCTGGCGGAGGTCCGCCATGGCGCAAAGCCGCACCGTCAGCGCGGCTGCGCGGTCCCCGCTCCGGGGGCGAGCAGTTCCTCGACCCCGCGCAGCCGGGTCCGCAGCAGGCCCGCGGCGCGGGTCGAGTCGAGCCGTACCTCGGCGGGGCGGCGCACACCGGCCGCCGCGCCGGTGCTGGTCTTCATCCCGGCCGGGTCGAGGCCGAACCGGCGGGCCACCAGCAACCCCAGCTCGGCGCGGCTGACCGCGTCGGGTCCGGCCACGTTGAGCGCCCCGGCGTAGTCGGTGCCGACCAGTTCCAGGACGGCGGCGGCGACATCGGTCACGTCCACCGGGCAGCGCAACTCGTCGGTGAACAGGGTGGCCCGGCCGGCCAACGCGTCCCGGCAGAGCTGGATCTGTTTGCTCCCCTCCCCCAGGATCAGCGACGTCCGCACCAGCAGCGCGCCCGGATCGACCGCGCGCACCGCCGTCTCGGCCGCCGCCTTCGCCGCCCCGTACGGGTACACCGGCGTCGGCGGCTCATCGTCGGCGTACGGCTCGGGACGCCCGCCGTGCAGCGCGTCGCTGGACAGGTGCACCAGCCGCGCCCCCACCTCGGCCGCGGCGGACGCGACGTGGGCCGCCCCGTCGGCGGTGACCGCCCAGTCGTCGAAGCGGTACGGGGTGCTGACCACGGCGTCGGGGCGTACCCCGGTCAGCAGCGCGCGCACCGCGGCGCGGTCGGTGACGTCGAGCCGGTGCGGCGCGACGCCGGGCACCGCGACGGCGGCCGAGTGGTACGTGCCGGCCACCCGGTGCCCGGCGGCGACCGCCTGCCGGCACACCTCGGCGCCGAGAAAGCCGCTGGCGCCCACCACGAGCAGGTTCATCCGTCCCCCTGATGATCGAAAAGGCCCGCGTCATCATGACGCGGGCCTTTCGACATCGCTGGATCAGGTCGGGTCGGCCACCGGGGCGGCCGGGCCGGCGGTGCCGGCGTGCGGGCCGGTGGGCGCCTTCGGCTTGGCGTCGATGCCGGCCTCGGCCCGCTGCTGGGCGGTGATCGGCGTGGGCGCGCCGGTCAGCGGGTCGAACCCGCCCCGGGTCTTCGGGAACGCGATGACCTCGCGGATCGAGTCCGCACCGGCCAGCAGCATGCAGACCCGGTCCCAACCGAACGCGATGCCGCCGTGCGGCGGGGCGCCGTACTTGAACGCCTCCAGCAGGAAGCCGAACTTGTCCCGCGCCTCCTCGGGCGTGATGCCGAGCAGGTCGAACACCCGCTGCTGCACGTCGCCGCGGTGGATACGGATCGAGCCGCCGCCGATCTCGTTGCCGTTGCAGACGATGTCGTACGCGTAGGCCAGCGCCCGGTCCGGCGCCTCCTCGAACCGGTCCACCCACTCGGCGTTCGGCGAGGTGAACGGGTGGTGCACGGCCGTCCAGTTCCCCTCGTCGGTCTTCTCGAACATCGGCGCGTCGACCACCCAGCAGAACGCCCAGGCGCTCTCGTCGACCAGGTTTGCCCGCTTGGCGATCTCGATCCGGGCCGCGCCGAGCAGCTCCTGCGCCTCCCGGGTGTTGGTGCTCGCGGCAAAGAAGATCGCGTCGCCCGGCTTCGCGCCGACCGCGTCGGCCAGGCCGGCCAGGTGCGCCTCGGACAGGTTCTTCGCCACCGGCCCGCGCGCCTCGCCGGTCTCCGCGTCGAGCACCACGTACGCCAGGCCGCGCGCGCCGCGCGCCTTGGCCCAGTCCTGCCAGCCGTCCAGCTCCTTGCGGGTCTGGCTCGCCCCGCCCGGCATGACCACCGCGCCGACGTAGCCGCCCGCGTCGATCGCGCCGGCGAACACCCGGAACTCGGTGCCGCGCAGGTAATCGGTCAGCTCGGTCAGCTCGACGCCGTAGCGCAGGTCCGGCTTGTCCGAGCCGTACCGGGACATCGCGTCGTGCCAGGTGATCCGCGGGATCGGCCGGGGGATCTCGTGGCCGGCCAGGTCGGACCAGAGCGCCGCGACGATGGCCTCGCCGAGGTCGATCACGTCGTCCTCGGTGACGAAGGACATCTCGATGTCGAGCTGGGTGAACTCCGGCTGCCGGTCGGCGCGGAAGTCCTCGTCCCGGTAGCAGCGGGCGATCTGGTAGTACCGCTCCATGCCGCCGACCATCAGCAGCTGCTTGAACAGCTGCGGCGACTGCGGCAGCGCGTACCAGCTGCCCGGCTGGAGCCGGACGGGCACCAGGAAGTCGCGGGCGCCCTCGGGCGTGGAGCGGGTCAGCGTCGGCGTCTCGATCTCCAGGAAGTCCCGCTCGTGCAGCACCGTGCGGGCGAGCTGGCTGGCCCGCGAACGCAGCCGCAGGGCCTTGGCCGGGCCGCTGCGCCGCAGGTCCAGGTAGCGGTACTTGAGCCGGATGTCGTCACCGGCCTCGACCTGGTCGTCCACGGGCAACGGCAGCGGCGCGGCCTCGGAGAGCACCTCCAGCTCGGTCGCGGTCACCTCCACCTCGCCGGTCGGCAGGTCCGGGTTCTCGTTGCCCTCCGGGCGGCGGGTCACCTCGCCGGTGACCTTCACGCAGAACTCGTTGCGCAGCGCGTGCGCGTCCTCCTCGCGGAAGACCACCTGCACCACACCGGAGGCGTCGCGCAGGTCGACGAAGATGACGCCGCCGTGGTCGCGCCGGCGGGCCACCCACCCGGCGAGCGTCACCGTCGAGCCGGCGTCCGCGGCGCGCAGGCTTCCGGCATTGTGGGTACGGATCACGGCTGGCGTCTCCTCATCGCTGTACGGGCTGCCCCCGCATTCTGTCAGCTCGGCGGAGCGCGCCCCGCGCCACCCGGTAACCCGGTCGCGGCCGGTCGGGGTGGCTCGATCGCGGGCGGGTGGCCGGCCTCACTCGTCGGGAATGTCCCAGGCGGTCACCCGGACGGTCGCCGCCCCGTCGTTGGCCACGCCCATCACCTCGAGGAGGATCATGCGCCAGGGCTCGCCGTGCGCGCGGGCGTTGCCGTAGTCGGTGGTCACGCAGATCGCCGTGCCCTTGCGGACCGGGATCGCCGCCCCGGTGGCGATCGGCGCGGTACGGATCTTGTCGCCGCACGCCGGCGGCAGCATGCCGGCACTGGCGTCCTCGCTCCCATCGACCCCGTCCTGAAGGGTGAAGTATGAGGGAGTGTTGCCGCAGCCCATGGTGAACTTGATCTCCGCGCCGGTGCTCTCGTTCATCACCCGGGGCTCGTCCAGATCCGCGTACATCCGATTGCTGCAGGGCACCTTGAAGGTGAGCGGCTGCTTGTCGTACCTGGGCCGGTAGACGGTCCGCTCGTCGAGCGGCGGCGCCTCGCCCGGCGAGCGGGGCACGTCCTCGGTCGGGGTCTCGCCCGTGGCGGTGGGCGCGGCGGCCGTCGGCGCGTCGCTGGCGGGCGCGCTCGCCGCCGAGGTGCCGGGGGCGGGTCGGAGGGCGATGTCCTTCGCGTCGTGCGCCTGGTCGATGGCCCGCCAGGCGAAGATCGTCGAACCCAGCGCGAGCAGGAGGGCCAGCCCAGCGACGCCCAGGGCGAGCACGGCCAGGCCCCGCCCACCCGGCCGCGGCGCGGCGGCGGGCCGGCCGGGCAGACCGGTGCCCGGCGGCGTGGTGCCTGGCGGCGGGGGGCCCAGCGGGGCGGCCGGCGGGCCGGCGCCGGGCGGGGTCGCGCCGGCGGCGGGGGGCCGACTCGCGCCCGGCAGGGTCGGCGGGGTGTCCTGCGGCTCGCGGGAATCGCTCATGAAGTGTTCTCCTGAACAGGCGACGGTCGGACGAACTGCGGTTATCCCAGGATCGACGGGCGGGCGCTATCGCCTACCGGACAGCACGGCGGCGCGGAGTCGATTGTGGATCGACGTGATGATAGAAACACGGCGCAATCGCGTCGACCACACACACCGGGGAGAGACGTGGGGACCGTCGACAAGGAGCAGCCCACCGCGGACCGTCGCGCCGGGGGCGGTGAGGGCCCGCGCTGGCTGGTGTGGACCGTCGCGGTCGCCACCGTCCTCGGTGCGCTCTTCGCCGGTGGCGCCCTGATCCGCGACATCCGCAACTGGACATGGACCGGTGCGGATGACGGAACGTCCCCGAGCGGGCCCGCCGCCGCGGCCGGCTCCGCGCCGGCCCCGCAAACGAGCGCCGCGGCCGGTCCCACGCCCTCGCCGGCCAGCGGCCCGGGTGGGGTGCACGTGGACAGCCTGCCGATGCAGGCCGGCGCCGGCAACATCGTGGCGCTGCCCCGGCCGCTGAAGGACCAGCCCGGTCTCAGCCGGGCGATCGCCGTCGGCTGCCCGGAGAACACCGCCCACGACAAGCAGCGCGAGGTCACCTACGAGCTGCGCCGCCGCTATCAGGATCTGACGCTCACCGTCCAGGCGTACTCGCCGGACGACCCGCAGGCACCCGTCCGGGTGACGGTGAACGTCGCCGTCCGCCGGACCGACGGGACGATCGACCGGCTGGCGCGCGGCAGCGTGGACGCCCGGCAGGGCACGCCGGGGCAGCTCACGGCGGATGTGGCGGGCGCCGACGACCTCACCCTGCGGGTGGAGTGTCAGTCGCCGACCTCGATCGCGGTGCTCGCCGACGCCCGGATAACGCCGGCCTGACCCGCGCCGCCGCGACGGCGGTTACCGTGGCCGGATGCGTGCCGTACCGAGCTGGGCGGTCGCCGTCGCCGCGGCCGCGCCCGTGCTGCTGATGACGGGTTGGACGGTGGCCGGCGCCCGGCAGCCACCCGGGTACGACCCGATCCGGGACACCATCAGCGAGCTGGCCGCGCCGGGCGCCACCGACTCGTGGATCATGAGCGGCTGCCTGGTCCTGCTGGGCTGCTGCTACCTCGGCACCGCACTGGTGCTGCACGCCGCCGGGCTGCCCAGCCGGTTCCTGCTGGCCGTCGGCGGGGTGGCCACCATCGCGCTGATCGCCGTCCCCCGGCCGCAGGTGGGCGGCTCGCCCGCGCACGGCACGGTGGCCACGGTGGCGGTGCTCGCCCTGTCGCTCTGGCCGGCCGGGTCGGCGCTGCGGTTGCCCCGGAGCGTCCGGCGGGACGTGGCCGCGGCACCGGCCGGTACCCCGCCGTGGGCGTTCCGGCGCCCGGTGGCGCTGGCCGTGACCGCGCTGCTGCTGGCCCTCTTCGGCTGGTTCGTGGTGGAGGTGACCGGCGGCTCCCGTACCGGCCTGGCCGAGCGGGTGGCCGCCCTCGCGGTGGCCTGCTGGCCGCTGGTCGCGGTCGGCTCCGCGCGCCGGGCGCACCGGGGGCGTACCGCGGCCGGACCGACGGGCGGGGACCGGCCGCGGGCCGGTCCGGTCCGTCGATCCGCAGGGTGACCGCCTCGGCGGGCGGGCCGGGTGCGGGCCGGGCCGCCGATCCGCTGGTTGACCGCGTCGGCGGGCGGGCCGGGTCCGGGCCGACGATGACGGTGCGCGGCAGGCGGGTGGCCGGCCGGGATGCGGAACGGGCCGCCGGTCAGCCGGCGGCCCGTTCTGGTGCGGTCGATCAGTAGACGCTGACGCCGTAGACGCTCAGCGGCTCGGTGACCGGCTGGAAGTAGGTGGTGCCGCCGGAGGAGCAGTTGCCGCTGCCGCCGGAGGTGAGGCCCACGGCGGTGCTGCCGGCGAAGAGCGAGCCACCGCTGTCGCCGCCCTCGGCGCAGACGTTCGTCCGGATCAGGCCGGAGACGCTGCCCTCGGCGTAGTTCACCGTCGCGCCGGTGGCCGAGACGCTGCCGCTGTGCACGCCGGTGGTGCTGCCGGAGCGGCGCACCGACTGGCCGACGTACGCGTTGCCCGCGGCGGTGATGTCCTGGTAGCTGCCGTTGTAGAGGTAGACGTTGCCCGGCTGGGTGGTGGTCTGGTTGCTGTACCGCACGATGCCGTAGTCGTTGCCCGGGAAGCTGGTGCCGGCCCGGCTGCCCAGCACCGTGGTCTGGCTGGAGTTGGAGTACCAGGTCGAGCCCAGGTTGGTGCAGTGCCCGGCGGTGAGGAAGTACTTCACGCCGGAGCTGCTGCGGACGTTGAAGCCGAGCGAGCAGCGGTAGCCACCGGTGTAGATGGCCTGGCCGCCGGAGATGCGGGTGGTGAGCACGCCGGGCTCGGCCTCGACCCGGACCGTGCCGCCGGTGCGGGCGGCGGCGGCCTTGACCCGCTCGAGCTTGGCGCCGGTGACGGTGCTGTCGACGGAGACCACGACCTGGTTGGTGGCGGGGTCGGTCCACCAGGCGGTGCCGGGGATCTTGGCGGACCGCTCCAGCTCGGCGGTGGCGGAGCGGAGCTTGTCGGCGCCCCGGGTGACCAGCTTCGGGGTGGCGCCGGCGGCGCGCACCTGCCGGGCGGCCGCGGCGTCGGTCACCGCGACGACCATCTTGCCGCTGGCGTCGGCGTACGCGCCGGCGGCCCGGTCGCCGAGGGTGGCGGCGAGGGCGGCGGCGGTGTCGGGGGAGGCGGGTGAGGCGGGGGCCGCCTGGGCGGGTGCGCCGAGCAGTGAGCCGGTGACCAGGGTGCCGGTCAGGGCGAGCGCGGCGGCGCGGCGGAGTGAGGACCTCGTGGGTCGCATGTAACAACCTCCGAAAGGGGGTGACGGGCGCTGTCATGCGTACGCGCCCGGGGACAACCCGGCCGACCTGGGGAAACGGCCGAGTGACCAAAGTATTCATAGATTTAAGATCATAAGCAAGACTCGCTTTGCCCGAATTCGCCCGGCCGCCGCCGGCAACCGGGTCGCAACATTGTGGACACAGATGGTCGTCGATACGATCCGGCGCAGCACAGCCCCTCGGCACCCGCGATCCGGAGGCCACCATGACCCTCGTCCGCCGCGCGCTGGCCACCCTCGCCGGCGCCACCGCCCTCGTCCTGCTCGCGTCCGGCCCCGCCCTGGCCGCCGCCGGCCCCCCGCCCACCTCGATGGCCAGCCTGGGCGACTCCATCACCCGCGGGTTCAACGCCTGCGGCTGGTACTCCGACTGCACCTCCCGGTCGTTCAGCACCGGCGACTACGCCAGCGTGAACAGCCACTACCTGCGCATCCGCGCGGTCGAGCCGGCCATCCAGGGCCGCAACCACAACGACGCCAAGACCGGGGCCAAGTCCGCCGACATGTACGGCCAGGCGGGCGGCGCGGTCAGCCAGGGCGTCCAGTACGTCACGATGCTCATCGGGGCCAACGACGCCTGCACCAGCTCGGAGTCGAGCATGACCCCGGTGACCACGTTCCGCGCCAACATCGACAGCGCGCTCAACCGGATCCGGGCCGGCCTGCCCGACGCCCGGGTCGCGGTGCTCAGCATCCCCGACATCCAGCGCCTCTGGTCCGTGGGCAAGGGCAGCGGCAGCGCGCGTACCGCCTGGTCGCTGTTCGGCATCTGCCAGTCGATGCTGGCCAACCCGACCTCGACCAGCCAGGCCGACGTCGACCGGCGGGCCCGGGTCCGGCAGCGGGTGGTGGACTACAACACCCAACTGGCCCAGGCGTGCGCGGCGTACGGCCCGAACTGCGACTTCGACGACAACGCCGTGTTCAACTACCCGTTCAGCCTCAGCCAGGTCTCCAGCTGGGACTACTTCCACCCGAGCACCAGCGGGCAGGCGGTGCTCGCCAGCATCTCGTACGCGGCCGGCTTCGGCTGGTAGCCCCCCGCCCCACCCGGCGCGTGACCGTACGGCTCCCGCGCCGGGTGGCGGCTCGGCCCCGTCCCGCGCGGGCACGGCTCAGATACGCGGCCGCGCCCCCGGGCCCGGCCGGGGCAGCACGTCGCGGGGCTCGGTCACCTCGTGTCCCTCGGCGCAGCGCAGCGTGACCCGGACCTCCGCGCCGCAGTCGCGGTGGGCCACCGCCAGCGGCGAGCCGTCCGGGTCGGCCAGGTAGCGGTCACCCCAGCCCAGCACCGCCACCAGCACCGGCCAGAGGTCGAGCCCCATGGCGGTGAGCCGGTACTCGTGCCGCACCCGGCTGCCCGGCTCCCGGTAGGGCTCCCGCCGCAGCACCCCCTGCTCGACCAGCATGGCGAGCCGGTTGGTGAGCACCTGCCGGGGGATCCCGGTGCGGACCCGCATGTCGTCGAAGCGGCGTACGCCGTTGAAGACCTCGCGGAGCACCACCAGGGTCCAGCGCTCGCCGAGGACCTCCATGGCGCGCCCGATGGTGCAGTTGTCCACCGACCAGTCCAGTGCCGCGGGTCTCATGCCGACCAGGCTAGGTCTGATTGACAGACTCAGCAACGCGCTGCGAGGCTGCGTCCATGACACAGACGCAGCAGCGCAGCCGCACCTTCACCTGGTCGGACCCGGCCGCCGGGGCCGCCCATATCGGCCGCCGCAGCGGCCTGGAACTGTTGCGCGCCATGATCGCCGGCGAACTCGCCGCACCCCCGATCATGCATCTGATCGACATGGCCCGGATGGAGGCGGACGAGGGTCGGGTCGCCGTCGAACTGGTGCCGCAGGAGTTTCACTACAACCCGCTCGGCACGGTGCACGGCGGGGTCATCTCCACCCTGCTGGACACCGCCGCCGCCTGCGCGGTGCACACCACCCTGCCGGCCGGCGTCGGCTACACCTCGCTGGACCTGAACGTGAAGTTCCTCCGCCCGGTCACCGTCGCCAGCGGCACCCTGCGCTGCGAGGGCACCGTGCTCCAGCGCGGCCGCCGCACCGCCCTGGCCGAGGCCCGCCTGACCGACACCCAGTCCCGCCTCATCGCCCACGCCACCTCCACCTGCCTCCTCCTCCCCCTCCCCTAATGGGAGCTACCGGGTCAGCCGTTGGCAGACTCGGTGTCTGGTAGCCGCGGGCGGGTGAGCACTCCCATCCCCTGGACCGATGTCGAGTCCTAGGGTTAGACCGTGCCCCCGCTCGTGGTCGGGAGACGAATGGCTGATGGGGTGTCGTGCCTGCCGAGAACGTTGGCGTGAGCACTGGTCCATTAGGGCGCTGAGGTCTTCTGCGGGCTGCTGACATGGGAGCCGACGGAGCGGAGGCATGTAGTGCTGTTCGTGGGTGACGACTGGGCCGAAGACCACCACGACGTGGAGGTACAGGACGAACATGGCCGGGGGATGCGCACCGCCCGGTTGTCTGAGGGCGTGGACGGGATGGCCCGGTTCCATGAGCTCGTCGCCCGGTTCCTGCCTGAGGACGCGAAACCGTCGGATGTCCTCGTCTGTATCGAGACCGACCGCGGGCCGTGGGTACGGGCCCTGATCGCGGCCGGCTACCAGGTCTACGGGGTGAACCCGAAACAGGCAGCCCGGCACCGTGAGCTGCTGTCACTGTCCGGAGCCAAGAGCGACAAGGCCGACGCGCACACTCTGGCCGACATGGTCCGGACCCGTCGCCACCAGCTGCGCCAGGTCGCTGCGGACTCCGACATCGCCGAGGCGGTCAAGGTCGTGGCCCGGGCCCACCAGACGCTGATCTGGGAACGCACCCGTCACATGCTGCGACTACGTGCGGCACTGCGTGACTACTTCCCGGCCGCGCTGGCCGCCTACCAGATGTTGACGCTCACGGGCGCCGACGCTCTCGAACTGCTGGCCAAGGCACCCACGCCCGCCGCGGCGGCGAAGCTGACCATCGGGCAGATCAGCGCCGTGTTGAAGAAGGCCCACCGCCGGGACATTGCGGCCAAGGCCGCCGCGATACAGCGGGCCCTGCGCACCGAACACCTGGGCCAAGCCGACATCGTCGCCGGCGCCTACACGGCCACCGTCCGCGCCACCGTCGCGGTCCTGCAAACCCTCAACACCGAGATCCGCACCCTCGAAGGGCAGGTCGAGGCCCATTTTGGCCAGCACCCGGACGCTGAGGTCTACCTCAGCCAGCCCGGCATCGGCGTCATCCTCGGCGCCCGGGTGCTCGCAGAGTTCGGCGACGCGGCAGGCCGCTACGCCAGCGCCAAGTCCCGCAAGAACTACGCCGGCACCGCACCGATCACCCGCCAGTCCGGCAAGTCCAAGACCGTCCACGCCCGGTTCATCCACAACGATCGCCTCGTCGACGCCTTACACATGCAGGCCGGCGCCGCGGTCCTGCACGACCCCGGCAGCCGCGCCTACTACAACGAACTCCGCGCCCGCGACATCGGC
Organism: Micromonospora sp. NPDC050495; assembly: GCF_040655175.1. Lineage (NCBI taxonomy): Bacteria > Bacillati > Actinomycetota > Actinomycetes > Micromonosporales > Micromonosporaceae > Micromonospora > Micromonospora sp. NPDC050495. Next base: position 41,265 of record NZ_JBFAJK010000025.1, on the reverse strand, counting down.
CACAACGCCGCCCTACGCCAGGTCGGCAACCGCCTCGTCGGCATCCTCCACGGCTGCCTCAAAACCACCACCGTCTACGACGAGAACACTGCCTGGTCACACCGTGAACTAACCGCCGCAGCTTGACACCTCAGCTCCTGGGGTGTCTAACCCCTCCACCCCCGCCCGCCCCGCCCCCTCCGCGATCATGGAGTTGTGGCGCCTCAGAAGTCGGCGATGTCCCCTTTGTTCACCACCACAACTCCTTGATCGACGCGCACTAAGGAGGGGCGGGGCGGGCGGGGAGGGGCCGGGGGGGGGGGGTTAGGGGCGGGTGGCTAGGCGGGCGGCGCGGGCGGCGCGCTTCTCCTCGAAGCGGGCGGCCTGGGTGTCCAGGGTGTCGAGGTGGGCGGCGATCTGGTCGCGGGCCGTCTCGCCGTCGGCGTCCAGGCCGGTCACCTCGAAGATGTTCCACTGGCGCAGCACCGGCATGACCACCTCGTCGCGGTGCTGGCGCAGGTCGTAGATGCCGGCCAGGGCGATGGCCACCGACTTGCGGGCGAAGCCGTCGATGCCGACCCCCGGCATCTGGAAGTCGGCCAGCACGTCGGCGACCGCACGCATGGCCTGGGACGGGGCCAGGTCGAAGGCCGCGCCGAGCAGGTTGCGGTAGAAGACCATGTGCAGGTTCTCGTCGGCGGCCACCCGGGCCAGCAGCGCCTCGCACGCCGGGTCGCCGGTGGCCCGGCCGGTGTTGCGGTGCGAGATGCGGGTGGCCAGTTCCTGGAACGAGACGTACGCCAGCGAGTGCAGCACCTCGTCGTCGTGGACGTTGACGTAGCCCGCCGACATGTGAATCATCCGGGCCCGCTCGAGGGCCACCGGGTCGACCGCCCGGGTCACCGTCAGGTAGTCCCGGATGGCGGTGCCGTGCCGCCCCTCCTCGGCCGTCCACCGGTGCACCCAGGTGCCCCACGCGCCGTCCCGGCCGAAGAGGGTGGCGATCTCGTGGTGGTACGAGGGCAGGTTGTCCTCGGTGAGCAGGTTGACGATCAGCGCGGTCCGGGCCACGTCGGGGATGGTCGAGTCGCCCTCGGTCCAGGGCTCGCCGCCGAGCGGCCCGTCGAAGGTCCGCCCCTCGCTCCACGGCACGTACTCGTGCGGGAACCACTCCTTGGCGAGGGACAGGTGTCGGTCGAGGTTCTTCTCGACCACGGGTTCGAGCTCGTGGAGCAGGGCGGTCTGGCTGAGCACGTTCACGGCGATCTCCCTACGGTGGCGTAACTTACGCCACCGTAGGTCCAATCGTCGTCAGGCGCCAGCGGCGGCCGGTCCCACCAGCGGCTTCAGGTCCGCCCGGGGCGGCGTCCACTCCCCCGCCGCCGCGGCCACCTGCGCACCGGAGCGGATGTCCTTCACCTCGTCGCCCTCGGCGCCCGGGAACCAGACGTACGGGATGCCGCGCCGCTCGGCGTACCGGATCTGCTTGCCGAACTTGGCCGCGCTCGGCGAGACCTCGGTCGGGATGCCCCGCGAACGCAGCGCCTCGGCCACCCGGTTGCTGGCCGCCCGCTCCTCCTCGGCGGTCACCGCGACCAGCACACAGGTCGGCACGTCGCGGGAGACCGACAGCGCGCCCGCGCCGAAGAGCAGGCCGAGCAGCCGGGTCACCCCGATGGAGATGCCCACCCCGGGGAACCGGACGTTGCCGGAGCTGGCGAGGTTGTCGTACCGGCCGCCGGAGCAGACCGAGCCGAACCGCTCGTACCCGATCATCTGCGTCTCGTAGACGGTGCCGGTGTAGTAGTCCAGGCCGCGGGCGATGCGCAGGTCGGCGACGCAGAGCCCGGGCGCGTGCGCGGCGGCGGTCTCCACCACCGCGACCAGCTCGGCGATGCCCTCGTCGAGCAGCGGGTCGGTCACCCCCAGGGCACGCACCGCGTCGGCGAAGGAGGCGTCCGGCGCGGAGATCTCGGCCAGCGCCAGCACCGCCTTGGCCTGCGCCTCGCTCGCCCCGGCGGTCTCCGCCAGCAGCTCGGCCACCTTCGCCGGGCCGATCTTGTCGAGCTTGTCGACCGCGCGCAGCGCCGCCTCCGGTTCGGTGAGCCCGACGCCCCGGTAGAAGCCCTCGCAGATCTTGCGGTTGTTGACCTGGATGCGTACCGGCGGGATCGGCAGCGAACGCAGCGCGTCGCCGATGACCAGCGGCATCTCCGCCTCGTAGTGCGCCGGCAGGGTGTCCCGGTCGACGATGTCGATGTCGGCCTGGAGGAACTCCCGGTAGCGGCCCTCCTGCGGGCGCTCGCCCCGCCACACCTTCTGGATCTGGTAGCGGCGGAACGGGAACTGCAGCTTGCCGGCGTTCTCCAGCACGTACCGGGCGAACGGCACGGTCAGGTCGAAGTGCAGTCCGAGGGAGTCGTCGCCGGCCGGACCGTCGCTGTCGGCCTGGAGCCGGCGCAGCAGGTAGACCTCCTTCGAGGTCTCCCCCTTGCGCAGCAGCTGGTCGAGGGGCTCGACGGAACGGGTTTCGAGCGGGGCGAAGCCGTACAGCTCGAAGGTGGCGCGGATCCGGTCGAGCACGAACTGCTCGATCATCCGCTGGGCGGGCGTCCACTCCGGGAAGCCGGAGATGGGCGTGGGCTTGCTCATGGCGTACTCCTTGACGCCGCGCGGGCCGCGCGGTGGGCTCGTGGGCCGCGGTGGCTACAGACCGCGGGTGGGCGCGGCCGGGCACGCGTCGCCGGACTCCGCCACCTCGATGAGGTACGGGTTGCTCGCGCGCTCGCGGCCGATGGTGGTCGCGGGGCCGTGGCCGGGCAGGACGACGGTGTCGTCGGCCAGCGGGAGGACCTTCTCCCGGAGGCTGGACAGCATGCGGGGCAGGCTGCCGCCCGGCAGGTCGGTGCGGCCGATCGAGCCGGCGAAGAGCACGTCACCGGAGAGGCAGACCTGCTCGGCCTCCCAGGGCGAGCCGGCGCCGGGCATCCGGAACAGCACCGACCCGCCGGTATGGCCAGGGGCGTGATCGACGGTGATCTCCAACCCGGCGAGGCGGAGCGTGGACCCGTCGGTCAGCTCGGCCACGTCCTCCGGCTCGGCGTAGGGCAGCCGGCCGCCGAAGAGCTGGGTCAGGTCCATCGAGAGCGCCTTGCTCGGATCGGCGAGCAACTCCCGGTCGTCCGGGTGGACGTACGCGGGGATGCCGCGGGCGCCGCACACCGGCGCGACGGAGAAGGTGTGGTCCAGGTGGCCGTGGGTGAGCAGCACGGCGGCCGGGTGCAGGCGGTGCTCGGCGAGGACGGCGTCGAGCCGGTCGAGCACCCCGATGCCGGGGTCGACCACCACGCACTGCTCCCCCGGCGCCGTCGCCACCACGTAGCAGTTGGTGCCGAAGGCGTCCGCGGGAAAGCCGGCAACCAGCACGTCCGCTCCCCTCTCCGTCCGCTCGTCGTCCTCCCCGCAGCCTAGTCGCACCGGCCACCCGGTTTCGCCGGCCCACCGGTCCCGGTGACCCCAGCAGGCACAGTGACACCGCCCGATAAACCGGTGCCGTACCTCGTACACCACTTTCCCAGTCGGTACCCGTACACTCTGGCGGGCGTGTGGCGTGGCGCACCTGCGCACCCGACGGGCGGGCACCGCCCGGACGCCGGCGAGAACCAGGGCAGAGGAAGGGGAGCACGGGTGGCTTCCAGCAGGGACCGGCAGCGCAAACTGGCGCGGGCGAAGCTCGACCGGCAGCTCGCCCGGCGGGCCGCCGCGGCGAAGCGCCGCCGGCAGATCCAGGCCGGCGTGGGCGCCGCGGTGGTGCTCGCGCTGATCGTGCTCGGCTCGGCCTGGGCGCTCGGCGCGTTCGACTCGAAGCCGGCCCAGAAGGCCGCCGAGGACGTCTGCCTCTGGACCCCCCAGGACGGCGGCGCCAACGCCAACCTCAAGGACGTCGGCCGACCGGGCACCACCGGCCTGCCCACCTCCGGCACCCGCCCGATGACGGTCACCACCAACCAGGGCGCCCCGATCACCGCCGACCTCGACCTCGCCTCCGCCCCGTGCGCCGCGGCGAGCATCGCCCACCTCGCCGGCCGGTCGTTCTACGACAACACCACCTGCCACGAGATCACCACCGAGGGCGCGCTGCGCTGCGGCGACCCGAGCGGCACCGGCATCGGCGGCCCGACCTACTCGTTCTACGACGAGAACGTGCCGACCCCGGCGCCGAGCCCGTCAGCCTCGGGGGCGCCCGCGCAACCGCCGGCGTACCCCAAGGGCACGGTCGCCATGATCGCGAACCCGCCGGGGGCGAACGGCAGCCAGTTCCTGCTCTTCTTCAAGGACTTCAACCCGGCGGAGCCGAAGTACCCGGTGATCGGCAAGATCACCGGCGGCCTCGACGTGCTGGAGAAGATCGGGGCGCTGCCGACCGTGGACAATGGCAGCGGTGCCAAGGTCAAGCCGAAGACGGACGTGGTGATCCAGAGCCTCACCGTCGGCGAGGTGCAGAACGCCCCGGCCGCCACCAGCGCGCCCTCGGCCAGCCCCAGCGCCGGCTGACCCGGCCCGACCCGACCCCTGAGCAGCAGCGGCAGCGCCGCACCCGAGAAACACCGGAGGAGTGACCGTGACGTCCACGAGAGAGCGGCAGCGCGCGGCGGCGCGGGCCCGACTCGAGCGGGAGATGGCCGAACGGGCCACCCGGGCCCGCAAGCGCCGGCAGACGCAGGCGATCGTCGGTGCCGCGGCCGTGCTGGTGCTCGTGGTCGCCGGCACCGTCTGGCTGGCCACCTCGCTCGGCGGCGACGACGACAAGAAGCAGAACGCCGCGACCACGGCCGGCTTCTCCCAGTGCGTCTACACCGAGGTCCCCGCCGAGGCCCGCTCGAAGCAGGTCAAGGACGTCGGCCTGCCGGACAACCAGCAGGGCAACAAGGGCACCCAGACGATGACCATCGACACCAATCTGGGCCCGATCACCGCAAAGCTGGACCGCAGCAAGGTGCCCTGCACCGCCGGCAGCTTCACCCACCTGGCCAGCAAGGGCTTCTTCGACAACACCAAGTGCCACCGCCTGGTCACCTCGGGCATCAAGGTGCTCCAGTGCGGCGACCCGAGCGCCACCGGCAAGGGCTGGCGGCAGAGCGACGGCACCGGCGGGCCGAGCTACACCCTGTCCGAGGAGAACCTCCCCACCGACCAGCGCCCGCCGTACCCGGAGGGCGTCATCGCGATGGCCAACTCCGGCCAGCCCGGCAGCACCGGCAGCCAGTTCTTCATCGTCTACGGCGACTCGCCGCTCGACCCCAACTACACCGTCCTGGGCACCATCACCGGTGGCATGGACGTGGTGAAGCAGGTGGCGGCGGCCGGTGACGACGGCGCCTTCGCCCAGCAGGCCGGCGGCGGTCACCCGAAGAAGGAGATCGTCATCAACAAGCTGACGATGAGCGACATCCAGGGCGGCTGACCCGCCCGTCACGCGAAAGCGCCCGCCGGCCACAGCCGGCGGGCGCTTTTCCGTGTGCCCGATCAGGCGCCGGAGGTGACCCGGTAGGCGTCGAACACCCCGTCGACCTTGCGCACCGCGGCCAGCAGGTGCCCAAGGTGCTTCGGGTCGGCCATCTCGAAGCTGAACCGGCTCACCGCCACCCGGTCCCGGGTGGTGGTGACCGTCGCGGAGAGGATGTTGACCCGCTCGTCGGAGAGCACCCGGGTGACGTCGGCGAGCAGCTTGTGCCGGTCCAGCGCCTCGACCTGGATGGCGACCAGGAAGGTGGAGGCCGAGGTCAGCTTCCAGCTCACCTCGACCACCCGCTCGCTCTGGGCCCGCAGGTCCTCGGCGTTGGCGCAGTCGTCCCGGTGCACGCTCACCCCGCCGGAGCGGGTGACGAAGCCGAAGACGGCGTCCGGCGGCACCGGCGTGCAGCAGCGGGCCAGCTTGATCCAGACGTCGCTGACGCCCCGGACGACGACGCCCGGGTCGCTGCTGCTCTGCCGGCTGCGCGGCGGCCGGGTGGCGACGGCGGTCTCGGCGATGTCCTCCGCCGCGCCCTCCTCGCCGCCGTACGCGGCCATCAGCTTCTGCACCACCGACTGGGCCGAGACCTGGCTGTCGCCGACCGCCGCGTAGAGCGAGGCCACGTCGGCCAGGTGCAGGTCCCGGGCGATCGCCATCAGCGCGTCCGAGGTGAGCATCCGCTGCAAGGGCATGCCCTGCTTGCGCATCGCCTTGACGATCGAGTCCTTGCCGGCCTCGATCGCCTCCTCGCGCCGCTCCTTGTTGAAGTACTGGCGGATCTTGGTGCGGGCGCGCGGGCTCTTGACGAAACCCAGCCAGTCCTGCGTCGGGCCGGCCGTGTCGGACTTCGAGGTGAAGATCTCGATCACGTCGCCGTTGGACAGCGTCGACTCCAGCGGCACCAGCTTGCCGTTGACCCGGGCCCCGATGCACTTGTGCCCGACCTCGGTGTGCACCGCGTACGCGAAGTCCACCGGCGTCGACCCGGTCGGCAGCGGGATGACGTCACCCTTCGGGGTGAAGACGTACACCTCCTGGCTGGACAGGTCGAACCGCAGCGCGTCGAGGAACTCGCTCGGGTCGGCCGCCTCCCGCTGCCAGTCCAGCAGCTGGCGCAGCCAGGTCATCTCGTCGATGTGCGCCGGCGGGCCGACCACCGGGGTGCCCTTGTGCTCCTTGTACTTCCAGTGCGCGGCGATGCCGAACTCGGCGGTGCGGTGCATCGCGTAGGTGCGGATCTGCATCTCCACCGGCTTGCCGGTGGGCCCGATGACCGTCGTGTGCAACGACTGGTACATGTTGAACTTGGGCATGGCGATGTAGTCCTTGAACCGACCCGGGACCGGCTGCCAGTTGGCGTGGATCACGCCCAGCGCCGCGTAGCAGTCCCGCACCGTGTCGACCAGGATCCGCACCCCGACCAGGTCGTAGATGTCGTTGAAGTCGCGCCCCCGCACGATCATCTTCTGGTAGATCGAGTAGAGGTGCTTCGGCCGGCCGGTCGTCTCCGCCTTGATCTTGGCGGCCTTGAGGTCGGTGGACACCTTCTGCGTCACCTGCCGCAGCAGCGCCTCGCGCTGCGGCTGGTGCTCGCCGATCAGCCGGTTGATCTCCTCGAACCGCTTCGGGAACAGGGTGCCGAAGGCCAGATCCTCCAGCTCCCACTTGATGGTGTTCATACCGAGGCGGTGCGCCAGCGGGGCCAGGATCTCCAGCGTCTCCTTGGCCTTCTGCTCCTGCTTGGGCCGGGGCAGGAAGGTCAGCGTACGCATGTTGTGCAGCCGGTCAGCCAGCTTGATCACCAGAACCCGGGGGTCCTTGGCCATCGCCACGACCATCTTGCGGATGGTCTCGGCCTTGGCCGCGTCGCCGAGCTTGACCTTGTCCAGCTTGGTGACGCCGTCGACCAGCAGGGCCACCTCGCCGCCGAAGTCGGCGCGCATCGCGTCGAGAGTGTATTCGGTGTCCTCGATGGTGTCGTGCAGCAGCGCCGCGACCAGGGTGGTGGTGTCCATGCCCAGGTTGCCCAGGATGGTGGCCACCGCGAGCGGGTGGGTGATGTAGGGGTCACCGGACTTGCGGTACTGACCCGAGTGCCAGCGCGCGGCCGTGTCGAAGGCGCGCTGCAGCAGCCGGGCGTCGGCCTTGGGGTGGTTCTCCCGGTGGGTCGCGATCAGCGGCTCCAGCACCTCGCTGACCTGCGAGGTCTGCCAGGGCGCGTTGAACCGGGCCAGGCGGGCACGCACCCGCCGACCGGTCGGCGCGTTGGACAGGGCGAAACCACCGCCGGGCGAGGTGTCCGCCGGGGCGTCGGCCGGGAACGGCACCACGACCGCCCCGCCGTCCGCCGTGGCGTCGGACCCGCCACCGGAACCGCCCGTCACCCGGGCCGGCGGGTTGCCGTTGCGCTCGGTCACCGAGCCGTCCGCGTCGCCTGTCGGGTGCACCGCGCCCTCCACCGGAGGGACGACATCGTGGGACACCGGCCTCCTCACCGCTCGCCGGGGGATGCGCCGGCCGTACGGCCGACGTCCTGTTCAACCAGCCCGGGGGCCGGCGTTGTTCCGCGCCGACCACCCCCGGTCGACGTGGCTCGCGTCCGGCCGCCGGGGGACCTCACGGTCCCGGCGACCGCGCGCCGCGCCGGCCGTCCGGCCGGTCGTCGCGCCGCCGGACGGTCGCCCGCCCGGTCAGCAATGGGCAATGCTACCCGCACGCAGGGTACGTCGCCGCTCCGCCGGACGGACCCCGGCGGGTCCGCCCGACGGGCCGGGACGTCAAACGGTCAGCAGGGCATGGACCGGACGCGGCGCCAGCCGCTCCCGCCCCTTGAGGAAGCCCAACTCCAGCAGCACGGTGAAGCCGGCGACCGTGCCGCCGGCCCGCTCGACCAGGTCGAGGGTGGCCTCGGCGGTGCCGCCGGTGGCGAGCACGTCGTCGACCACGAGCACCCGGCGGCCGGCAGTGAAGGCGTCCTGGTGCACCTCCAGCGTCGCCTCGCCGTATTCCAGGGCGTAGGAGGCCGAGTGGGTGGCCCGGGGCAGCTTGCCGGCCTTGCGCACCGGCACCACGCCGACCCCGGTGGCGTACGCGATGGCCGCGGCCAGCACGAAGCCGCGCGCCTCGATGCCGGCCACCGTGTCGAACGAGTCACGCCCGTGGTACGCGACGATCCCGTCGATCACCTCGCGGAAGACCCGGCCGTCGGCGAAGAGCGGCATCAGGTCCTTGAACATGACCCCCGGCTTCGGGAAGTCGGGCACGTCCAGCACCCGGCTGGCGACCAGCCGGGCGACCTCCGGGCCGCTGTCTCCCCGTACCCCGCTGGTGTGCGTCTCCGTCACGGTACGTCCCATGTCCCTTCGAACGACGACGGCGTCCGTCATGCTGCTCGCACAGCATGGCGGACGCCGTCCGGTCGGTTCGGACCGGGTCGCCCCGGTCCGGCTCAGCGGCGCTTCGCGCCGCCCGGCCGGTTGCCCCCGCCGCCGGTGGGGCGGCCGCCCCGGGCGCCGGTGGGGCGCTTGCCGGCCGGCCGGGCGCCCACCTTCGGGGCGGCGCCGGCCAGGGCCGCCGCCTCCGCGTCGATGGCCTGCTCGGCCGCCGCCGGGGTGCGCGGCGCGCCCTTCGGGGTGAGCTCGCCCCGGGCGATGGCGCCCCGGCGGGCCAGCACCCGCTTGTTGTGCGCGTTGATCCGCGGGTCCTGGTTCTTCAGCAGCACCAGCAGCGGGGTGGCCAGCAGGATCGAGGTCAGGAACGCCACCGCCATACCGACGAAGAGCACCAGACCGAGGTCCTTCAGGGTGCCCGCGCCGAGCAGGCCGGCGCCGATGAAGAGCAGGCCGCCGACCGGGAGCAGGGCGACCACCGAGGTGTTCAGCGACCGCATGAGGCTCTGGTTGAGCGCCAGGTTGGCCGCCTCGCCGTAGGTGGTGTTGTTGCTCGCGGTGATGCCCCGGGTGTTCTCCTGGACCTTGTCGAAGACCACCACCACGTCGTAGAGCGCGAAGCCCAGGATGGTGAGGAAGCCGATGATCGTCGACGGGGTGACCTCGAAGCCGACCAGCGAGTAGATGCCGGCGGTGAGCAGCAGGTTGGTGAAGAGCGAGGCGATCGCGGCGGCCGCCATCCGCCACTCGAAGCGGAGGATCAGGTAGATCGCCACCACGGCCACGAAGATCAGCAGACCGAGCAGGGCCCGGGAGGTGACCTGGCTGCCCCACGCCTCGGAGACCTGGCTGCCGCTGATCTCGTCGGCCTGGATGCCGAACGACTGCGCCATCTCGGTCTTGACCTCGTTGGCCTGCTCCGCGGTGAGCTGACCGGTGCGCAGTTCGTAGTACTCGCCGCTGGTGCCGCCGACCTTCTGCGCGGTGACCACCGTGGCGCCGTCGCCCTTGGCCGCGAGCGCCGCGTTGACCTTGTCCTCCGCCTGGTCCAGGGTGCCGACGCTGGCCGGCACCTGGAACGAGTTGCCGCCGGCGAACTCGATACCGAGACTGAAGCCGCGGACCGCGAAGCTGAGCACGGCGATCAGCACCAGCACACCGGCGACGGCGAACCAGAGCTTGCGCCGGCCGACGATGTTGAGATCGGCCTCGCCCCGGTAGAGCCGGGACGCCAGACCACTCTTAGCCATCTCAGGCCTCCTTGACGCGCGGGTTGCGAGCGGTGGCCTGCTCGGCCGACCGGGCCGGCAGGGCGCGGCCCAGACCGCTGACCCGCGGGGACAGGAACGCCCGGGTCCGGGCGAACATCGTCATGATCGGGTGACGGAAGAGGAAGACGACGACCAGGTCGAGGACGGTCGCCAGGCCGAGCGCGAAGGCGAAGCCCTTCACCGCGCCGACCGAGACGATGTAGAGCACCACGGCGGACATCAGGGTGATGGCGTTCGCCGAGATGATCGTCCGGCGGGCCCGGACCCACGCCCGCGGCACCGCGCTGCGCGGGCTGCGTCCCTCGCGGATCTCGTCCTTGAGCCGCTCGAAGTAGATGACGAACGAGTCCGCCGCCACACCGAGTGACACGATCATGCCGGCGATGCCGGCGAGGGTGAGGGTGAAGCCGATCGACCGGCCGAGCACCACCAGCGCGCCGAAGACCAGCAACGCCGAGAGCACCAGGCTCAGGAAGATGACCGAGCCGAGCAGCCGGTAGTAGAAGAACGAGTAGATGATGACCAGCAGCATGCCGATGCCGGCCGCGAGCAGGCCCGCCTTCAGGTGGCTGTCGCCCAGCGTCGCGGTGACGTTCTGCTGCTCCTGCGGCTCGAAGGTCACCGGCAGCGCGCCGTAGCGGAGCTGGCTGGCCAGCGCGTTGGCCGACTTGTTGTCGAAGCTGCCGGTGATCTGCGAGTCACCGGTCAGCACGCCCTGGATCTCCGGCGAGGAGACGATCTCGTTGTCCAGCACCACGGCGACCCGGCACTTGCCGTCCTGGCCGAGCGCGCTCTGGTCGCAGGCCTGGCCCTCGTTGTTGAACGCCTCGCGGGTCAGCGCGGTCCACTTCTCCTGGCCCTTGCCGGTGAAGTTGAGGCTGACCACCCAGGAGCTGGTCTGGTCGAGCACCGCGTTGGCGTCGTCGACGTCGGTGCCCAGCACCTTGGCCTTGTCGAGCAGGTACTTGGCGCCGGACTCACAGGCCACCGCCTGCTCGTTCTCGTTCTTGATCGAGGCGGCCGGCCGCTTGTCGAGCTGGGCGCAGGTGATGGTCGGGACGTTGAACTGGATCCCGACCGGCAGCACCGCGACCTCCTGCGGGGAGAGCGTGCCGAACGGCTTGAGCTTGTCGGCCAGCGACGGGTCGGTCGCCAGGTCGGCCGGCGCCTGCAGCCCGGAGGCGGCGGCCCAGGCGGCCGCGCCCACCTTCTGCTCGATGGCCTTGCGCTGCTGCTCGATGCTCTGCGGCACCGGCTCGGCGCTGGCGCTGGCGCTCGGGGTCGGCGCGGCGGCGCTCGGCGTGGCCGACGCGGTCGGCGCGGCGGCGCTGGCGCTCGGCGTGGGGGCCATGCCGCCCTGCCCGCCGGCGCTCGGCGACGCGCTGGCCTTGGCGCCCGCGCCGGCGGTCGCCTTCGGCGACGCGCTGCCGGACGGCTTCGGGGTGGCGCTGCCGGACGGGTTCGGGCTGGCGCTGCCGGACGGGTTCGGGGTGGCGCTGGCCGACGGTGCCGGCTGGGCGGCCGCGCCGCTGCCGTCGGTGGCCTTGAGCACCTTGCGGAAGCGCAGCTCGGCGGCCTCACCGACGTTCGTCAGGTCCCGGTTCTGACCGGGCAGGGAGATGACGATGTTCCGGTTGCCCTCGGTGACCACCTCGGCCTCGGCCACGCCGTAGGCGTTGACCCGGTTCTCGATGATCTGGCGCGCCTCTTCGAGGTTGGCGGCGGTCGGGGGCTTGCCGTCCACGGTGTTGGTGGCCTCGAGCGTCAGCCGGGTGCCGCCGATGAGGTCCAGGCCGAGCCGGGGCTCCAGCCGGTCCTTCCAGCCACCGCTGGCGCCGCCCGAGAAGAACACCAAGAGATAGAGGACGACGAAGATGAGCCCGAGCACGGCCAACTGCCGTCCGGGGCGCATCTGTCCCTGAGGTGGTGCCACGGCTGTCTTGTCTCCCTGTACGGTCGCACCGCTGGGCAGCGGCGACGAAAGGTCGGGCCGGGGGTGTCCGCCCGACTGCTCTGGCGGGTCGGCGTCACCGGCCGGCGCGGCTACCGGACCCGGCGCGGGGGCACCGGGCGGGCACTCGCCTGTCGGCGGCGGACGCCGCCCCAACTATCCACTTGTGTCGACGAATCCGCTGCCCCGTCCGGGGGCCGGCGGCTCACTCCTTGACCGACTTCGCGTCCTCGCTGACCGTCTCGGCGGTCGGCTGCTCGGCACGGGTGGTGACCCGGGCGATCGCGGGGCGCGCGTACCGGCTCTGCACGCCGGGGGCGACCTCCAGCAGGACGCTGTCGTCCTCGACGGCCACGACGGTGCCGTAGAGCCCGCCGATGGTGACCACCTCGTCGCCCGGGCCGAGCTGGGACTGCATCTGCTCGGCCTCGCGGCGCCGCTTCTGCTGCGGGCGGATCATCATGAAGTACATGACCCCGAAGAGCAGGGCGATCATGAGGATCGGCGTCAGACCGCCGGCCCCGCTACCGGTTTGTGCGAGAGGCACAGTTGTTGACCTTCCCATTGGCCTTCGTCCGAGCCCGAGGGCGCCGGAGCGGAGGCGGATTCTCACGTCCTGTACAGACCGCGGCGAAGTCTAGTCCGTGCTCCTGGGAACGCCGAATGCGGCACAGATCACGTTCGCATCACGGCTGATCGGTCTGGGCCGAGAACAGATCGGGCACCAGAGGAGCATCCGCGCCAAATGTACCATTCGGCGGGGTACGCCCCAGGTGGTGCCAGGCCGCCTCGGTGGCGACCCGGCCCCGGGGGGTCCGGGCCAGCAGGCCGGCCCGCACCAGGAACGGCTCGCAGACCTCCTCCACGGTGTCCGGCTGCTCCCCCACCGCCACGGCCAGGGTGGAGAGCCCGACCGGGCCACCCCGGAACGAGTCGACCAGCGCGGAGAGCACCGCCCGGTCCAGCCGGTCCAGCCCGAGGGCGTCGACGTCGTACACGGTGAGCGCGGCCCGGGCGGTCTCCAGGGTGACCACCCCGTCGGCCCGGACCTCGGCGAAGTCGCGCACCCGGCGCAGCAGCCGGTTGGCGATCCGCGGGGTGCCCCGGGACCGGCCGGCGATCTCGGCCGCGCCCTCGCCGGTGATCGGCACCCCGAGGATCCGGGCCGAGCGATGCAGCAACGACTCCAGGTCGGCCGGGGCGTAGAAGTCGAGGTGGGCGACGAAACCGAACCGGTCCCGCATCGGGCCGGTCAGCAGACCGGACCGGGTGGTCGCGCCGACCAGGGTGAACGGCTCGACGTCCAGCGGGATGGCGGTGGCGCCCGGACCCTTGCCGACCACCACGTCGACCCGGAAGTCCTCCATGGCGCTGTAGAGCAGCTCCTCGGCCGGCTTGGCGATCCGGTGGATCTCGTCGATGAACAGGACGTCGCCCTCGGTGAGGCTGGTCAGGATCGCGGCCAGGTCGCCGGAGCGCTCGATCGCCGGGCCGCTGGTCACCCGGATCCCCGCGCCCAGCTCGGCGGCCACGATGTTGGCCAACGTCGTCTTACCGAGGCCAGGCGGCCCGGAGAGGAGAATGTGGTCGGGCGGGGAGCCGCGCCGCATGGCGCCCTTGAGCAGCAGGTCGAGCTGGTCGCGGACCCGGTGCTGGGCGATGAACTCGTCCAGGCGCTTCGGCCGGACGCTGGCCTCCGCGTCCAGCTCGCCGTCGCCGACGTACGCCGAGACCAGGTTCTCCCCGGTCACGAGCTGACCTTCATTCGCGACTGCGGGGCTCGCAAACCCGGCTCACTCCTCGCGCTCATCAGCTGACCTTCATTCGCGACTGCGGGGCTCGCAAACCCGGCTCACTCCTCGCGCTCATCATCGGGCGCGGCCCAGCAGGCGGATGGCCTGCTTGAGCAGGACCGGCACGGGGGGCGTCTCGCCGTCGACGGTCTCCGCGACGGCGGCCACCGCCTGCTCGGCCTGGCCGGCCGTCCAGCCCAGCCCGACCAGCGCCTGGCGGACCTGCTCGGGCCAGGCGCCCACGGTCACCCCGGCGGCGCCGTCCGGCCCGACCGGCACCGGACCGATCCGGTCGCGCAGCTCCAGCACGAGGCGTTCGGCGCCCTTCTTGCCGATGCCGGGCACCCGGGTCAGCGCGGCGGTGTCGGCGTTGGCGATGGCCTTGCGGACCGCGTCCGGGGTGTGCACGGCGAGCACCGCCTGGGCCAGCCGGGGACCCACCCCGCTGGCCGTCTGGAGCAGCTCGAAGAGCTGCTTGGCGTCGTCGTCGGCGAAGCCGTAGAGGGTGAGCGAGTCCTCCCGCACCACCAGGCTGGTGGCCAGCCGCGCGGGCTGGCCGACCCGCAGGTCGGCGAGGGTGGCCGGGGCGCACTGCACGGCGAGGCCGATGCCGCCCACCTCCACCACCGCGTGGTCCGGGGCGGTCGCGGTCACCGTGCCGCGCACGCTGGCGATCATCGCAGTCCTCCTCGTCGTGCCCGCTCGGCCGCGGCGGCCAGCTTGGATCGGGTGCCGCCGCGCCAGATGTGGCAGATGGCCAGGGCCAGGGCGTCGGCGGCGTCGGCCGGCCGGGGCGGCTCGGGCAGCCGCAGCAGCCGGGTGACCATCGTGGTCATCTGCGCCTTGTCGGCCTGACCGGAGCCGGTCACCGCCGCCTTGACCTCGCTCGGCGTGTAGGTCTGCACGGGCAGGCCGGCCCGCGCCCCGGCGAGCACGGCGATCCCGCTGGCCTGGGCGGTGCCCATCACGGTGCGGACGTTGTGCTGGGTGAAGACCCGCTCGACGGCGACCGCGTCCGGCCGGTGCTCGGCCACCAGGTCGGTGAGCGAACGGTCCAGGTGCAGCAGGCGCAGCGCCAGCTCGTCGGCCGGATCGGTGTAGACGACGTAGTAGGCGACCAGCGTGCAGGGCCGCCCCGGCACGCCCTCGACCACGCCGACCCCGCACCGGGTCAGCCCCGGGTCGACGCCGAGCACCCGCACGCCGCCTCCTCCCCGAGCCACCAGCAGTACGTGTGTTCGACACCCTACTGGTGCCGCCGGACGGCGGTCGGGCGGGACACGCCCACCGGCCCGGGCGGGCCGTAATCCGCCACACACTGAATCGGTCGAGTATGTGTCGCGGCCCCATGTGCCGCCGGCCACCCAGCTCGTAGCTTGTGCGCCATGACGGCAGAACCCGTGGCGGTCCCCCACGTCGTACGCGTCGACCTCTCCGGTCGCAGTGCCCTGGTGACCGGTGGTGGCAGCGGCATCGGACGGGCCTGTGCCCTGCGCCTCGCGGCGGCCGGCGCGGCGGTGCTGGTGGTGGACCGCAACGTGGCAGCGGCCAAGGCGGTCGCCGCCGAGGCGGGCGGGCGGGCCGAGGGGATCGACCTGGCCGACCCGGCCGCGGTGGACCGGCTCGACGCGGCCGTGGACATCGTGGTCAACAACGCCGGCCTGCAGCACGTGGCGCCGGTGCAGGACTTCCCCACCGAGCGCTTCGAGTACATCCAGCGGGTGATGGTGGAGGCGCCGTTCCTGCTGATCCGGCGCGCCCTGCCGCACATGTACGCCGGCGGCTGGGGCCGGATCGTGAACATCTCCTCCGTGCACGGGCTGCGGGCCTCGCCGTTCAAGGCCGCCTACGTCTCGGCCAAGCACGCCCTCGAAGGGCTGTCGAAGGTGGTCGCGCTGGAGGGCGCCGCGCACGGGGTGACCGCCAACTGCATCAATCCGGCGTACGTGCGGACCGCGCTGGTGGAGAGCCAGATCGCCGACCAGGCGGCCAGCCACGGCATCGGCGAGGACGAAGTGGTCGAGAAGATCATGCTGGCCCGGGCGGCGATCAAGCGGCTGATCGAACCGGAGGAGGTGGCGGAGCTGGTGGCGTACCTCTGCTCGTCGCCGGCCGCGTTCATCACCGGTGCCTCGATCGCCCTCGACGGGGGCTGGACGGCCAACTAGTGGCCGCGCGCACAATGTCGGTCATGTCGTCGCCGGTCGAGTTCCTGGAACTGCTGGCCCGGGAGGCCGCCGCCGTCGAGTTCGAGGGCCCGCTGGTCGCCGCCCGGGCCGCCGGGCTGCCCGCCGACCGGCTGGCCGAGCTGGAGCAGGCGAAGGTGGTGGCGCTGCGGGTCCGCGCGCTGCTGGCGCGCCGCCGGCGCCGGGAGACCGAGCTGTCCGGCCTGTACGACACGGCCAGCGACCTGGCCGGGCTGCGCGACCTGGACGACGTGCTGCGGGCGATCGTGCACCGGGCCCGGATCCTGCTCGGCACCGACGTGGCGTACATGACGCTCAACGACGAGGAGCGCGGCGACACGTACATGCGGGTCACCGACGGGTCGATCTCGGCGCGGTTCCAGCGGCTGCGGCTGGAGATGGGCGACGGGCTGGGCGGGCTGGTGGCCCAGACCGGCACCCCGTACGTCACCTCGAACTACCAGGAGGACGACCGGTTCAAGCACACCGGGGAGATCGACGGCGGGGTGGGCGAGGAGGGCCTGGTGGCCATCCTGGGCGTGCCGCTGCGGCTCGGGTCCAGCGTGATCGGCGTGCTCTACGCGGCCAACCGGTCGGCCCGGCCGTTCGCCCGGGAGGAGGTGTCGCTGCTGGTCTCCCTCGCCGCGCACGCGGCGGTGGCGATCGACACGGCCCGGCTGCTGGCGGAGACCCGGTCGGCGCTGGAGGAGCTGTCGGCGGCGAACAGCACGATCCGGGCGCACAGCAGCTCGGTGGAGCGGGCCGCGGCCGCGCACGACCGGATGACCGCGCTGGTGGTGCGCGGCGGCGGGATGGAGGACGTGGCCGCGGCGGTCACCGA
Organism: Micromonospora sp. NPDC050495; assembly: GCF_040655175.1. Classification (NCBI taxonomy): domain Bacteria; kingdom Bacillati; phylum Actinomycetota; class Actinomycetes; order Micromonosporales; family Micromonosporaceae; genus Micromonospora; species Micromonospora sp. NPDC050495. The sequence continues at coordinate 24,340 of NZ_JBFAJK010000025.1, read as the reverse complement.
GGTGCTCGGCGGGGCGCTGCTGGCGCTGGACGCCGAGGGGCGGCGGCTGGCCCGGGTCGGCGAGATCGAGGAGCCGGACCGGGCCGACATCGTCGAGGCGGTGGCCGCGTCCCGGACCGAGGGGCGCAGCGTGCGCCGGGGTCCGCTCTGGTACGCCGCGGTGGTGGCCGGCGCGGAGAACCTGGGCGCGCTGGTGCTGCGCCCGGACGGTGAGCTGGTCGACGCCGACCAGCGGATCCTGGAGCGGGCCGCGCTGGTCACCGCGTTGCTGCTGCTGTTCCGCCGGACCGTGGCCGAGGCGGAGGGGCGGGTGCGCGGCGAGCTGCTGGACGACCTGATCGCCCGGCCGCTGCGGGACGCCGACGCGTTGCGCAGCCGGGCCCGCCGGCTCGGGGTGGACCTGGACGCGCCACACGTGCTGGTGGCGGTCGGCGACGACGCGTTCGCCGCGACCGGTTCGGCCCGGCAGCGGGTGCTCTCCTGGGCCACCACGTACGCCTCGACCCGGGGCGGGCTGGCGGCGGCGCGCGACGGCCGGGTGGTGCTGATGCTGCCGGGCCGGGACGCCGGCGGGGCGGCGCGGGCGGTGGCCCGGGACCTGTCCCGGGTGACCGGTCGGCCGGTGACCGCCGGGGCCAGCGGCCCGTCGAGCGGGCCGGCGTCGCTGGCGACCACGTTCGCCGAGGCGGAGCGCTGCCTGACCGCGCTGGGCGCGCTGGGCCGCGCCGGGCAGGGGGCGAGCACCGCCGAGCTGGGCTTCGTGGGGCTGCTGCTGGGCGCGGTGGGCGACTCGGGCGACCGGGACGTGGCGCGGTTCCTCACCGGCACGCTGGGGCCGGTGATCGACTACGACGCTCGCCGGGGCACCGCGCTGGTGAAGACGTTGGAGGCGTACTTCGGGGTGGGCGGCAGCCTGGCCCGGGCGGCCGAGCTGCTGCACGTGCACGTCAACACGGTGACCCAGCGGCTGGAGCGGGTCGGCCAGCTGCTCGGCACGGACTGGCAGCGGCCGGAGCGGGCCCTGGAGGTGCAGCTCGCGCTGCGCCTGCACCGGCTGCGCACCCCGGAGGACTGACCCCGGCCGGCGGGAAAACCGGCCGGGGCGGCGCGTGTCCCACCGGCCGGGGCGGCGCGAGTCCCACCGGCCGGGGCGTGCTCAGCGGGCGCGCAGGCCCTCCAGCACGCTGTCCACGATGTGCTCGGGCAGGACCCGGTCGTCCAGCTCGGGGTGCCAGCGCAGCACCCGCTGGACCAGCATCGGGCCGGCGAGCAGCGCCATGGCCAGCTCGATGTCGAGGTCGGCGCGCAGCTCGCCGCTGGCCACCCCGCGCCGCAGCACCTCGCGCATCAGCTTCCGGCGCGGCTCGACCATGTTCTGGTAGAGCTGGTAGTGGTCCGGGCTGCGGTTCACCTCGGGCACCAGGCACGGCATGATCCTGGTGGCCCGCGGGTCGACGTTGTGGCCGATCGCGCCGACCAGCAGCACCAGGTCGTCGCGGACGGACTCCCCGGCGGGCTGGGGCGGGACCCCCTTGAGCCGGCGTAGCGCGTCCATCAGCAGCGCGTCCTTGCCCGGCCAGCGGCGGTAGATGGTGGCCTTGCCGACGCCGGCGCGGGCGGCGATCGCCTCGATGGAGAGCGCCTCGAGGGTGCTGCCCTCGGCGAGCAGGTCGAGGGTGGCCTCGATGATCGCCTCGTCCGCGCGGACGCTCCGCGGTCGCCCGGGCGACCGCGGAGCATCTGCGGTGGAGTTCATGTCAGACATTGTCGCTGAACCTACGCGGTCCCGGCCAACTCCGGCTCGGTGGCCGGCCGGGTCTCGGCCGGGGCGGCCGCCGGGCGGGCCGGCATCCAGCGCAGCGCGATCACGACGCCGAGCAGGGCCACCACCGCGGAGAACCCGGCCGCCCAGTGCATCGCCGCGACGAACGAGTCGTTGGCCGCGGCGATCAGCCGGGGTGCCACCGGCCCGAGTTGGGCCGCGGCCGCGTACGCGCCGGAGATGGACTCCTCGGCGGCGTCCCGGGCCGGGGCGGGCAGGCCGCCCAGCGCCGAGGCGATCTCGGACCGGTAGACCGCGGAGAGCACCGAGCCGAGCACCGCGACGCCCAGCGCGCCGGCCACCTGCCGGACCGTGTTGCTGACCGCCGACCCGACGCCGGCCTTCTCCCGGGGCAGCGCGGACATGATCGATTCGGTCGCCGGCGGCATGATGTTCGCCATGCCGACGCCCTGGACGAAGGTCAGGACCAGCACCACCCAGATCGGGGTGACCGCGTCGACGAGGACGAAGCCGCCCAGCGACACCGCGGTCAGGACGAGGCCGACCACCGCGACCGCCCGGCCGCCGAACCGGCGGACCATCGCCGCGCTGCGCGGGGCGAAGAACAGCTGGGCGGCGGCGAAGGGCAGGAAGAGCAGGCCGGTCTCCAGCGGGCTGTAGCCGCGCACCAGCTGCAGGTAGAACGCGTTGAAGAACAGCACGCCCATGGCGGCGAAGAAGACCAGCCCGACCAGCGCCACCGGGGCGGCGAACCGGGGCACCCGGAACAGGCGGACGTCCAGCGACGGGTGGTCGCTGCGCAGCTCGTGGGTGATGAACCAGCCGAGCACGGCGAGCCCACCGGCGATCGCGACCCAGACCTGCGGCCGGCCGAAGCCGTGCTCACCGCCGTCGATGATGCCGTAGGTGAGGGCGACCAGGCCGACCACGGAGAGCAGCACGCCGAGCAGGTCGACCCGGCCCGGCTTCGGGTCGCGGGACTCCGGGACCAGGGCGGCGACCAGCACCACCCCGAGCAGGACCACCGGCACGTTGATCAGGAAGACCGAGCCCCACCAGTAGTGCTCGAGCAGGGCGCCGCCGAGGACCGGGCCGATCGCCACGGCGAGGCCGACCGCGCCGGCCCAGACGCCGATGGCCCGGCCCCGCTCGCGGGGGTCGAAGACGTTGGAGATGATCGACAGGGTCACCGGCATGATGGCGGCGCCGCCGATGCCCATCAGCGCGCGGGTGACGATCAGCTGGGCCGGGTCCTGGGCGTACGCGGAGAGCAGCGAGGCGAGCCCGAACAGGACCAGACCGATCATGAGGAAGCGCTTGCGGCCGAGGCGGTCGCCGAGGACGCCGAAGGTGAACAGCAGCCCGGCGAAGACCAGGGTGTAGGAGTTGATCGCCCATTCCAGCTCGCCCTGGCTGGCCCCGAGGCCGTGCACCGGGTCGGCGAGGGTGCGCAGGGCGACGTTGAGGATGGTGTTGTCGAGGACGACCACCAGGAGGCTGATCACCAGCACCCCCAGGATCGCCCACCTCCTCGGGTGTCCGGTGTTCTCGTGCAGTTCCACGCGGTTTTCTCCCCCCGGTTCCCCCGCATCCAAATACGATACGGGGCAGACTCGTAACGACGACGAGCCTAGGTGAGAGGGTTTCGATACGGAACCGGTTCGTATCGTTTGTGGTCCAGGTCACCCACCGCCCGCCCGGACCGGCCCACCACGAAACGAACCCCCCGGCGGCGCTCGGCCGTCGGGGGGGGGTCGTCGGGGCGGTGGCGTCGGGCCGCCACCGCGGCCGGGTCACCGGCGCCGCGGCCCCCGCCGGCGCAGCGCCCACTGGGCGACCGTGCCCCAGATGCCGCGCCGGAACAGCAGCACCACCAGGACGAAGATGCCGCCGGTGACCAGGCCGATCGCCTCGAATCCGGAGAACGACAGCCAGTCCTCCAGGCGCACCACCAGGGCCGCGCCGAGCACCCCGCCCCACAGCGTGCCGATGCCGCCGAGCACCACCACGATGACCGCCTTGCCGGAGGTGGTCCAGTGCAGCACGTCCAGCGAGACGAACCGGTGGCCGACCGCGAAGAGTCCGCCGCCCAGCCCGGCCAGGAACCCGGAGAGCACGAACGCGGTCAGCTTGTAGCGGTGCACCGGATAGCCGAGCGCGCGGGCCCGGGCCGGGTTGTCCCGGATGCCGACCAGCACCCGGCCGAACGGCGAGTGCACGATCCGCCAGGCCGCGGCGAGCCCGAGCAGCACGATCGGCAGGATCGCGTAGTAGAAGTAGTAGTCGTCGGTGAGGTCGAGCCCGAAGAACTCCCGGGGCACGCCCTGCAGGCCGTTCTCGCCCTGGGTGACCGACCGCCACTCGTTGGCCACGTAGTAGACCAGCTGCGCGAAGGCCAGCGTGACCATCGCGAAGTAGATCCCGGTCCGCTTGACCGCCAGGTAGCCGATCGGCACCGCGAGCAGCGCCGCCGCCAGGGCCCCGGCCAGCACCGCCAGCGGGAAGGGCAGGCCGGCGTGGATCGCGACGAGGCCGGTCACGTACGCCGAGGTGCCCCAGAACGCGGCGTGCCCGAAGGACATCAGCCCGGTGAAGCCGAGCAGCAGGTCCACCGAGACGGCGAAGAGCGCCCAGCAGAGGATGTCCACGGCCACCGCCGGGTAGAGCCCGTTGGGCAGCCAGAGCGCCGCCACCAGGCCGGCGGCGAGCAGGGCGTACCGGACCCAGCCGGGGGCTCGGGCCACGGTGAGCAGCCCGGACGGGGGCGCCGGGCGGGCCGCCTCCCCGGCGGGAACGTCCACGACGCTGCTCGTCGCCCCCTCGGTCCGCGACTGCGGGGCTCGCGGCTCACTCCTCGCGCTCACGCCGGGGCCTCCTCACGGCCGAACAGGCCGGCCGGTCGCCAGAGCAGCACCGCGGCCATCACCACGAAGACGACGGTCTGCGACACGATCGGGAAGTCCGACAGGTACGCCTCGCCCCAGGCCTGGACCAGGCCGATGCCGAAGCCGGCCGCCACCGAACCGAAGATGGAGCCGAGGCCGCCGATCACGACCACCGCGAAGACCACGATGATCAGGTCGGCGCCCATCAGCGGATTGACCGCGCGCATCGGGGCCGCGAGGACCCCGGCCAGCCCGGCGAGGGCGATGCCGAAGCCGAACACCGGGGTGACCCACCGGCCCACGTCGATGCCGAGGGCCCGGGTCAGCTCCGGCCGCTCGGTGGCCGCCCGGACCACCGTGCCGATCCGGGTCCGCCCCAGCACCCACCACACGGCGACGCAGAGCAGCACCGTGAAGCCGAGGATGAAGACCCGGTACGTGGGGAAGTCGAAGAGCCCGAAGTCGACCGTCCCGCTCAGCTCGGCGGGCGTGGCGTACGGGCTGGACTGCACGCCGTACCGGGACTTCACCAGGTCCTGGAGGATCAGCGTCAGGCCGAAGGTGAACAGGAAGTTGTAGAGCGGGTCCAGCCGGGTCAGCCGGTGGATCACCGCCCGTTCCAGCGCCATGCCGAGCAGGCCCAGCGCCAGCGGCATGATCACCAGGGCCGCCCAGAACGGCACGCCCGCCTCGGCGAGCAGCACGTACGCCCCGAACGCGCCGAGCATGTAGAAGGCGCCGTGGGCGAAGTTCACCACCCGCAGCATGCCGAAGATGACCGCGAGCCCGAGGGCGAGCAGGGCGTAGAACGCCCCGCCCACCAACCCGTTGAACGTGTTCTGCAGGAACCCGGACATGTCAGAGCGTGCAGTCCGGGGACGGGGCGCGGAACGCCTCGGCCGCCGGGATGGTCTTGAGGATCTTCACGTAGTCCCACGGCTCGCCGACCTCGGCCTGCGGCTTCACCTGGGCCAGGTAGGCGTCGTGGATGACCCGGTGGTCCTCGGCGCGGATCTTGCCGTTGCGCAGGAACAGGTCGTTGATCTCCTTGCCCTCCAGCCCCTTGACCACGGTGTCCGCGTCGTCGGTGCCGGCGGCCTGCACGGCCTCCAGATACTGCATGGCCGCGGAGTAGTTGGCCGCGTGGGCGAACGACGGCCGGGTGCCGGTCTCCTTCTGGAACCTGTCCGCCCACTCCCGGTTCTGCTGGTCGAAGTTCCAGTACCAGGCGTCGGTGTAGGTGGTGCCGGCCAGCGCGGCCGGGGTGAGCGAGTGGATGTCGGTGATGAACATCAGGCCGACGGCCAGCCCGACACCCTTGTCCCGGAGCTTGAACTCGTTGTACTGCTTGACCACGTTGACCAGTTCGGCGCCGGCCTGCATGGTGCCGAGCACCTGCGGCTTCGGGTTCAACGTGGGCGCCTTGAGCAGGAACGAGGAGTAGTCGCCGCTGGTGTTCGGGAACGGCGCGCCGTCCTTGCCGACCACCGTGCCGCCGGCCTTGCTGATGGCCGCGGAGAAGCTCTTCTCCATGTCCTGCCCGAAGGCGTAGTTCGGGTAGAGGATGTACCAGTTCTTGCCGACCTGCTCGGTGGTCACCGTGCCGGTGCCGTGCGCCAGCATGTAGGTGTCGTAGGCGTAGTGGAACGTGTATTTGTTGCAGCTCTTGCCGGTCAGGTCGGTGGTCGCCGCGCCGATGTTGAAGTAGAGCTTCTTCTTCTCCTTGGCCACGTCGGCGACCTTGAGCGCGGCCGAGGAGGTCGGCACGTCCAGGATGGCGTCGACGCCCTTGCGGTCGTACATCTCCTGGGCCTTGCTGTTGGCCACGTCCGGCTTGTTCTGGTGGTCGGCGGTCTCCACGGTGATGTCCTTGGTCACCGCCTTGTCGCCGTACTTGGCCTTGAAGTCGGCGATGGCCATCTGCACGGCCTTGACCGAGTTCCGCCCGGACAGCTCCGAGTAGGCCCCGGACTGGTCGTTGAGCACGCCCAGCACGATCTTGTCGCCGGTCAGCTTCGAGTCGCCGCCGGACTGCGGACCACCGCCGCCGCAGCCGGCGACCAGCAAGGCCGCCGCCGACGCCGCGGCCACACCCACGCTCTTACGCATGTCATCCCCTTCGTACCGCGCGGTCCGCGCGGGTCAGCCGTCGTGTCAGATGCCGAGGTACGCCAGCAGCTCGCGCTCCCGCGAGCGCACCTCGGAGTTGTCCATCGCCTCCGCGATGCGTCCCTCGGCCAGCAGGTAGTGCCGGTCGGCGACGCCGGTGGCGAAGTGCAGGTTCTGCTCGACCAGCAGCACGGTCACGCCGTGCCGCTTGGCGTCCCGCAGCAGGTCGCCGACCTGCTGCACGAGCAGCGGCGACAGGCCCTCGGTGGGCTCGTCGCAGAGCAGCAGCCGGGCGCCCATCCGCAGCACCCGGGCCAGGGCGAGCATCTGCTGCTCGCCGCCGGAGAGCCGGGTGGCCGGCGAGTCGCGGCGGGTGTGCAGCGCCGGGAACGCCGCGTAGATGCGGTCCAGGGACCACGGGTCGGGACCGACCCGGGGCGGCAGGGTCAGGTTCTCGGTGACGGTCAGGGTGGCGTACGCGCCCCGGTCGTCGGGCACCCAGCCGAGCCCGGCCCGCGCCCGCCGGTACGCCGGCAGCCGGGTGATGTCCCGACCGTCGAGGGTGACCGTGCCCCGCTGGCCGGGGTGCAGCCCCATCACGCTGCGCAGCAGGGTGGACTTGCCGGCCCCGTTGCGGCCGACCAGGGTGACCACCTCGCCGGCGGCCACCTCCAGGCTCACCTCCCGCAGCACCTGCGCCTCGCCGTACCAGGCGGAGAGGTTCTCAATGCGCAGCATCCGCGGCTCCCAGGTAGGCGGTGATGACCCGCTCGTCGGCGCGGACCTGCTCGTAGGGCCCCTCGACGAGCACCTTGCCGGCCTGCAGGACGGTGACGGTGTCGGCCAGCCGGCCGACGACGCTCATGTTGTGCTCCACCATGACCACGGTGCGGCCCGTGCGGACCGTGGCGATCAGGTCGACGGTGCGGTCGACGTCCTCCAGCCCCATGCCGGCGGTGGGCTCGTCGAGCAGCAGCACCTTCGGGTCGAGGGCGAGGGCGATGGCCAGCTCCAGGGCCCGCTTGCGTCCGTACGCGAGGGCCTCGGCGGGGGCCTCGGCCAGCTCGGCGAGGCCGACCATGGCGAGCAGCTCGTCGGCTCGCTCCCGGTAGCGGCGCATCAGCTTCGCCGAGCGCCAGAACCGCCAGCCCAGCCCGCTGCCCGACTGGAGCGCCAGCTCGACGTGTTCGCGGGCGGCGAGCTGCGGGAAGAGGCTGGTGATCTGGAACGAGCGGGCCACCCCGAGCCGGGCGACCCGCTCCGGGGGCAGGCCGGTGACGTCCCGCCCGGCCAGCTCGATCCGTCCGCCGCTGGCCGGCAGGAAGCCGGTGAGCAGGTTGAACAGCGTGGTCTTGCCGGCGCCGTTCGGCCCCACCAGGGCGTGCACGGACTCCGGCGCCACGTCGAGGTCGACCCCGTCGACGGCCCGGAAGCCCCGGAAGTCCCGGGTCAGCCCGCGGGCCGACAGGATCGCTTGCCCGGCCATCGCCACACCCTCCGCAGGTCCCACCAGCGGCGGCCAGGTCGGTGACCGGGGTCACAGGGCCGTCGCGTGCAGGAAACCTACGGCGCGCTCACCGGATCGAACCATGTCGACCGACCACACATTCGCCCCCCGGCGGACGGCCTGGCCCGCCATAGTGGGCCGGCCCGTCCGGCGCGCCCCATCGCCCGGGGAGTCATCGGCGGGCGTCGACATGTGGTGGCACCACCGTCACGCGGCGCGCCCCGGCCGCGTCCCGCCGTGGCCGGGGACGGGCCTACCGGTCGCCGTCGTCGACGCCGCACCGACGGAGCCCGTCCCGTCCGCGCCCGGCGCGGGACGGCAGCCGGCGGCGCCCGCGGGGTTCAGTGCGGGACGGCAGCCGGCGGCGCCCGCGGGGTTCAGTGCGGGACGGCAGCCGGCGGCGCCCGCGGGGTTCAGTGCGGTCCGTCGGCCGGCGGGTAGGGGTCGGGGCGAGGCACGGTCCGGGGTGGACGGCGGGAAACTTGCGCCGATAGTTTGGGGGTGGCCGCCGCGTCGAGGGGCCCGCTGGGCGTCACACGTCCGGAAGGGACCCCGTCCGCCGCCGGTCGAGCGCCGCCCTCCGCGGGCCGGCGCGCCGGCGGGTCGGCGGCCCGTTGGCCTGAGCGGGCGCTCCCGCCCGGTCCCGGGGTGGGAGCACCCGCTCAGTTCGTCGCGGGACGGCCCGTGGCGGATCAGCGCGGCGGAGCAGCCGTTCGGCGGGGCAGCCGCCGCCCGCGATGGTTCAGCCCGTCGCGAGCCGCCGCGGATCAGCCGGTCAGCGCGGTCAGGGCCAGGTCGACGTCCGCCTCGGTGGTGTAGAGGTGGAACGACGCGCGGACCCGGCCGGCCCGGACGGCGGCGCGCACCCCGGCCCGGGCCAGCTTCTGCTGCGCGTCCGGCACCGTCACCGTGACGATCGCGCTGTCGCCCGGCGGGTGGCCCAGCCCGGCGAGGAACCGGTTGGCCAGCGCCACGTCGTGCTCGTGCACCGCCGCCACCCCGACCTCGGCGAGCAGTTCGAGCGCTGGGGCCGCGCCGACGTAGCTGAACCAGGCCGGGGAGATGTCGAAGCGCCGGGCGGTGTCGGCCAGCCGCAGCGGTGGGCCGTAGTAGGAGGCTTGCGGGTCCGCACCCGCGTACCAGTTGGCGGCGTCCGGACGCATCCGGTCACGCAGCGCCGGGGCCAGGTAGGCGAAGGCCGCGCCGCGCGGCGCCATCAGCCACTTGTACGCGGCGACGACCACCGCGTCGGCCAGGCCGGCGTCGAAGGGCAGCCAGCCGCAGGACTGGGTGGCGTCGACCACCACGAGCGCGCCGTGCGCCCGGGCCGCCGCGACGATCTCGCGGTACGGCGCGACGCTGCCGTCGACGGACTGCACCAGGCTGAACGCGACCACGTCGGTGTCCGCGTCGATGGCGTCGACCAGGCCGGCCAGCGGGACCGTCCGCACCCGCACCCCCCGGTCCTGCTGCGCCATCCAGGGGAAGAGCAGCGAGGTGAACTCCACCTCGGGCACCACCACGGTCGCCCCGGGCGGCAGCGCGGCGGCCACCGGGGCGAGCAGTTGCGAGGCGGTGCTGCCGACGGTCACGTCCTCGGCGGGTACGCCGACCAGGCCGGCGAAGGCCGCCCGGGAGCGGCCGACGGCCGGGTCCCAGCCCTCGAAGGAGACCCGCCCGCCCCGCCAGTCGGCGAGCACCTCCTGCACCGCCTCCCAGGCGGGGTCGGGCGGCAGCCCGTAGGTGGCGGTGTTCAGCCACCCGGGCTCCGGTTGCCAGAGCTTCTGCGCCTGCGCGAGGTCCATGCCCCGACGCTAACGAGCGCCGGCGGCGGCCGGGACGGCCAATCCGCGGCCGGCGGCCCTCGGCGGGCAGGTCGCGAACGCGCCCGCGGCGAGGGCGGCCCGGGGTCAGCTGACGTTGGCGGGGCCGAGCACGCTCTTCAGGTCGCCCATCAGTGCCGTGGTGGCGGCCACCCGGAACGGCCCGAGCCGCAGCGTGGTGACCTTGCCGCCGTTGAGCAGCTTGACGTGCACCTCGGTGTCGCCGGGGTGCAGCACCAGGGTCTCCTTGAGCTTCTCCACCAGCGGCGGCGTGCAGCGGTGCACCGGGATGGTCAGGGTGACCGGCTTGGTCGCCGGGTTGCTGGTGACGTCCGGCATGGACATGTCCATCGCCATGATCCGCGGGGTGTCGTCGCGGCGGTCCACCCGCCCCTTGACCACCACGATGGCGTCCTCGGCGATGTACTGGCCGATCACCTCGTAGGTGTTCGGGAAGAACAGCGTCTCCACCCCGCCGGCGAGGTCCTCCAGGGTGGCCGAGGCCCACGCCCGGCCCTGCTTGGTCACCCGGCGCTGCACGCCGGAGAGGATGCCGGCCAGGGTGACCACCGCGCCGTCGGGCACCGCGCCCTCCTCGTTGAGCGCGGCGATGGTGGTGTCCGCGGCGGCGTTGAGGATGTGCTCCAGGCCGAACAGCGGATGGTCCGAGACGTACAGGCCGAGCATCTCGCGTTCGAACGCGAGCTTGTCCCGCTTGTCCCACTCCCCCGCGCCGATGGTCGGCATGACCGTGGTGCTGCCGCCGGTGTCCGCGTCGCCGAAGCCGGCGCCGAAGAGGTCGTACTGGCCGACGGCCTCCTTGCGCTTCACGTCGGCGTACGCGTCGATCGCGTCGGCGTGCACGGCGAGCAGGCCCTTGCGGGGGTGGCCGAGGGAGTCGAACGCGCCGGCCTTGATCAGCGATTCGATGGTCTTCTTGTTGCAGACCACCGCGTCCACCTTGGACAGGAAGTCGTAGAAGTCGGTGTAGCTGCCCTTCTCGTCCCGGCACCGCATGATCGAGGCGACCACGTTCGCGCCGACGTTGCGGATGGCGGCCAGGCCGAAGCGGATGTCCTTCCCGACCGGGGTGAACGGCCCGGCCGAGGTGTTGACGTCCGGCGGCAGCACCTGGATGCCCATCCGGCGGCACTCCGACAGGTAGAGCGCCATCTTGTCCTTGTCGTCGCCGACGGAGGTGAGCAGCCCCGCCATGTACTCGGCCGGGTAGTTGGCCTTGAGGTAGCCGGTCCAGTACGACACCAGCCCGTAGCCGGCGGTGTGCGCCTTGTTGAACGCGTAGTCGGCGAACGGGACCAGGATGTCCCAGAGGGTCTGGATGGCCTCGTCGGAGTAGCCGTTGCCGCGCATGCCGTCGCGGAACGGCACGAACTCCTTGTCGAGGACCTCCTTCTTCTTCTTGCCCATCGCCCGGCGCAGCAGGTCGGCCTGGCCGAGGCTGTAGCCGGCGAGTTTCTGCGCGGCGCGCTGCACCTGCTCCTGATAGACGATCAGGCCGTAGGTGGGGCCGAGGATCTCCTCCAGCGGCTCGGCCAGCTCCGGGTGGATCGGGGTGATCTCCTGCAGGCCGTTCTTGCGCAGCGCGTAGTTGGTGTGCGAGTTGGCGCCCATCGGGCCGGGCCGGTAGAGCGCCAGGACGGCGGAGATGTCCTCGAAGTTGTCCGGCTTCATCAGCCGCAGCAGCGAGCGCATCGGGCCGCCGTCGAGCTGGAACACGCCGAGCGTGTCGCCGCGGGCCAGCAGCTCGTACGTCGGCTTGTCGTCGAGCGGGAGCTGGAGCAGGTCGACCTTGCGGCCGTGGTTGCTCTCGATGTTCTTCAGCGCGTCGTCGATGATGGTCAGGTTGCGCAGGCCGAGGAAGTCCATCTTCAACAGCCCGAGCGACTCGCACGTCGGGTAGTCGAACTGGGTGATGATGGCCCCGTCGGCGTCCCGGCGCATCAGCGGGATGTGGTCGATGATCGGCTCGGCGGACATGATGACGCCGGCGGCGTGCACGCCGGTCTGCCGGATCAGCCCCTCGATGCCGCGCGCGGTGTCGATGACCTTCTTGACGTCCGGGTCGGACTCGTAGAGACCACGGATCTCGCCGGCCTCGGCGTAGCGCGGGTGCTTCGGGTCGAAGATGCCGGTGAGCGGGATGTCCTTGCCCATCACGGCCGGGGGCATGGCCTTGGTGATCCGGTCGCCGACCGCGTACGGGTAGCCGAGCACCCGGGCCGAGTCCTTGATCGCGGCCTTCGCCTTGATCGTGCCGAAGGTGGCGATCTGCGCGACCTTGTCCTCGCCCCACTTCTCGGTGACGTACTTGATCACCTCACCGCGCCGGCGCTCGTCGAAGTCGATGTCGACATCCGGCATCGAGACCCGCTCGGGGTTGAGGAACCGCTCGAAGATCAGGCCGTGCGGCAGCGGGTCCAGGTCGGTGATGCCCAGGGCGTACGCGACGAGCGAGCCGGCGGCCGAACCGCGGCCCGGGCCGACGGCGATGCCCTGGCTCTTGGCCCACTGGATGAAGTCGGCGACCACGAGGAAGTACGACGGGAAGCCCATCTGGATGATGACGCCCAGCTCGTACTCGGCCTGCTTGACGTGGGTCTCGGGAACCCCGCCGGGGAACCGGCGGGCCAGCCCCGCGAAGGTCTCCTTGCGGAACCAGGACTCCTCGGTCTCCCCCTCCGGGGTCGGGAAGCGCGGCATCAGGTTGTGGAACTCGAACATCCCGGCCGGGTCGACCTTCTCGGCGATCAGCAGGGTGTTGCGGCACCCCTCCAGCCAGAGCTCGGAGGTGTTCACCGCGCGCATCTGGTCGGCCGACTTGATGTAGTAGCCGCCGCCCTCGAGGCGGAACCGGTTGGGGTCGTCGATGTTGCTGGCGGTCTGCACGCAGAGCAGGACGTCGTGCGCCTCGGCCTGCGACTCGGTGGTGTAGTGCGAGTCGTTGGTGACCACCGGCGGGATGTTGAGCTTGCGACCGACCTCGGTCAGCCCTTCCCGGACCCGCTTCTCGATGTCCAGGCCGTGGTCCATCAACTCCAGGAAGTAGTTCTCCTTGCCGAAGATGTCCTGGTACGCCCCGGCGACCTTGAGCGCCTCGTCGAACTGGCCGAGCCGCAGCCGGGTCTGCACCGCACCGGACGGGCAGCCGGTGGTCGCCATGATCCCTTCCGCGTACTCGGCGATCAGCTCCATGTCCATCCGGGGCCACTTGATGTAGTGGCCCTCCATGGAGGCGCGCGAGTTGAGTTTGAACAGGTTGTGCAGCCCGGTCCGGTTCTGCGCCCACATGGTCATGTGGGTGATCGCGCCGTTGCCGGAGACGTCGTCGCTCTTCTGCTCCGGTCGGCCCCACTTGACCCGCTGCTTGTGGAAGCGCGACTCCGGCGCCACGTACGCCTCGACGCCGAGGATGGGGGTGACCCCAGCGGCCATCGCCTGCTTGTAGAAGTCGTTCGCGCCGTGCATGTTGCCGTGGTCGGTCATCGCCACCGCCGGCATTCCCTGCCGGCCGACCTCGGCGAAGAGGTCCTTGAGCCGGGCCGCCCCGTCGAGCATCGAGTACTCGGTGTGTACGTGCAGATGCGCGAACGAATCGCCCATGCGAGGCGCCCCCCAGCTGTGGATCTTGGCGGTCGGAGCCGACCGGGAACCACCCTACCGAGGTCAACTCGGCGGCTCCACCGTCCGCGCCGAGGGTGGCCCGCGTCTCGTGTCCGGCCTCCGTTTCCTGGTCGCCGCCGCTCCGCACACATCGTTGTTCACTACACGACGATGTAGCGCTAGACATTAGTGTGTGTCACACAGTATGGTGTGACGCATGGGCAGCGACGACGTACTACGGACCCACCTCCAGGAGCTGCGCCGGGGCACCGTCGTGGTGGCGAGCCTGATCGCCCTGCGCCACCCCGACTACGGCTACTCCCTGCTGCAACGGCTCACCGGGCACGGCTTCCCGGTGGACGCCAACACCCTCTACCCGCTGCTGCGCCGCCTCGAGGAGCAGGGGCTGCTGACCAGCGAGTGGAACACCGAGGAAAGCCGGCCGCGCAAGTTCTACCGCACCAGCGACGCCGGGGAGACGGTGCTCCGCCGGCTCCTCGACGACCTCGCCGCCGTACAGACCTCGCTCACCGGGCTGATCGAAGGAGTAGGACAATGACCACCCTGACCGACCGCTACCTCGCCGCCACCCTGCGGGCGGTGCCGGCCGACCGGCGCGAGGAGATCGCGACCGAGCTGCGCGGCTCGATCGAGGACATGATCGACGGTCGGCGGGCCGACGGTCGCGACGTCGCCACCGCCGAGCGCGAGGTGCTCACCGAGCTGGGCAACCCCGCGCAGCTCGCGGCCCGCTACGCCGACCGGCGGCTCCAGCTCATCGGCCCGGCCTACTACCTGGCCTGGGAGCGGCTGATGAAGCTGCTGCTCAGCTTCATCCCGGCGCTCGTCGGGGTCGTCGTCGGCCTGGTTGAGGCCTCCGACGGCAACGGGGGCGGCGCGATCGGCGCGGGGATCAGCGCGGCGATCCAGGCCGCGGTCCAGATCGCCTTCTGGGTCACCCTGGTCTTCGCGGTGCTGGAGCGCACCAACACCTCGCTCCACCTGCCCGCGTGGACCGTCGACCAGCTCCAGGAGGACTACACCGCCCGGCAGATCACGCCGGTCGACACGGTCGCCGCCATCGGGTTCCTGGTGCTGGTCATCGCGTACCTGCCGATCCAGCACTTCCACTCGTTCGTGCCCGGCGACGGCGGCGGCAACCTGCCGATCCTCGACCCCGCGCTGTGGAGCTTCTGGCTGCCGTTCCTGATGGCCGTGCTGGTCGCGACCATCGGCCTGGAGTTCGCCAAGTTCCGCGCCGGCCGCTGGACCTGGCCGCTGGTCGCGGTCAACGCCGCGCTGGACCTCGCGTTCGCCGTCCCGGTGCTCTGGCTGATCTCCACCGACCGGCTGCTCAACCCGGACTTCGTGCAGCGGTGGGAGTGGCTCTCCCAGGCGGAGAACCTGCACAACGTCGCCACCTTCGTCGCCGTCGGCACCGCCCTGGTCACCGCCTGGGACATCATCGACAGCGCGGTCAAGGCGTACCGCAACCGGCGCTGACCCGCTCGACACGCCGCGGCCCGGCACCCACAGGGGTGCCGGGCCGCGGCGCGTACCGGGTGGCGTGGTCGGGGCCGGCTCAGCCCACCGCCGCCATCACCTCGTCGCTGACGTCGAAGTTCGCGTAGACGTTCTGCACGTCGTCGCAGTCCTCCAGCACGTCGATCAGCTTGAAGATCTTGCGAGCGCCCTCCTCGTCGAGCGGGACGTTGACGCTCGGGATCAGCGAGGACTCGGCCGACTCGTACTCGATACCGGCGTCCTGCAGGGCGGTGCGCACCGCGATCAGGTCGGTCGGCTCGGAGACCACCTCGAACGCCTCGTCGAGGTCGTTGACCTCCTCGGCGCCCGCGTCCAGGACCGCCATCATCACGTCGTCCTCGGTGGTCCCCGCCTTCGGGACGATCACCACGCCCTTGCGGGAGAACATGTACGACACCGAGCCGGCGTCGGCGAACGAGCCGCCGTTGCGGGTCAGCGCCGTGCGCACCTCGGTGGCCGCCCGGTTGCGGTTGTCGGTCAGACACTCGATGAGCAGCGCGACGCCGTTCGGGCCGTAGCCCTCGTACATGATCGTCTGGTAGTCGGCGCCGCCGGCCTCCAGGCCGGAGCCGCGCTTGACCGCGCGATCGATGTTGTCGTTCGGAACGGAGTTCTTCTTCGCCTTCTGGATGGCGTCGTAGAGGGTCGGGTTGCCGGCCGGGTCACCGCCGCCGGTCCGGGCCGCCACCTCGACGTTCTTGATCAGCTTGGCGAACATCTTGCCGCGCTTGGCGTCGATGACGGCCTTCTTGTGCTTGGTGGTCGCCCACTTTGAGTGGCCGGACATCTCATACCTCCGTCTGTTGACTCACGCCTGCGTCGACTGTCCGCGCCCGCGCCGGACCGGGACCGCCGGGCGGTCGGCTGGAGGGCGGCGGCGGGCGGTGAGCCCTGCCGAACCAGCGGCAATCCTACCGAGGTCGGGGCCCCGCATGTCACACCCGGCACCCATGGCGGGCCCGGCGACACGCCGACGGCCGCCCCCGGCGGAGCAGGGAGCCGGGCCGCGGAACCGGCCGGCGGACGCCCGGACCAGGCCGGACGGGCTCAGCCGGCGGCCCGGACCAGGTCCACGAAGTAGCGGTGCAGCCGCAGGTCACCGGTGAGTTCCGGGTGGAACGAGGTGGCCAGCAGGTGGCCCTGCCGGACCGCGACGATCCGGTCCGCGGCCGGGCCGGACGACGACTCCAGCTCGGCGCGTCGGACGCCACGCGGCGACCTGGAGTCGTCGTCGGTGACCCGGCCGACCACCTCGACGCCGTCGCCGACCCGTTCCACCCAGGGGGCCCGGATGAAGACGGCGTGGAACGGCCCGCCCGCGACCCCGGCGAGCCGCACCGGCGCCTCGAACGAGTCGACCTGCCGGCCGAACGCGTTGCGCCGGACGGTCATCTCGATGCCGGCGAAGCCACGCTGGTCGGCCCGGCCGTCCAGCACCTCGGTGGCCAACATGATCATTCCGGCGCAGGAGCCGTAGACCGGCATCCCGCCGGCGATCCGCTTGTCGATCGGCTCCCGCAGCTCGAAGATGTCGACGAGCTTGCTCATGGTGGTGGACTCGCCGCCGGGGACGACCAGCCCGTCGACCGCGTCCAGCTCGGCCGCCCGGCGCACCGGGCGGGCGTCCGCCCCGGCCCCGGCCAGGGCCGCGAGGTGCTCACGCACGTCGCCCTGCAGGGCGAGCACGCCGATCTGGGGTACGGTCACCGGTCGTTCCTCTCCACGGGTCGTCGGGCGGGGGACCCGCCGCGGCCGGATGCCTCGGGCGGGCGCCCCGCCCCGCTCACCAGCCCCGCTCGGCCAGCCGGTGCGGCTGCGGGATCTCGTCGACGTTGATGCCGACCATCGCCTCGCCGAGGCCGCGGGAGACCTTGGCCAGCACGTCCGGGTCGTCGTGGAAGGTGGTGGCCTTGACGATCGCGGCGGCGCGCTGGGCCGGGTTGCCCGACTTGAAGATGCCCGAGCCGACGAAGACACCCTCGGCGCCGAGCTGCATCATCATGGCCGCGTCGGCCGGGGTGGCGATGCCGCCCGCGGTGAACAGCACCACCGGCAGCTTGCCCGCCTCGGCAACCTCCTTGACCAGCTCGTACGGCGCCTGAAGCTCCTTGGCGGCGACGTACAGCTCGTCCTCGGGCAGCGACTGGAGCCGGCGGATCTCCTGGCGGATCCTGCGCATGTGGGTGGTGGCGTTGGAGACGTCGCCGGTGCCGGCCTCGCCCTTGGAACGGATCATCGCGGCGCCCTCGGTGATCCGGCGCAGCGCCTCGCCCAGGTTGGTCGCGCCGCAGACGAAGGGGACGGTGAACGCCCACTTGTCGATGTGGTTCGCGTAGTCGGCCGGGGTCAGCACCTCGGACTCGTCGACGTAGTCCACGCCGAGGGCCTGCAGGATCCGCGCCTCGACGAAGTGGCCGATCCGGGCCTTGGCCATGACCGGGATCGAGACGGCGTCGATGATGCCGTCGATCATGTCCGGGTCGCTCATCCGGGACACCCCGCCCTGGGCGCGGATGTCGGCGGGCACTCGCTCCAGCGCCATGACGGCGACGGCGCCGGCATCCTCGGCGATCTTGGCCTGCTCGGGGGTGACCACGTCCATGATCACGCCACCCTTGAGCATCTCGGCCATGCCCCGCTTCACGCGGGCGGTGCCGACCAGGGCGGTGGAGTCAGTGTTCGGGGAGGTGGATTCGGACACGGGTCATCGCTCCTCGGACGTACGCGGGGGGTGGCTGCGGATGATGCTACGACCGGCCCAACGCCGATCCGACAGCCAATCAAACCCCCGGTGGCCTGCTCTGTGGTCGGCGTCACCGGCCCGCCGCCTCAGCCCGTGGTGACGTCCGCCCGCGGCACGACGGTGGGATCGTCGATGTCGAAGTAGCGCGGCCAGTCGCGGCCCCGCCCCATCCGGAACAGCCGCACCACCGGGCGGCCACGCGCCGACCGGGCGTCCCGGACCAGGTCGGTGTGCACCTGCCGGGCCAGGGCGAGGCGCCGGCTCGCGGCGATCACCGCCTCGCAGGCCGGATCGTCCGGATCCAGCTCGATCCCGCGCAGCTGCCGGGTCAGGTCGTTCTCGGCGGCCTCACGTTCCTCCGGGACGGCGTCCAGGGCGATCCGGGCGGCCGCGTACAGCTCCACCCCGTACCGCCGCTCGGCCAGCACCGCCGCGGCCGCCGCGCGGCGCAACAGGTGGGCGTCGAGCGCCCGGGCGGCCGACTCCGCCCGGGCCTGCAGCCGCTGGACCCGGCCGGCCGTCCAGATCAGGTACGCCGCGCCGAGGCCGACGACCAGGATCGTGCCCACCACCCACCACATGCCCGGCATCGTAGTGCTGCTCCTCCTCCCGCCCGGCCCGCACGGTTCCCGGCCCCAGCGCGCTCCACCCGGACCCCACCGGCCACGGGAGTCAGCCCAGCTCCGCCCACTCCTGGTCGATGACCCGGCCGTCGGTGGCCTCGATCGCCGCTGCGTATACCTCGACAACCCGGCGGGCAACCACGGGCCAGTCGAAATTCGCCACCAGCTGGTCGCCGCACGCGGTCAGCCGGGCCCGCTCGTCCGCGTCGTCGAGCAGTTCGCCCAATGCGGCCCGCAACGCCACCGCGTCTCCGTTCGGATAGAGCCGCCCGGCCCGCCCGCCGTCGAGGACCCGGCGGAAGGCGTCCAGGTCGCTGGCCACCACGGTGGTGCCGGCGGCCAGCGCCTCGGTGAGGATCATCCCGAACGACTCCCCGCCGGTGTTCGGCGCCACGTAGAGGTGCGCGCTGCGCAGCATGCGAGGTTTGTCCGCCTCGGAGACCATGCCGAGGAAGCTGACCCGGTCCCGCAGCGCCGCCGGGAACTGCCCGTACAGGTCGTCCGCGTCGCCCGGCCCGGCCACCAGCAGGCGCAGCCCCGGACGCTGCGCGGCCAGCGCGACGAAGGCGTCCCGCAGGATCGGGAAGCCCTTGCGGGGCTCGGTGAACCGGCCCAGGAAGCCGAGCGTCCCGCCGCTGCCCGGCGCGCACTCCCCCGGCCAGCCCGGCAGCGGCTCGACACCGGCGAACTTCGCCACCGCCACCCCGTTCGGGATCTCCACGGCCCCGCCGTCCATGTGCTCGACCTGCACCTTGCGGGCCAGCGCGCTCACCGCGATCCGGGCGGTGATCCGCTCCAGCACGATCTGCAGCACCCCCTGCGCGGCCGACAGCACCCGGGACCGGGTCATCGCGGTGTGGAAGGTGGCCACCACCGGCCCCCGCGCGCAGAGCACCGCCAGCATCGACAGGCTCGGGGTGAGCGGCTCGTGCACGTGCAGCACGTCGAATTCGCCCCGGGTGATCCAGCGCCGCACCCGCGCGGTGGAGACCGGCCCGAACGCGATCCGGGCCACCGAGCCGTTGTACGGCAGCGACACCGCCCGCCCCGCCGACACCACGTACGGCGGCAGCGCCGAGTCCTCGTCCGCCGGCGCCAGCACGCTCACCTCGTGGCCCAGCCCGAGCAGCGCCTCGGCCAGGTCCATGACGTGGTTCTGCACCCCGCCCGGGACGTCGAAGGAGTACGGGCACACGATGCCGATGCGCATTGCGCCCCCTCCTAGACCGTCCCGGTGGTGGCCGGTGGCTGCGTCGGCGAGGACGTCCCGCCCGGACCCTGGTCGAGCCACATCCGTTGCAACATGTGCCAGTCTTGCGGATGCCGGGCGATGCCCGCCGCCAGACCGTCGGCAATCCGCTGCGTCACCGCGCGCACCCGGGCGTCCAGCGGGGCGCTGTCCGGATCCGGCAGCGGCAGCGGGCCCTCGATCGAGGCGCAGGCGGCGTCCGGCTCGAACCACATCGAGGCCACGTAGAGCGGGGCGCCGGTGCGGATCGCCAGCAGCGCCGGGCCGGCCGGCATGCGGGTCCGGCCACCGAAGAAGTCGACCTCCACGCCCCGGGCGGAGAGGTCCCGGTCGGCGAGCAGCGGCACCACCGCACCGGCCCGCAGCCGGTCCACCAGCACGTCGAACGGGGGGCGAGGGCCGCCGTGGCTGGGCAGGATCTCCATGCCCAGTCCCTCCCGGAACGCGACGAACCGCTCGAACACACCCTTCGGCAGCCGCTCCGCCACCGTGGTGATCGGCCAGCCGGTCGCCGCCACCCAGGCGCCGGCCGCGTCCCAGTTGCCGGCGTGCGGCAGCGCCACCACGGCGCCCCGCCCGGCGGCCACGTCCGCGGCGAGCAGCTCCGCGCCGTCCAGGCGGAACCCGGCGAGGATGTCCCGGCGGCTCAGGCTCGGCAGCCGGAACGCCTCCAGCCAGTACCGGGCGTAGGAACGCATGCCGTCGCGGACCAGCGCGTCCAGCTCCGCCTCGGGCAGCTCCGGACCGACCACCCGGCGCAGGTTGGCGCGCAGCCGGCGGGTACCCCCGCCGCCCTTGCGGTGCGCGCGGTCGGCGCCCACCCGGAAGGCCGCGGCCGCGACGGGCCGGGGCAGCGCCCGGGCCAGGCGCCACCCCGCGACGAAGCCCGCCTCGGTGAGGTTCACTCCGCGCCGACCCGCTGGGCCTGCCGGTACACGTGGGCCATCCGCTGCCCGACGGTGAAGATCGAGACCGCGGCGAGCAGCCAGAGCGCGATCTCCAGGGCCGGGTCGAGGCCCAGGCCGGTGAGCAGGCCGCCCACCCCGACGATCAGCAGCCGCTCGGTGCGCTCGGCGATGCCCACGTTGCAGGTCATGCCCAGGCCCTCGGCGCGGGCCTTGACGTAGGAGACCAGCCCGCCGGCGGCGAGGCAGAGCAGCGCCGCCGCCACCCCGGAGTATTCGTGCTCGGTGGCCAGCCAGTACGCCACCGCGCCGAAGACGGCGCTGTCGGCGACCCGGTCCATGCTCGAATCGAGGAAGGCCCCGAACCGGGTCGAGCCGCCGCTCATCCGGGCCATCGTGCCGTCGAGCAGGTCGGTCAGCGCGAAGACCGTGACGATCAGCGCGCCGGCGACCAGGTGGCCGCGGGCGCCGAAGCCGAGCGCGCCGACGAGTACGCCGACGGTCCCGGTCACGGTGACCGCGTTGGGGGACACACCGGCGCGGAGCAGTCCGCGCGCGATCGGCTCCACGACGCGGGTCATGCCCGCGCGGGCCGTCACTTGGAAGATCTTCGCCATGGCGGTCCCACGATAACGGCCGGCGGCGGCCGGGGACACAGCCGGTCGTCCCGACCCGCCCTGACGTACTTGTGCCGGCCCGGTCACGGGTGTGAGATCGAGCGTGGGAGGTGAGCCAGTTCACCGGGACACCGGTCCGCGTTGCCGTCCCGGAGGAGATCACCGGAAGATATCGCCGCGGAACCCGCCCGGGGCCGCTTCCCCGTCGCGAGCGGCGGTCGCCACCACCACCGGCTGAGGGAGGTGCGCCGCGATGGCGCAGAAGAACCAGGAGAAGGGTGTCACCGGCGGCGCGCCGGTGGTGACCGAACCCGGCAGGGTTCGCAACGTGGTGCTCGTCGGGCACTCCGGGGCGGGCAAGACCACCCTGGTCGAGGCGCTGCTCGCGGCCAGCGGCACGATCGGCCGGGCCGGCAGCGTCACCGACGGCACCACGGTCTGCGACCACGACCCGGCCGCCGTACGCCAGCAGCGCTCGGTGAGCCTGTCCTGCGCCCCGCTGCTGCACCGCGACGTCAAGGTCAACCTCCTGGACACCCCCGGGTACGGCGACTTCGTCGGCGAGCTGCGCGCCGGGCTGCGGGCCGCCGACGCCGCGCTGTTCGTGGTCTCCGCCGTCGACGGGATGGACGCCGCCACCGCCGCCCTCTGGGAGGAGTGCGCCGCGGTGGACATGCCGCGGGCCGTGGCGGTCTCCCGGTTGGACCACCCACGCGCCGACTTCGACGAGGCGGTCGCGCTCTGCCAGCGGGTCTTCGGCGACAACGTGCTCCCGCTCTACCTGCCGATGCTGGGCGACGACGGGGAGAGCGTGGCCGGGCTGATGGGGCTGATCACCCGGCGGGTCTTCGACTACTCCGGCGGGCTGCCGGCCGCGGTACGCGAGCCCGACCCGGAGCACCTGCCCGCCATCCAGGAGGCGCGCAACGAGCTCATCGAGGGAGTCATCGCCGAGAGCGAGGACGAGACCCTGATGGACCGCTACCTCGGCGGCGAGGAGATCGACACCGAGGTGCTCATCACCGACCTGGAGAAGGCCGTCGCCCGGGGCCACTTCTACCCGGTGGTGCCGGTCTGCGCGGAGACCGGCGTCGGCCTGGACGCGCTGCTCGACGGCCTGGTGGCGGCGTTCCCGTCACCGCTGGAGCACGAGCTGCCGGCGGTCACCGGGGTGGACGGCTCACCCCGGCCGCCGCTGGCCTGCGACCCGGACGGGCCACTGGTCGCCGAGGTGGTCAAGACCACCGTCGACCGGCACGTCGGGCGGGTCTCCCTGGTCCGGGTCTTCTCCGGCACGCTCCGCCCCGACCAGGTGGTCCACGTGTCCGGGCACGGCATGGCCGAGCGCGGCCACCCCGACCACGACGCCGACGAGCGGGTCGGGCACATGTACAGCCCGCTCGGCGCGACGCTGCGCGAGGTGGCCACCGCGGTGGCCGGCGACATCTGCGCGATCACCAAGTCGGGCAGCGCGGAGACCGGCGACACCATCTCGACCAAGGACGACCCGCTGCTCATCGCCCCGTGGGAAATGCCGGAGCCGCTGCTGCCGGTGGCCATCGTGGCGAAGAGCCGGGCCGACGAGGACGCGCTGGCCCGCAACCTGGGCCGGCTGGTGGCCGGCGACCCGACGCTGCGGCTGGACCGCAACCCCGAGACCCACCAGCTGGTGCTCTGGTGCATGGGCGAGGCGCACGCCGACGTGCTGCTCGACCGGCTCCGCGCCGGTGGCGTCGAGCTGGAGACCGAGCCCGTCCGGGTGGCGCTGCGGGAGACCCTGACCACCGGCGCCCGCGGGCACGGCCGGCACGTCAAGCAGTCCGGCGGCCACGGTCAGTACGCGGTCTGCGACATCGAGGTGACGCCGCTGCCGCGCGGCGCCGGCTTCGAGTTCGTGGACAAGGTCGTCGGCGGGGCGGTGCCGCACAACTACATCCCGTCCGTGGAGAAGGGCGTGCGCGCGCAGATGGAGCGCGGCCTGGTCGCCGGCTACCCGGTGGTGGACCTGCGGGTGACCCTCTTCGACGGCAAGGCGCACAGCGTGGACTCCTCCGACGCGGCGTTCCAGACCGCGGGCGCGCTGGCGCTGCGCGACGCCGCCGAGCAGGGGCAGCCGGCCCTGCTGGAGCCGGTGGACGAGGTGATCATCCGGGTGCCCGACTCCGCGGTCGGCGCCGTGATGGGTGACCTCTCCGGCCGGCGCGGCCGGGTGCTCGGCACCGAGCCGGACCCGGACGCCGAGGGCCGCACCCTGGTGCGCGCCGAGGTCCCGGCCACCGAACTGCTCCGGTACGCGGTCGAGCTGCGCTCGATGACGGCCGGCACCGGCACCTTCCGTCGCGAGTTCGCCCGCTACGAGCCGATGCCCGCCCACCTCGCCGACCAGGTCCGCAAGGAAGCCACCCCCCACCCCTGACCCACCCCCTCCCTCTTTTCCCCTCCCTCTTTTCCCTCCCCCCACCCCTTCTCCTCCCCCTCCCCAGCCGCGCCCTCCTGTCGGCCCGCCCCCTCGCGCCCGCTCGCCCCCTCGCGCCCGCCCGCCCCCTCGCGCCCGCCCGCCCCCTCGCGCCCGCCCGCGCCCGCGCGCCCGCCCGCGCCCGCGCCCGGCCTCGTCGATCTTGGAGTTGTGGCGCCCGCGACGCCGGCATAAGCCGGGTTTGTCCGGTGCCACAACTCCATGATCGTGGAGCGGGTGGGGCGGGTGGGGCGGGTGGAGCGGGTGGGGCGGGTGGAGCGGGTGGGGCGGGTGGGGGCGGCGGAGCGGGTGGGGCGGGGAGCGGTGCCTGGGGCCGGCGGAGGGTGGCGGGCTGTGTGGGGCGCCGCGGGTGGGTGGGTGGGGTTAGTCCTTGTCGCCTCTGGCGAGGTGGCCCGTTCCGGGCTGAAAATCGTGTGGGTCGCTCGCTGACGTCGTCGCTCCTTGGTCCGTGTGA